>NZ_JBHVHV010000018.1:0-99383 GCF_042800035.1 Sutcliffiella sp. NPDC057660
ATAAGAAACCTTGTGCAGAAACAGTTTGGCACTTTAATACTGTCGTTATGGGAATACAAAATTATTACGCCGCAGCAACTCATATATCGAATAATTTAAATGAGTTAAACTTCCATCTTCGAAGGACATTATATAATCGACTAAAAGATGTAAGAAAAGAAGCAAAGTTTGAAGATATGACTGTAACCTTACAGAAAAGGTACAAAGGTTATGAACCCCAGTTTTACAAGATACAAGAGATGGTATTTGTCCCAATTTATGCCCAACGGCATAAAACAAACTTGTGTTACTCCCAAGTAACCTGTAACTATACAGTTGAAGGTAGAGAGAAAATTCACAGGAATCTTAAAGGGATACCCAATATTGTTCTAACCTATGTCATGACAAACTTTATACCAAATCGATCGATTGAATACAACGATAATCGCATTAGTAAGTTCATTGCTCAGTATGGAAAATGTGCTGTAACGGGAAGGGAACTTGGAATGTCTGACTGGCACTGTCATCACAAAGTACCATATCATCTCTCAAGAGATGACAGATTTTCCAACCTTATAGTATTGCATGAATCCGTCCATCGACTTGTACATCTTAAAGACCACATGAAGATTGAAAAAACACTAAAAGAATTAAAGGTAGACACTAATCAAAAAAGGAAAATAAATGAACTCCGAAAACAATGCAAGTTACAATCGATTTAAAATTTGAATAGCTTCACCTATACATAGAAAACGAGGATTTGGATTAGTTGGAACGCCGTATGAAATGAAAGTTTCACGTGCGGTGTGAACAGGGGGAAAAAGGGGAGATAACTTCAAACTTTTACCTATCTGTATGAGGAGGGGTAGTATAAAATGAGAAAAAAAAAGAAATGGATTTTAATCTTCATCGGTTTAATTGTTATTGCAAGCATTTTTATTTATCTTGAAAATCCCCAAGGTAATAATCAATTAACAAATAGTTCTCATACATTTGGTGATTTTTATGTGATGGAAAAAGAGCATCATATTGAACCAGGTGAATATATGGAAATGTGGGTAGTTGGTTATAATGGAGCCGAAAAAGAAGAAAACAGAGAATATTATAAAGTCTATTTTAAAGATTCAAACGTCTATAACCTTATTGAAAAAGATAAAAGCTATATGTTTTCCTTTTCCTCAGTAAATGAGAGATACTATTTGGATTTAATCTTTTCTCCAAATGGAACACAATTAAGAGGAGAAGGAAGATAATTAAATTTACGGTAATAGATAGCTACTTCAACAATCGGGAGCATAAATTTAATAACTCTCCGCTGAAGACACATTAGTTCTCCTGTATTTTCAATGGATGATTTAGTAAGATTGATTAATGGACTAATTAGAGGAGGAAATTATGGATAAATTGCAATTATGGAATAAGGTATTAGAAATTATAAGAAAAGAAATAAGTGAAAAAGCCTTTACCACTTGGTTTAAAAACACTGGAATAAAGTCTTTAACTGATGATGAAATTGTAATTTACGCAACTAATGATTTTGCTGCTGATTGGGTAAGGAAAAATTATTCTCAATTGATTGGAAGAAGTTCGTCAGCAATTCTAAATAAAGAAATGAAAATTTCTATTACTTCTAAATCTAGTGAGGAAGCAGAAAGCACTATTAATTAACTACAATGATTTCAGCTTAAACAGTCTTCCTGATAGGAGGCTGTTTATTTCTTAAACATTAATCTTATTCAAGAAAAGGGAGCATAACTGAAGATCAGCTAATTGTTCACAGGTTATTGCCTTCTTCAATTAGCAAGAGTATTAGTTGAACATCCAGGGTAACATCCGTCTTGATAAAGAGAAAAATGAAACCTGACAGGAAATAATCCGTCTAATCTTATAAATGTATTTTTCAGGAGGGTCTTACTATCAAAAGAATAACAGTCGGCTTAGCTATAACTTCTTTATGTTTTGGTTTAATCGCTTGCTCACCTCAAGTTGAAGAGAGTGCTGAACCTGAAGAAATCTTTAAAAATGTTGAAGAAAACGATAAATACCAATCTGTAGTAAAGGTTGCTTGGGAATTCGTTAAGGAAAAAGGATGGGATGAATTAGCTAAAGAAGATTGGAGAAATGCTTCAGTAGAGATTACAGACACTAGTTTTGGACATATGCTGGACGGTGAACCTCACAGAGATGAGGTGTTAATGGTTTCTTTTGAATCTAAAGAAAACCTTATCAATGGGGTACCTCAGATTTTTGTTGACCTTCAGGAAAAGGAAGTTATAGGATATGTCCCAACAGAGTAAGGCTTCTTCAATTAATGGGAGCGATTGCAGCAAAGTGGTCATCTTACTTATGAATAGGAGAGAAGAGTTAAAAAGGGGTTATTAAGGGGAGGGGGGCAAAATGGTTAATTTAATTATTATACTTCCCGCACAATTGAAATTTAAAAAGGGGCGAGTGTAATAGATAAGCAAAGGGAAGCTTCACCGAAATTTTTAATACTGATGTCTGTAACTATTGGTTTACTCGTGATTATTCAAAGTGTTGTAGTTATTTACACCCCTCATACATTTGTGAGAGTTTTAAACTTAATTGTTATTATTTTTCTATCTTCAATAGTAGGAGCTTTCATTAGAGAAGTCTTTGTTTTAAAGAAGAAATAAAACCAATGGGACAATGGGGTATAGACAGATATTTATTGTTACAGAGTCTTATGTTAAAGGGAGCAAGAGTGAAACAAGGAGTAGTCGTTGGCAGCTTTTATTTTGCAAAAGGGTGAGAATTGTATAACAAGACATCAGTAAAAAAATTTGGGGGAGAAATTAATGATAGCTCTTGGATACATAGTACCAACTATAATAGCACTTTTTGTTATTGGACCTTTCGCACCATTAGTAGGAATGATAGTTGGTTTTTTTATTCACATCATTATATTACTTTTAAGGATTTCAAAGAAATTAGATGAAATTTGGAATAGGGGAGATGGTAATGCAAATAAACATTTGTGAAAGAAACACATCACTTAAATTAACTGAGAGCGATTATTGAGTAAAAAATAGGGAGGGTAATAAATAATGGAATATTTCCTCTTGTATATAACCCCAATAATAGCAATAATTTTCTTTGTGAACTGTGTTTCACTAGCAAAAAAATACATAATGGTGATGGAAATACTGCTAACAATACAGGCTGGGGTGCAATTAATGGTTATCTTATTTTTAGCTTGATTACGGCAGGGTTACTCAATTAAAGGGCGCTATCCTGAAACAAGGATAAGCGCTCATTTTCGTTTATAAGTAGATATTATGGAGTAAGAAGGAATTTAATTGGTTCACCTGGAAATTGTAAGCTATAGGACAAAGAATAATATATTGGAGTTTTAGGGAGGGGATTCAATGGAAATCGCGATTGTAGCGTTTGATGATTTTACTGACATTGATGTATTTTTACCTTGGGATCTCTTTAATCGTGTAAAACATCCTGGATGGAAAGTTAAAATTTATGGAACAAAAGAGTGTCATTTCTCCGTTACAGGTTTGACAGTTCCGATTCATTCAGAAATTGACGATTTAAATAATGTAGATGCAGTTTTATTTGCAAGTGGACCAGGGACAAGGAAACTATATAATGATGAAGAATATCTGAAAAGGCTGAATCTAAACCCTTCTGCACAATTAGTAGGTTCTATGTGTTCAGGAGCCCTTATTCTAGGAGCTCTTGGTTTATTAAATGGGAAGACTGCAACTACTTATCCAACAGCTAAAAAGGAATTAGAACAATTTAATGTTAACGTTGTTGAGGAACCATTTGTTGTAGAAGGTAATATCGCAACTGCTGCTGGCTGCTTAGCTGCACAAGATTTAGTTGGATGGTTTATTGAAAAGTTGATAAGTAAGAATGTAAGAGATGCAGTATTAAATTCAATCCAGCCTGTGGGAGAGGGTTTATCTTTGACAAATAAATAATTATTTAAGCATATTTAAGAAAGTTATTCCAGAAACGGCCGCTATCCTGGAACAAGGATAAGCGCTCATTTCCCATTTTTGGGCCAGATTGTAGAGTAACACTTTTATTGCATATTAGACTAAATACTATGCAACAAATAGCAACCTTATTAAGTGAAAACATTTTATGAGTATATAGCCAATTTAAGGGTAAGAATTTGTTTGGATATTTATGTTAAAATTTCTATAGATTTAAGAATGAGAGTATTAAAGCAACACAGTTTTTGATAAAAAAGGACAAAAATAAAATCTGTATCCTTGATATAGTTATAACAAGGAGGTGTTCTTACAGAATATCGCTGGAGAATCTAGAAAATGGTGGTGAATAATGAATTACCTAGTTAGTGTTCAAGCAGCAATAGATTTTATAGAGGAAAATATCGAAGAGAAAATAGAGTTAGAAGAAGTTGCAAAAAAAGCTTCCATGTCACTCCCGCATTTATACCGAATGTTTTACTCTCTTACTGGGTATCCAGTAAAAGACTACATGCGTAAAAGAAAAATCAGCATCGCTTCAGACCACCTAAAATACTCAAAGCGATCAATCTTGGACATTGCACTTATAGTTGGTTTTGAATCACAGGCTTCTTTTACAAAGTCATTTAAGAAAATAGTTGGAATTACTCCGAAAGTATATAGAGAATCTGATATGTTCTTTAGTTTCGATCGGATTGATTTATACGAAAAAATAAATTACTTAGAGGGACGGGATCTGTTCGATAGATATCCAGATATTAAAGTAATTCAACTGAAAGAAATGACTGTATTTAGTTGTATACATACATCAAACCTTTTAGATGGAATTGAAAAGGATGCACTTATGGTGGTTCAAAAGCTAGTTCAAAATTCTGATTTAGACCAGAAAAAAATAAGGCTTTTTGGACGAAATATAGAATACGATGAAGTTTTGGATGTGAAATCAAAACTGTATGCATATGAGATAATAATTTCTTTTGAAGATCCTATCGTTAACCCAATAGCCGGAATGCAAATTAAAACTATTCAAGGTGGATTGTATGCAGTCGGTGTCACATCAGCAACTAGCGATTACAGTATTCTATCATTATGGAATCAAATGTATTCAGAGTGGTTGCCTAAAAGTTCGTTTACAGAAGGTTCTCATACTTATCTGGAAGAGTACATTACCTTTAATGAGAAACTTGTTCGAATGAAACTATATTTGCCAATTAAGCGCCAATTAATACCTGAAATGATTAAAGTAGAGAAAAAGGAATCTGTTTGTGTGGCATATAGTAGGGTCTACGGTTATGGTAGCCAAGAGAAAGCTGATGAAACTTTAGCGGAATGGTTAAAATCAAACCCTTCAATAGACTCTTCTAGTTGCTTGCTTTACTTCTCATACAACTATGATGCTGAAAATGTCTTGGAACATTGGTGTGAATATGGTATTACCAATTATTTTAGACATGAAGATATTAACACTCAAAAAATTAATCAAAAGATATTGGGTGGCGGGCTATTCGCTGTTCTGGAAACAAAGGCATACGGAACACTTACTGGTATTTTAGAAATCATTCACCGCTGGATCGTTAGTGGAGAAAAATACATTCTAGATGATTCTAGACAGTGGTTTGCTCAATATCAATCCTCTTATGTAAGTTCGTCTGACAATAACGTGTGTGTGCGAATGTATATACCTATTATAGAAAGGAGCAAAATGAATGGGTGACAGAGCTGTAAGAAACATTTTTCCTTTAGAAGATTATCATCCTCAACGAACTCCACAATCATTGCAAGTTCTATTAGGCCAACGAGAGAAGCATCAAAAAAGCAGAAAATTTGAAGTTAATACAGTTACTATTGAACAGTTTAACATGCTAGCTTTAAAAGTTAACGGTCGCATGGAAAACTTTGAGGCCGGACAGGAAATCAGAAAAGGATGGAAAAAACTAAAGAATATCATATCTTCTGATCGTTCAATAACAATGGAAGAAAATGAGGGTATTGTCTTTTATAATCAAGGGAATATGGTGCAATCTGATGGAACAGTTGAGCTATGGATAGGAGTTAGAGTGAGTGAAATTGCTCATACACCTGAGGGGTGCAAATGCTTTACTATACCAAAAAGAAAGTATGCTAAAATCGATTGCTGTTGTTTCAGCAGGGCAGAAATGGATCGTAGGTATAACTATCTGAGTGAATGGATTAAAGAAGAAGGATACCATATTGATAATGGTACTGACGCTTTTTCCCTTGAACCAAATCGACTTGACTCATTTAATCCTTTTGAAGTACCAGCTCATGAGATTCAGGCATTTGATTTTGATATTTTATATCCAATTAAATAAAGGAGAGATGAATTTTGAGTAAATCATTCATTGAACAAGTACATTATATTAGAATCCCTGTTAGAGATTTAGAGCAGTCTGCACGATGGTACAAGGATGTGTTAGGACTTCAATTATTAACTATTACTGAGGATCCATTTGCGATTTTTAAAATTAATGAAGGCCCTTTTTTGATTACTTTAGTTCCTGCTGAAGATGATACATTTGCACATTTTACAATTGATAATAAACCAGCCTTTAGCATTGGCTTTACCAGTCCAGAGTTATCTGAATTTCATCAACACCTAATTGATAATGGTGTTAAGGTGGAAGAAATAAAAGAAGATAATGGTCATGCTTATTTCAACTTTTATGATCCAAATGGTAATAAGCTTCAATCACATTGGTAAAGTGATGATAACAAATAGATTCATACATTAGTATTTATGTTCTAATGTATTTCCAATGAGGAACGGATTCCTTTCTTAAGTGAAGAAATTTATTTTTATGTTGAAACAACTCAGCCTTCTATTTTCTCACCGATAGATATTAATACTTTTAACGAATTTTAATGTTTTTATTACATGTGGCGCAATCCAGTAAAAAGGAATGTGTCCACACTTCGATTATTTCCCAAACCAAAAGAATTGCGTTTCATGGGAAAAAAGCACGGAGTCCTGGGATACTTAAACAAAAGGGCACAGACCCATTCCGTTTGCATTACCGGCCTCCACCCCTTGGATGGGCATGACCAAGGAATGAGAGGGCATTGATCCGATGAGGCATGGCAGGGAAAACCTCGGCGTGGAGAATGCGTGCAGTATATGGTAATAAGTGGGGGTTAGATTTTCTCCTTTATTCCCGCATACCTTCATGTAGCTTTTTCTCATACTCAATCCATATAGTCGTCATTGTTCTAATCATTCGCCAAGTTTTCGTGGTCAGTGGCAGTAGGAGGTTGTTCCATCCAACCTTTTTCTATTAAAAGATTCATGCCATCTTCAGCGATTAAAGCCATTTCCATATTCATTCGAGCGTAATCAGCCGACAAGTCTCTTTTTTGACACATTGATAGAGCCTCCCCATAATAACCAAGTGCAGCAGATAGTAGTGTTGCTATATGGAAAAGCATAAGCTTATCAGAAAAGGGAGGTACGGTTGAATCGGTTACTTCTGATTCAAATATCCTTGGTTTATGGAGATTCTCCTCTTCTAACATTAAACCCAGTATATGAAAGTGTCTTTTACAAAGTTTTCTAGCACGTTCGAAATACTCTCGTACTTCTTTAGATTGGCATACTTGACTGAATCCTAACTCTAAAACCATTTTCACCATATTTTTTTGCATATTAAGGTGTGCACCACTGATTTCGATTGCATTTATCGGTCTTCGCTTTCCGAACCAGCCAGTTAAATAGTTCTGTTTCCTAATAAAATCAATCTTTTGTTTGTTATTTAATGTAGGCGGCTTACTAAGAATTCCCTTTGATAAAGCCACGGTAGTGACCCTATCATATAATTCCAATGTTTGAGAAGTACATTCAATAAGATATTTTCTGACATCTTCTCGAATACAAACGCTTGTTGCACCAGCATATCTCGTCAAGCCATGTATGGCCATAATTTGCAAATAAATCACCTTAAATGTATCCGTAAATAAACTAGGGGCGTTTACAGTTACATCATCATCTGTGAATCCTATCGGAATGGGATAGTTTTCTTGGATTAAAAATTGTTTCGTTCTTTCTATATGGGTCTCTGATAATTCTAAGGAAAATTGTAGTAAACCACGAGTATTTTCATCCTTAACATCATTTAAGAAATAGCGAAGAACACAACGTGACATACTATCATTTACATATTGCGACCAGATGATACCATATTCTGAGGCATTAATTCTTTCTTGGTGATTAACCTGTTCCATTTTTCAAGCCTCCTAACTTTTACAGAAATAGGTTAACCATTAACAATAAATTATATTTGTTAAAAATTTTAGATGATAAAATTTTTAACTTCCACATATGAATCACAACCAAACTATATCAGGTATCAATGGAACCTAAAAAAGATGATCCCTGTATAATGCAGAGATCATCTTCTTCAAGCTGACTAATACCTATTTTTAAACAAAGAGTACACTCTACAACTAGGTTCCTGCTTCTTATCCGATATAGACAAGAAGAGTCGATCGCTTCTCAAGTTAAGGATTAGTTGAAAATAAACCTGCAGTCTTTACAAGGACTCTTGGATGAAGCTTTAACCCGGCTACAAGCAGCTCAGCTAAATCTTCTGGTTGCATAACATTTTCAGGATTTCCACTGATAAGATTGGTTTCAATTGCCAAATCAGTTGCAACGGTACTTGGTGTTAAAGCCGTTACACGGATATTATGCTTTCTTACCTCTAGCATGAGTGATTCCGTTAGTCCTAAAACAGCAAATTTAGAAGCGCTGTAAGCACTTGTTACAGGTGCTCCTTTTTGGCCCGCAGTTGAGGAGATATTCACAATATCTCCTGATTTTCTTTCAATCATATCAGGTAAAACGGCTCTTGTTACATTATATACACCCATCAAGTTTACTCGGATGATGTTTTCCCATTCTTCAGGAGTTAAATCAAGAAAACCGCCAAATTTAGCTATACCTGCATTGTTTATTAAAATATCAATAGCACCCAGATCTGATTTGATGTGTTCAACAGCATGATGGACTGCTTCAAGATCGGCTACATCTGCTGTTGCTGCTGAAACGTTCACATCATATTGCTCTAGTTCCGCGGTTACCTTTTCAAGATTAGACATCGTTAATCCAATCAATCCTAGATGAACGCCTTCTTTCGCTAACGCAATAGCAGTAGCACGCCCGATTCCTCTGCCTGCCCCAGTAATTAAAGCTGTTTTTCCTTTTAATGAAATCATGCTATCATCCCTTAAATAAGATTTTATAGAATAAATGTTAATAATAACAAATTGAAGTTTTAAAGACTAACCAAAAGACAGCAAAGTTAGAATGTCTGCTGTCTTTTGATTATTTCATTCTTAGAACTATGTTTTATTCAAGATTGGCATGTCTGCCATACATCTTATTGGTATCTAATCCCTTTTTCTCCATGAATCGCAAAATGACGGCATCATAAAAAAGTAAAAGGGTCTGCTCAAATAGTGAGCCCATTGGTTGGATGGTTTTATAATCGCCCTCTGATTGGTCTTTCGGTGATCCAGGCAACTTAATGGTAATATCTGCTAACTGTCCAATAGTGGAATCAGGGAATATCGTGACAGTTGCAATTTTACCACCAATGCTTTTTGCTTTTTCAGCTAAGGAGACTAAGCTTTTTGTTTCCCCGGATCCGGATCCGATGATTAAGATATCCTCTTTTTCAAAGTTGGGAGTTACCGTTTCACCGATTACATAAGAGTCAATACCCATATGCATCATCCGCATGGCGAAGGATTTGGCCATGAATCCTGATCTGCCTGCACCGGCGACAAAAACCTTTTTCGATTCAAGTATCCCGTTGACGAGTTTTTCAGCTTCTTCATCTGCGATTAAGTCAGCTGAATGATTAAGCTCTTTCAAGATTTCTGCTAAATACTGAGTCGTCTGCATCTTAGGATTAACCTGCTGTAACCGTGTTTTCTTTTATCATTTGTTGCATTTTGGCAGCAGCAGCTTTTTTATCATCTTGTCCAGTAATCCCTCCGCCTACAATGACAAGGTCTGGATTTACTTTAATGACTTCTGCAAGTGTTTCTAATTTAATGCCGCCTGCGATGGCCGTTTTAGCGTTTTTAACCACATTTTTGATGGTTTGTAGGTCTTCAAAAGAATTTTTTCCGACTGCTTGAAGATCGTAGCCCGTGTGAACACAAATATAATCAACGCCCAAAGCATCCACTTCTTTAGCACGTCCCGCAAGGTCTTTTACCGCAATCATATCTACAAGGATTTTTTTACCTTGTTTTTTCGCTTCTTCTACAGCACCTTTAATTGACATATCTTCAGCTGTTCCAAGAATAGTGATGATATCAGCGCCTGCTTCGGAAGCTTTCATTACTTCATATCCTGCAGCATCCATAATTTTCAAGTCTGCTAAAACTTTTAAGTTAGGGAATGCTTCTTTAACTGCCTTTACAGCATGAAGACCTTCGTTGATCACAACCGGTGTCCCGATTTCTACGATATCAATATGCTCCTCTACTTCTTTTACCAATTCAATTGCTTCTGGAATGTTGACTAAATCTAATGCTAATTGTAATTCCATTTATGTTTCACTCCTCATAATTTTTAATTTGTGGCACAGTAGTAATGATGCCCATTATTCACTTTCATTTCTCCCGGGAACAATAACCAATGCTCATGTTAACAATGGTACAATGTTAGTATAATGTGTATATTGAAATAGTGGAAGTACGCACTTTATTTTTACATAGTGTTAAAAAGTATACTATGCGTTATTCTATACAGAAGTAGAGGTGAAACAAATGTCACGTATGCAGGACAAAATGTTTAACTGTGAAAAAGAATTAACGCTGTATGTTATTGGCGGTAAATGGAAAATGGTGATTTTGTGGCAATTAGGAAAAGAGGGTACGAAACGATTTGGTGAGCTGGAGGTTCTTATGGAGAGCATTAAGCGAACTAGAAGACTTCATTGTTTAACGAAAAGTCTATCCTGTTGTTCGGTCAAAAGTGGAATATTATTTGCAATGATCCAGTGAATAAAGGAAATAAAGGAGTACAATCTGGAAAAAGGTAAATAATATTCCTGTGTTGTAGAGGATTTAAGTTGAACTGTTTTATAGTAGGGAATCAATAAAAATACATATTTTCAGGTGAGATAATGAAAAGAATTGTTGAGTATGGTTTTTTAACTTTGGGGGCGTCAATCGTTGCTATGGGATTAGAAACGATATTAGCACCAAACGGGCTAGTAGATGGGGGTGTAACAGCGTTATCGATAATGGCCAATGCTTTATGGGGAATCCCAATTTATGTAGTATTTTTGGGTTTAAATATTCCAATCTTAATTTTCACAGCTAAAGAAGTGGGTAAATCCTTTGTCATTAGAACTCTATATGCTAATATCATTACTACCGTTGGTTTAGTATTTTTTAAATCGATTCCTCCTATTACTCAATCTGAAGTATTAATTGTTTTATACGGTGGGGTAATCTTAGGTGTTGGGATAGGAATCGTTGTAAAGTTTGGCGGTGCAATAGATGGCACTGAAATGCTGGCCATATGGTTTAACCAACACTATCGATTTCCGATTTCCTCATTTTTGTTAGTTGTGAATGCTTTCATATTTACGATTGCAGCGCTTGTCTATTCATTGGAACAGGCCATGCTTTCTCTGGCGGTTTTTTATATAGTGACGAAAATGATTAATTATGTTTTAGACGGATTAAATCATGGGAAATCTGTCATGATCATTTCAGAAAAACCGGATGAAGTTGGAGAAAGCATTATCAATCATTTAAATATCAGCATCACTTTTTTATATGGAGAAGGCGGGTTTTTAGGGGAAAGAAAGAAGATTATTTATTGTATTACGAACAGGTTTATTTTTTCCAAATTAAAAAGTGTCGTTTTAGCAGCAGATCCATCAGCTATTATGGAGGCATCCTATGTTTGTGAAACATCTGGTATAGATAGGTCACTTATATTACCGAAAGCCAACCTTTCTAACAATAAATCGTAATATTGGCTTACCTGTTATAAACTTCTAGAAGGTTTGATAAGTTTCTGTCTAAAAGACAAGGTTAGAAAGTCTGCATTAAGAAAAAATATAACAATTACACTTGAACCCTGAGACACTCCCTTATTTTTATGAGTTGATCAAACTCTTATTTAAATCATTACTCCAAGGCAATTTAGAGAAATCTTCGTACATTAACGAGGATTTTTCTGTTTTATATCCCCTAATGGAAAATCACATAACGCTCAACGGTGTATAAAAGTATACTAAATAATTTTTTGTTTACTATATGACATAAAAGTGCGTACTTTTAATAATTTGTTGTAGGTATTATACTAACAGCCATAAGCAACGAATTCTTCTTTATGCGGCGATTGTTAAGATGGAACGACATATATACCATTAGAATTTTTAAAAGCGGGAATGAAGAATTCACTTTTGTATTTTGTAAATAAAATCGAATTTAAGATAAATCTATTTTTTTATTTGAACTGTAATAATATAAAATACAGTTTTTAAGTGGAAGTTACAGATCCTAATTCAAGATTGATCGTCAACTAATGAAAACAGAAGCATGAAGCGGTTTTGTTAAGGCCAATAGCAAAGCATCGAAAAGTTTGCGAAAGATGCTTAACGATTACTATAAATAATCAATGCCCCCAATGCGGCCATGACCATTTCCGGGAGTTCACTTTCATTGTGCAAGATGGGAGAAAAATCAGGTGTGTACCTATCCTTTCTATTGGAATATGTTTTGAAAAATGGAGGAATAAAAAGTGGATTCAATGACATTTGTTTTGTTTGGAGCAACGGGCGATTTAGCCAAAAGAAAAATTTATCCAGCCCTTTATAATTTGTTTTTAGATCAAAAGATGCCCCAATCATTTTCGATTATTGGTTTGGGCAGAAGAGACCTAACGGATGATACATTTCAAACAAATGTAGAACATTCATTAAGAACATTCTCTAGACGCTTTCTCGAAGATAAAGCTAAATTAAATGAATTTATCAACGCGTTTCGTTACAGCCAATTAGATGTAACGGATGTGGAAGGGTATCAAGAACTGCTTAATTTGGTTCAAAGGCGTGAACAGGAGTTAAACATTCCTGAAAATCGATTATTCTATCTGTCTGTTGCACCCGAGTTTTTCGATGTAATCGCCTCTAACATTAATGAAAGCAATTTGAAAACGGCTAATGGATGGAATCGCCTTATTATTGAAAAGCCTTTTGGTCATGATATAGTTTCCGCCCAAGATTTAAATCATAGGCTGGGCAAATCTTTTAGCGAAGAGCAAATATACAGGATAGACCATTATCTTGGCAAAACAATGGTTCAAAACCTCGAAGCATTGACAGTCGCCAATCCTGTGATTCAATCCTTATGGAATAATCAGCACATAGCCAATGTACAAATAACTGCTAGTGAAACGGTTGGAGTAGAAGACAGAGCGGGCTATTATGATCAAGCAGGAGCCATCCGCGATATGTTCCAGAATCATATGCTGCAAATGTTGATGATGACGGCAATGCATTTGCCAAAAACGACAAGCGCAGCAGATATCCGGAATGAAAAGAGAAAAGTGATGGAATCATTACGGCGTTTTGAGAAAGAGGAAGCCGGTTCTCAAGTTGTCCGCGGCCAGTATATTGCTGGAGAAATGAATCATAATCCAGTGGTTGGATACAGGGAGGAACCAGGAGTTGAATCTTCTTCTGTCAATGATACTTTTGTTGCAGCCCGCCTGTGGATTGATAATGATTTTTGGCGAGGAGTTCCTTTCTATATTCGTACCGGAAAGAGAATGAAGGAAAAGTCAACACGTATCGTCATTGAGTTTAAAAATCCAGTTAAGGAATTGAATGGATCCGATCAACAAACGGTACCAAATCTATTAATTGTCGATATCAATCCCAATGAAGGGATATCGTTGCAATTGAATAGTAAGAATCCGCTAAAAAACGGAGATATTGAGCCTATTTCAATTGATTTTTCAACCAGAGCAAAAGACATACCCGAAGCTTATGAACTCTTAATCTTTGATGCCTTACGCGGTGACTCGACATTCTTTGCCCACTGGGATGAAGTGGAATTATCGTGGAAATGGGTGCAGCCAGTTTTAGAAGCGTTTGAGGAAAACACAGTTCCCTTATATTTGTATCGTTCAGGTTCGATGGGACCGGATGCTTCGGATGAACTTTTAAAAGAGGACGGGTTTTATTGGTGGGAATACCAAGGGTCTAAGTATGGGATTAATTCAAAAATCAATCAGTAAAAACATTAAAAATAGGATAACAACACGAATAGTACGGGAGGACAAGAGGATGAAAGTTGGATTAATCGGGTTAGGGAAAATGGGGTTAAACTTAGGGAAAAATCTAATTGACCACAACTACGAAGTAGCCGCCTTCGATTTAAATGATAATGCTGTAGAAGAAATCAGTAAGTACGGTGCTTTAGAAACATCGGGCTATAAGGATCTTATTAAAACCCTGGAATCCCCCAGGATTATCTGGATCATGGTTCCGCACGCTGTTGTCGATTCAGTAATAAATGAGATCACTCCAAACTTGAGTAAAGGAGATATTGTAATCGAGGCTGGTAATTCACATTATAAGGACTCCATTCGCCGCTATGAGCAGCTAGAGGAATCAGGTATACATTTTATGGATGTGGGTACCTCCGGAGGGATGGAAGGTGCGCGTAATGGAGCTTGTTACATGGTCGGCGGGGATGCTGAAGTTTGGAGTGTGGTTGAACCTATATTTCGAGACACAGCGGTAGAAAATGGATATTTATACGCTGGTCCAGCAGGCAGCGGCCATTTCTTAAAAATGGTCCACAACGGAATCGAGTATGGGATGATGGCTGCGATTGGCGAAGGATTTGAAGTGCTAGAGAAAAGCGGGTTTGATTTTGACTATGAAAAAGTGGCAAGAGTTTGGAATAACGGCTCAGTCATTCGTTCATGGCTCATGGATTTAACAGAACGTGCATTTTCTAAAGATGCCAACTTAGAACAAATTAAAGGAACCATGCATTCTTCAGGAGAAGGAAAGTGGACAGTGGAAACGGCTTTGGATTTGCAGGCAGCCATCCCTGTGATTACCATGTCTCTTTTGATGCGCTATCGCTCCTTGGATCATGACACCTTTACCGGGAAAGTGGTAGCTGCTCTTCGGAACGAGTTTGGCGGACATGAAGTCGAAAAAAGCAATTAGGCTGATATTGAGTGATTTTTACAAAGCAAACAACCAAAAATATTAAAACAATCCGTATAGTAAAAAAGGGAGTGAAATCATGAATGTAAAGGATGCAAAAATCATTAGTACCCAAAATGGTTTAGAGACCTATTTAGATGTTGTAAAAAGTATTGATGTAAAAGATCTTCATTATCCTACAGAGACAGAACTTTTTTATGAAATCACAGTTGGGATAGAGTATTTTTTATTAAAGGAAGAAAGATATTATGACAGTAGAAAAAATTATTTTCGTATCCGCATGGATACCGATTTCGGTTCCTTAACGCTCGCAGAAACAAAAACGGAAAGTTTATTTGCTGTCAAAAATGAAGGAGAGAAAGACGCAACAAAGGAACTGATTGGAGATTGGCTCATAAAGACCCAGGCTTTCAAACAAGTTATCAATGAACTGATTGTTCAAAAGAAAACGGAAGACGTTCAGACAGAGGGGGATATTCAATCAGTATTAGGAACCATAAGGTTCTTGGAGAAATTACTTGAAATCGAAGCAGAAGATATATTAAGGGCCACTGTTGAGAGGGAACCTGAGTATGTTCATTAGATACAATTATGATGGGAAACACTAATGACGCACTCTATTTTAAAAAATGAATAAGGGAACCATAAAGTTGAGGTTACCCTAAACAACAGAAAAGGAGAAATGACACACATGAACCGATTTACGATTCCGAGAGACGTTTATTTTGGGGAAGGATCCCTAGAAATATTAAAAACCCTTGAAGGGAAAAAAGCGGCCATTGTTATTGGTGGTCAATCAATTAAAAAATCGGGTTATCTCGATAAAATCCAAGCTTATTTACATGAGGCTGGTATTGAAACTAAGCTAATCGAAGGCGTTGAAAACGATCCATCCATTATAACCGCTCAAAACGGCGGCAAGAAAATGGAAGAATTTCAGCCTGATTGGATTATTTCTGCCGGCGGCGGATCTCCGATTGATGCAGCAAAGCTAATGTGGATCTTTTATGAAAATCCGGATCTGCCGTTTGATCAAATCAAGGCTCCCAATGTACTGCCAAAATTAAGGAAAAAAGCACGCTTTATCGCGATTTCGACTACTAGCGGTACGGGTACAGATGTATCACCATTTTCCGTTATTACTGACTATGATAAGGGAGTAAAGTATCCAGTTTTTGGATATGAAATCACACCAGATATCGCGATTATAGATCCGGAGCTGGCCTATTCTATGCCAGCTTCGATTGTAGCTTATACAGGGATGGATGCCTTGACACATGGCATTGAAGCATATGTGTCCACCCTGCACAACTCTTTTAGCGATCCGCTGGCGATGCAGTCCATCAAGCAGGTGGTAAACAATATTGAAAAATCCGCAGCGGGTGATAAAAACGCAAGAGCAGAAATGCATTATGCCCAAGCCATTGCCGGGATGGCCTTTTCAAACGGGTTTTTAGGAATTGTCCATAGCTTAGCTCATAAGAGCGGAGCAATTTTTAAAATTCCACATGGGACAGCAAATGCCCTATATCTGCCGTATGTTATTGACTATAATAAAAAGGCGGAAAGTTCGAGGTATGCGGATATCGCAAGGATGCTGGGCTTAAACGGAAATACAGATGACGAATTGATCGATTCGTTAACAGAACTTCTCCGCAGTTTGAACAAATCCTTGAATCTGCCATTAACACTAAAGGAATTTGGCGTGGATGAAGCAGAATTTGAAAAACATCTGGACCAGATGGCAGCAGGAGCTGTTGAAGATCCATGTACTCCATCGAATCCAAGGGAAGTATCCGTAGAGGACATGAAAAAAATCTTCATTGCGGCTTACAATGGAGATAAAATCAACTTCTAATGAAGATAATAAGAGCAGGTTATAGAAATGAAATGTTTTTTATTCTGTTCTATAATTTTAAGGAGGTTAATGAACATGGGCAAAAAAATAGCTTCACTAATTACGAACCTATTTAAGTAGACCTGGCACCTATTAGAGTGAACGTGGTATCATCTGGTATTGTTGCTACTCCTCATTATGGAGGAATGCCAGAAGTACAAAGACAAGGTATGCACCATGAGATTGCTAGGCAATTACCTGTCGGGCGTGTTGCTCAACCTAAGGATATAGCTGAAACCTATGTGTACGTAGCAAAAAATGGGTATACAACTGGAACATCGGTTCTTATCGTGGAGGAGCACATCTGATCTAATCCTTGGATACCAAAGTCGATTTTTAAATAGAAGTCGTGAGGATGATTCAAAGTGCCAGAAACCTATAGGGCATCCTCACTTTCTTTGTTTTTTTGCACCGTCGGAAACAGAAATGGCCATTTCGTGCATTTATACGATGAGACGTCAATTTTCTACTTATATGATACCCAAATACATAAAAGAAAGGATCGAGCATAATGGATGAAAAGAAAAGAGCGGAAATTAAAAATGCATTAGCCAAACACGGGGTAACCCTGCCTGACGGCACTTCTTTACCTAGATTAGGACAAGGAACATGGTACATGGGGGAAAATCCCCAAGTAAAAGACAAAGAAATAAGAGCCTTGCAGCTCGGCGTAGACTTGGGTATGAAACTTATTGACACTGCTGAAATGTACGGAAATGGCGATTCTGAACGCTTAGTTGGCGAAGCCATTAAAGGACGCAGAAAAGATGTCTTTTTAGTGTCAAAAGTGTATCCCCATCATGGAGGTTTGGATAAGATTTCAAAAGCATGTGAAAACAGCTTAAAACGACTCGGAACAGACCACTTGGACTTATATCTTCTCCACTGGAGAGGACGTGTTCCTTTAGAGGAAACAATTGAAGGAATGGAAAAGCTACGTGAAGAAGGGAAAATATTAAGATGGGGCGTCTCTAATTTTGACACTGTTGATATGGAAGAGCTATGGAACACTACGAATGGAAAAAATTGCGTGACGAATCAAGTGCTATACCATTTAGGTTCAAGAGGAATCGACTTCGATCTCTTACCATGGCAGCGTGAACATAACATGCCAATCATGGCCTACAGTCCCCTTGCTCAAGGAGGCTCTTTAAGAAGGCAGCTTTTAAACGATCCAGTTATTCTTGATATTGCTGACAAATACAATGTCCAACCGTTACAAATCGCTCTTGCTTGGACCATCCGTTCGAATAACGTCATCGCTATTCCAAAAGCGGTTCAACAAGAACATGTTTTAGCAAATGCTGAAGCAGCAACAATTGAGTTAACTGAAGAAGACCTCAGTAGAATTGATCATGTATTTCCTGAACCTACTAGGAAAATGCCATTGGATATTATTTGAAAATTCACATACACTTTAAAAAAGGACTCTTATTGGAGTAGCAGACAATTTAATAGGAATTTCAAAAAAACTGTGTAGAATTTATTCCATACAGTTTTTTTATCGGGGAAAGTTAATATCCTAATCGAATTATTCTCGCACCAAAACCCTATTTGGTTAGTTTGTTTTTTATGTTAATCGATAAAAAGAGAAAAGGGACATACAAATAGATAAAGTATAAGCTGACAGATGAGTATAAATCAGCTAATTGTTCTATCTGTTTGTGGCTCTCCAATACATTAGAGAACAAAAAGAATAAAGAGAGGCAAATGAGTAAGCTGATACGTTGTTTGATATTTACTAACTTTTTGAGTCCGCGGCAGACTGCCCATAGATGTTGGCTAATGTGAGGCAATATGACAAGGAACCATAAGGAAACGACAATATATTCAACTCTTTCTATGAAAGGAATTTCCGCAATTTTAAGTAAAGTTAAGGTCGGCCAAATCGTATGTTTGAGATGCTCTTCATTATAGAAAACAAAAGTGATGATTGTTATGGATAGGTATAAGAAGATTGTAAACAAAACCCCGAAATGAGCCCATTTTTTTGATTTTTCAGGATTCTTGATAAATGGGTAGAACATGAGTAAAGTCTCAAAGCCAAGAAACTGAAACACCATCTTTTTAGATGATCCTAATATTTCATAAAAAGAGTGATTAAAAAGAGGCAGTAAATGATTGAAATGGGCAAATTCTAAGGAAAAGAATAAAAGGGGAAACAGAAAAACAAAAGGTATAACTGTCCCCCAGAAACACACACCTGTAATCACACGAAACCCACCGGAAACAATGTAATAAAGGAGGCATAGAAAAATCAAGCTAATTTGCCATGTCTTCATTAAAGGAAACATCCAAACTTGAATAACCTCAATATAAACACGGAATACAATCAATGCCACTACGAGAAAATAGATGATGATAAAAACGTTTAATAACCCGCCAATCCATTTCCCAAAGCAAAATTGATGGATATAAATGATATCGTTATTAGCAATTGTAAGAATGCGATATATCATCCAAACTAAAACATGAATGCTTATACCGGATAATAGGACGGAAATCCATGCATCGTAACCGGCACTCCTTATAATATCTTTTTGGAAACTCATGATTCCCACACCAATAATATTGGAGTAAATCAGAAAGAAAACGAAAAAAGGAGATACTAAAAATCGTTCCTCGGTTAAAGTGTGCAACTTATTCCCCTCCTTTTCAAAAATGAAATCCTTACTCCCCGACACCTGTTTGTATAATATTCACCTTTGCATTGACTGTAATTTTGAGATGGGGATACATATCGTAAAACCTGCTATGATTCCACTTTCTTGATTTTGCTCTAACCATGTCTCCAAACCCGATTGGATCTACTTGGTATTCTTGAAACAACGAGATTAATTGCGGGACTTCTTCATTAAAGTGTTTATTTATAATATTTTCGATTTTTAGGATATCTTTATTTACGGTTACATTAAGCCAAGGTGGGACATCTTTTATCTGAGTATTCATCGTTAAATCGATAGATATGTTCGGAAATTGATCGGTTTGACTAATTGTATAATGAGCTTTTGCATCAAGATTTTTTAATGAAATAAAACCATCCTTTTTATTTTCATTGATTTTGATGTGATAACGTCCATTTTTGGCTCCGTCAATTAGCATTTTTACAATAAATGATTGGTTTAAATCTATATGATTTATATACTTGCTATTCTTAAATAAAGCTAATCCATTAATGTGGGCACTTTCCTCCTCTATGGTAAAGTAAGGCAAATATGGATCTCTGCCTTTACTGTAGAAATTTTCCAAAAAAAGGTGTAAATTCATTTTGGGCAAATTTCCATTCTGTATATTCTGATTAATTTTATCGCTTAAATGGAAGGGAAGGTTTGTATTTTTACCTGATATTAATATATTTTCTGCTGTATGTTCGGCTATACCCAACTGCATTCGACTTCCCACAACAGGATCCCGTTTAAGGCTTTCAATAACCGGATATATCCCTTGTTCCGCAAACTTCTTGCCGAACAATACTAAACGTAATTGGCCTATTTCGATTGGATTCGCAGACTTTGTATTCATTCTTGAGATGATATCATCATATGCAGCAGATTTTGTCGTCAAGATATTTAATTTGGTTTGTCCTTTTTCTGTGAACGTAGGATAGATAGCAGTTCCCTTGATTTCCTCCTCATGCTGATCATAACCAATCGATTCGATAATCTGAATTTTATCAATAGTCCTTTCATTCTCGCACCCAGTTAGGAAGACAATGATGCTAATCGCAAAGAAAAACCGTGAGTTCATATCTCACCTCGTCAATTATATTCTGATTAATCTTCAAAATCGTTTTTCTTTTTGATCTGGTCACTTGGATGATATCTCCAAAGTGATCGAGGACGTAAATAACTTGGTCGTTTTGAAGTGACATTATAGGACGAACGTATAATGCTATCCGCAAAATCTTTACGCCTGAATGGATATAAGGGAACGGTATAGGGTGTACCTAATGATTCTAAACGTGTCAGATGAACAATCAAAAAGCTTATTCCTAAAACAATCCCTAATCCGCCCCATATGGATGCTAATATGATCAAAGGAAAACGTAAAAAGCGTATGGTGTTCGACATTTTATAAATCGGTGTAGTAAAAGAAGCCAAAGCAGATAAGGCAACAATAATAAGCAATACATTGCTTGTAAGTGCCGCTTCAACGGAGGCCTGGCCTATTACGATACCTCCTACGATTCCAAGCGTCTGTCCCACCTTAGTAGGTAATCGTGCTCCTGCTTCACGTAAAAGTTCAATCGTCAATTCCAAAAAAAGTACTTCTAGTACCGGTGTAAACGGAACGTTATGACGTGAAAAGCTAAGGGGGCCGAGTAACACTTTTGGAATCATTTCATAGTGATATGTCAAAACAGCTATGTATATAGAGGTTGCAAAAACTGAGAATAGAACACTAAAGATACGTATCAAACGAAAAAAAGACGCAATAATCCAAGGTAAATAGTAATCTTCAGGGGAAACAAAAAAATCCAGTATTGTGGAGGGGCCAGTGATGGCATAAGCAGATCCATTACTAAAAACTGCTACTTGTCCGCTAATCAAAGCAAAAACCGTTCTATCAATACGTTCCGTGGAAAGAAGTAGCGGAAAAGGTGTTATGGAATTATCGGTTATGATTTGATGAAGCTGAGAGGAATCAAAAACCACATCAAAATCGATATTCTGTAATCGTTGAGTCATCGTTTGAATATGCTGCTCATTTGTAATCCCGTCAATATAAGCGATGATGACTTTAGTATGTGACATCGACCCTATGTGAATGTCTTTGATAACTAAATTAGGTGTATTGATTTGCTGCCTTAGTAAGTGTACATTGATATCGACATTTTCAACAAACCCGATTTGAGGTCCTATGACGCTGAACTCATTTTCAACGTTATTTTGCTCACGCAACCCAACTTTTTCATTGGATAAATTAATTAATGCACACTTAGAATCATTTTCTTTCATTTGGAGAATAGCATACCCTTTAAGGAATTTCGATTCGATCACTTCGATGTTGTCTGTAATCAAAATATCATCAATGGGAATCGTATTCCTAATATCCTCAATGTTCTTTATGTGACCAATATCAAAAGACTGTTCTTGAAAAACATA
The DNA here is from genome assembly GCF_042800035.1 of Sutcliffiella sp. NPDC057660. Taxonomy (NCBI): domain Bacteria; kingdom Bacillati; phylum Bacillota; class Bacilli; order Caryophanales; family Bacillaceae; genus Sutcliffiella; species Sutcliffiella sp. NPDC057660. Next base: position 22,190 of record NZ_JBHVHV010000018.1, read on the forward strand.
TAATACTTTGCACTGAAACTGTTCTCGATCAATTAGTGTGTTGTAGTAAGAAAGGATGAAATGTCCTGCTTTATTTATAAGTGAAAGTTGCCCAAAATCACTGGATTTTTTTGCTTTAGTAATTAAATGGTTAATATCTTGAGGACCTTTTTCTTGTTTCTCATGTTTATTTTTTAAGAACCGTTGTATAAAGGACATATAATCACCTCATCACTTAAAGCCCTTCATGGTTATCTATATTATGGTGAAAATTATATTCAAATATGCTTTTTGCCGAAAAAAATCCTTTCATTTGTGGTGAAACGATGAAAGGTCAGCCTTTAGATGGCGTGCTGCATCTTCTTGGATTAATAGCACAGAAGATGATGTCAATCTTCAGCAATCACGTGCGATGGCAGGATATGCTCCTAGGATTCCCAACTAAACAAGACATGACGAACTTGCTTTATTTTTGCTGCAAATAGAGAAAGCAAGCATTCGTCTATCCGAATGCTTGCTCTCTTCTTATTGCAAATGCTTACTCAGCATCTCGATATGCTTTTTATGCTCTGCCAAAATCGATTGGACCATGCTTTGGCTCTCCTGGTCCAGATCGCCTTTTACAAACTCTGCCATCATGTCGGAACCGAATTCCTCACCTTTGATGGCCCCATTGATGATTGATTCCTTGTCCTTTGGATATCCTTTTACCTGAGCAACTCGCTCCTGGAACGCCCCGACTAACCCGACATCATCGACTGCAGTCCCGCCAAGGTTCTGTATTCGCTCTGCCACAAAGATGGCGTGCATTTTGTGGTTCTGCTGAATGGCTTGGAGGTCCTTTTTCATTGCTTCATCCTGTGTGTTCTGGATATAATGTTCGTAGGCATGGATGCCCATGAATTCGCCTTCTAGGAATGCGTTTAATTCTTTGATCTGTTCGTCCATTAAGATCTCTCCTTAAAAGTTATCACTATGGATAGCGTTCTTTTATGAGAGGGAAATTATTCTTTCGGTTGAAAATTCTGTTGATTTCCATAGCCGATCTCCTCCAAAAACTCATCAATCGCCTTTTCATATTCCTCGCGGTTTTCTGAATAGCTCATCGCATGGCTTCCGTTTTTTGCTACATACAGCTTCTTTTTATCCTTCTTTTTCTCGAAAAGCTGCTGCGTCATCATGATTGGTATGAAATCATCAGGCTCACTGTGGATGAAAAGCACCGGATTATCAATGTTTTCAATCACGTTGATAGGGGAGACGTCCCTGATGGAATACTTATCCCTTAATCGAAGGAACGTATTGGCAATCGGCATGACAAGGTGCTTTGGTATCCGGAAGTCAGCCTTCAACCGATAGGAAAGCTGTTCCTCAAGATCAGAAAAAGGACAGTCGGCGATATAGAAATCAGCACCGTCCTCCAAGCCGCCCGCATACATAAGCAAAGTTGCCGCACCCATCGATTCACCATGGACCCCAATCACTGCGTCGGCGGGTGCCTGGTCCCGTACCCAGTCCACCACCGCTTTTAAATCGTGCTTTTCATAAAAGCCAAAGCTCGTCGTCTTCCCACCGGATTTTCCGTGACGGCGGTGATCATACAAGACAACATTCCACCCTCTTTCTAGAAAGATATTCATGTATTTGATGGAATTCAGCGTATTTTGTGTCACCCCATGACTGAAGATCATATACCGTTTGGAATGAGGTACATCGTATAACTCCCCATAAATGTTATAGCCGAGAGGGGAAGGAATGGTAAGTTCTTTTTTGGGAAGTGTGGAGAGGACCTCTTCCTTATAATGCCCAAGCCTCATTTCACGCTCGAGGATTTCTTCATTTGTCTTTTTACGTATATACATTACCTTATTTGTAAAAAAGATTCCGACAAACAGGACATAGGATAGAATGATGCCTAGGACGATAAGCAGCCGTTTAAATTGATTCACTGAGCTAACCTCCAAAATGTAAATATATACCTTAGTTTACCATTTGGAAGAGCAGGGAGGGAAATGGGAAGGTGAAGAAATTTATGGCGAACTGTTTTTTAATATATGCTTCCAATTATCAGGAAGCTCATGGGTCTCCAAATGTTTATAAGCCAGCAGCTTTCCTCCTGCTGGGCCGATATCAAACTTCAGGCGGTCCATTCCGACAGACAGATGAGGACCAACGACCGGTGTTACTTCAAGGGTGACTGTGAAGCCGAAGGAGCGGTACCCAGCCACTCTCTCCGCACTGATCACATCCACCATATATCCATAAACCATTGGAGAGATGGTTAAATACTCCGAATAGTAGTCCGCTACTGCTACATTTATTTCTTTTGAAAGTAAGGTAAGAAACATATCGTGATACAGCTCTTCCCTTGATTGCTCGGGTGGTTTTGGCATGGATGCTGCATGGGGCTCAATCGAAGAAGCAGGAAAAATAAAGAGTATAGAGAATAATAGAGCAGTTATACATTTAATATTCAAATCGACATCTCCTTTTAGGCGGGTTACTTTTACCTTTTCCTGCAGGGGAGAAATTGATGTAAAGAGGGGACAGGTCCATTGTCCCACGGAGAGGAAAAAGTGAGATGCGTATTTATATTGAATAGTTCAATAGCAGGATTAAGGTTTGTTCACTATGAATGGAGGTGGATAGGATAGGGACGAGGGACCTGTCCCCGTTTTCTGAAACTTTCCTCAATTTTCAACGTAAATATAGATAGAGATTTCAGAAGGGGGGATGGCGATGGTGAGTTTTTTAGAGCAGCTATTGGTGTATACGGATATCTTGTTTTTCGGAGTATTTCTGGCATGCGGATATTACTTCTTATCACATAAGAAGAAATTAGCAATGGGATTAATTTTTATTGTAGTTGCAATTGGTGGTGCCATTTTAGTGTATCAATTAAAATATACAACATTTGATGAGTGGAATGCCGAGTACTTTGGCGCGGAAACCACGATTAGAAGCATATCAATTCATGTGAATGAAACAACCGACGAATTTCCAGAGGAGCTTGGCAGAATTACAATCGAAGACAAGGAAGAGATTGATCGGGTTCTAGCAGATTTAAAGGGGCTAAAATTGAAAAAGGTGACAGACACAGGTGAGCCGTGGAAGAAATATGAGGTGGAATTCCTTGTAGTAAACGAGAAAGGAAACCTGCTTGAAACGAATAGACTTTCCTATGCTGTAGACCAATACTACATTAATGATTATCAGATAATAAGTGAACAGAATCACTTGAGTACAATTGAAGAATTGGTGGAGAGCGAAGAGATGGAATGGAAAGATAACGGAAAAGAAAAGTATAAAAAAAGGTAATGCTTTAGAGTTGTGCCTCTAGAGCATTACCTTTTTTTACACTTCCGAAATAATCTCCACTCTGTTTCCAAAGGGGTCCCGGAATTCGAACCGTTCAAAATTCGGGATGGCAACAGATTCAAGGATCTTCGTACCGTTCCCTTCTAGTACCTTTCTCCAATGGGACACATCTTGTACAAGATAAGCAATATGGGACTTGGTTGAATTTCGATCAAATCCATCTTCCGTTCCTACATGGACCTCCCTATCTCCTACTTGCAGCCAAAACCCACCCCGACCTTTTAACGGATCTGGTTTTTCTATTTCTTTTAAACCTAATACCTTGCAGTAAAAATTTCTTCCTTCTTCCTCAGCACCCTTTGGTATGGTGATTTGCGCGTGATGCATTCCGATAATCATAAACATCCCCCTGGCAATTAATAGATTTCTAGTTAATTTTACCATATGAGTAGGGAAAATTTTTTTGTAGAGATTTAAGAGAGGATTGTCCATCAAAAGTTGGATGAGGAGAGTTTTGAAGAAGACCACGGTATGAAAAGCCCATCATCATCGGGATGACGGGTTTTTTGAAGCCGAACTCCGTATAAAAAACCCATCATAAGCGCGATGACGGTTTTTTTGATGCCGAACTCCGTATAAAAAGCCCATCATAAGCGTGATGATGGGTTTTTTGAAGCTGGCCTCGGAATGAAAAGCCCATCATAATCCCTAAGAAGAGTGATTAGAACGGTACTACAGTTTCAAAAAGGCTGCCGGATAAAGCAGCCCCCATTTTCTATTGCTCCGAGTTCTGGCGTTTTGTAGGGTGAGTCGCGCGTTCCACTTCTTCAGCGGAAACGACCTGTTTTGCGCTTTCTGCGTTAGGTTGACCTTTTTGGCTAGGACCATTCTGTTTGTGCTTTGTCATGAGAAATCTCCCTTCCGTTTTTTCATTTGTTAATGTGGGTTATGAAAGGAAGATTTATGCATAGAGAAGGACATATGGATCCGTACCCATGGATTACACCTGTGTGAGAGGACCTGTCCCCTGGAGCTTAAAATACTGGCTCTCATACTGCTTATCCAAGTGGGGCAGCACGTTTTCCAATGCGTAAACGACGCGTTTCAGGTTGATTCCGGTTTGGATTCCCATCTGCTCGAGCATGTACACGACATCCTCTGTTGCAACGTTACCTGATGCTCCTGGTGCGAATGGACAGCCTCCGAGTCCGCCTGCTGATGTGTCGAAGCGGTCAACACCCGCTTGAAGGGCAGCGAAGACGTTCGCAAGCGCCATTCCTCTTGTGTTGTGGAAATGCGCTGTGAGCATCATGCCTGGCAGCGCTTTCTTTAATGCTGAAAATAATTCGTAGGATTCTTTCGGATTGGCCATCCCGATGGTATCTGCCACACTGAGTTCATCGACTCCGAAGCTTTCAAACCTTTTACATAATGCCACAACATCCTTCACTTCCACTTTTCCTTCATACGGGCAATAGAAAGAGGTGGAGATGCAGGCGCGTACAAAGAAACCTTTTCCCTTCAGATCACGGATGATCGGTTCCAGCTCAAGTAGGCTTTCCTCAGTCGTTTTATTGATATTCTTCTTATTGAATGAGTCGCTCACTCCAACAAATACAGCCGCGTTTTTGCATTTTGTTCCGAGCAGGCGGTCAATTCCTTTCTGATTTGGCACCAGTACATAGTTTCGTGTCTCATCATCCAGGCATTCCTCGATTACAGAAGGTGCGTCTGACATTTGCGGGACCCATTTTGGCGAAACGAAAGAAGTGAGCTCCATTTCCTTGATACCGGCTTTTTTAAGATGCTTGATAAAATCGATTTTAGCGTCGGTTGGAACAAAGGTCTTCAAATTCTGCAGACCATCGCGAGGTCCTACTTCGATGATGGTCGCCTTGTTAGGTAAATTCATTTGGAGTTCCCCCTGATTAATGGAATTTAGTTACTTCAATTTTAGTTAGAAGAGAGCCATAAAAGCAAGAATAATAGAAATTTTTTAAAAAAAGCAGGATTTTCGACAGGAATCAAGAATTATTCAAACGAGAGGAGATGGAATCATGTCAAATAAAGAAGTAGTCATTGTAAGCGCTGTCAGAACAGCGATTGGAAGTTTTGGTGGTGCATTGAAGGATGTTTCCGCTCCACAGTTGGGAGCAGTAGTAATCAAAGAGGCGCTCGCGAAAGCCGGGCTTGCACCAGATAGTGTGGATGAAGTAATCATGGGTAATGTGCTGCAGGCGGGGCTCGGGCAAAATCCCGCAAGACAGGCAGCGATCGGGGCAGGACTTCCGAATGAAGTGTCTTCGATGACAATCAATAAAGTGTGTGGATCAGGTCTGAAGGCAGTACATCTGGCAGCACAAGCCATCATTGCCGGAGATGCGGATATTGTGGTAGCTGGCGGGATGGAAAATATGTCACAGGCTCCATATCTTCTGCAGGGAGCACGGGACGGATACCGGATGGGCGACCAAAAGGTGACAGACAGCATGGTCCATGACGGGCTGTGGTGCTCTTTCAATGATTATCATATGGGAGTGACGGCGGAAAACCTCTGCACGAAATATGATCTGACAAGAGAAGAGCAGGACCAATTTGCGGCAAACAGCCAACAGAAAGCGGTCCAGGCAATCGAAGAAGGAAAATTCAAGGACGAAATCGTCCCTGTAGAAGTGAAAAAGAAAAAAGAAATTCTGACGGTGGATACGGACGAATATCCTAGAAAGGGAACAACTGTCGAAAAGCTTGGCGGATTGCGTCCTGCTTTCAAAAAGGACGGATCAGTGACTGCAGGTAACGCATCAGGAATCAATGACGGTGCAGCAGCAGTGGTGGTCATGAGCAAGGAAAAGGCAGACGAGCTTGGCATCAAGCCTTTAGTGAAAATCGTTGCCAATGCGAGCAGTGGAGTGGATCCGAGCATCATGGGAATAGGACCGGTAACTGCCGTGAAGAAGGCCTTGGAAAAAGGCGGACAGACACTGGAAGAGATGGATCTCGTGGAAGCAAACGAAGCATTCGCAGCACAAGCGCTAGCAGTAGGAAAAGAGCTGCAATTCGACTCCGAAAAGCTGAATGTCAACGGTGGTGCGATTGCCCTTGGTCATCCGATTGGGGCAAGTGGAACCCGTATCCTGGTTACGCTCATTCACGAAATGAAGCGTCGTGATGCGAAAAAAGGACTAGCTACCCTTTGTATCGGCGGCGGCCAGGGTGTAGCAACAATTGTAGAAAATATCTAACCCTATAGAGAGAGGTGCAACAGCGATGAAACCTATTTATACATCCTTTACGGAAGCGGTAAAAGACATCCAAGATGGTGCAACAATCATGGTTGGTGGATTTGGCCTTTGCGGAATCCCGGAAAACCTGATCCTGGCGTTAGTTGAAACAGGCGTGAAAGACCTTACTGTCATCTCCAACAACTGTGGAGTGGACGACTGGGGACTTGGCCTTTTAATGAAAAACAAGCAAATCAAGAAAATGATCGGTTCCTATGTTGGGGAAAACAAGGAGTTCGAACGTCAGGTACTGTCCGGTGAACTAGAAGTCGAGCTGACGCCACAAGGGACGCTTGCCGAAAAAATCCGTGCAGGCGGAGCGGGAATCCCGGCGTTTTACACGCCTGCTGGAGTCGGGACGCCAATTGCTGAAGGCAAGGAAGTGCGCGAATTCAATGGAAAAGAATATCTGTTGGAGGAAGCTTTCACAGCGGACTTCAGTTTGGTAAGAGCAGATAAAGCCGATAAAATGGGAAATCTTATCTACAACAAAACAGCCCGTAACTTCAACCCGATGATTGCTGCAGCCGGTAAAGTGACGATTGCAGAAGTGGAAGAGCTTGTGGAAATCGGAGAGCTTGATCCAAACCATATCCAGACTCCAAGCATCTACGTCCAGCGTCTGATCGTCGGCCAGCAGGAAAAGAAAATCGAACGCGTAACTACTAGAGACTAGCGGGGAGGGGATCCTAACATGACAAAAGAAACAGTGAACACACGTGAGAAAATCGCAAAACGTGCAGAAAAAGAAATAGAGAGCGGCTACTACGTAAACCTCGGAATCGGAATGCCAACACTTGTGGCGAACTACATATCCGAAAACAAACAGGTAGTATTGCAATCTGAAAACGGCCTCCTTGGCATCGGACCATATCCAACAAAGGATAAGGTAGATGCGGACCTCATCAACGCTGGAAAAGAAACCGTCACAGCCATTCCGGGAGCGGCCTATTTTGACAGTGCCGAATCGTTTGCAATGATACGAGGCGGACACGTGAATATCGCGATCCTTGGGGGAATGGAAGTAAGTGAAAACGGTGACCTTGCCAACTGGATGATCCCAGGGAAAATGATCAAGGGCATGGGTGGTGCGATGGATCTTGTTCATGGTGCAGAGCGTATCATCGTTATCATGGATCATGTGAATAAGGCCGGGGAAGCGAAAATATTGAAAGCATGCACCTTACCTTTGACAGGTAAAGGTGTGGTGGATCGGATCATTACAGACCGCGCTGTTCTAGATGTGACCGAGCAAGGATTGAAGCTTGTAGAGGTTGCAGAGGGATATACTGTAGAGGACATTCAGAATAGTACGGAACCGACTTTGATTGTGGATGAGCATGTTAGATTGAATGCATTTTAAATTTTTTATAGAAGAAGCGGATAACTTAACTGTTGTTCGCTTTTTTTGAATGGAAAAGCTGAATGGAAAAGGGAATGATATTTGATGGAAAAACATAAGATATTATTTTTATCATAAGTGATGATCATGCAGCACATGCGATGAGCTGCTATGGAAGCAGAATCAATGAAACTCCCAACCTGGATAGAATTGCAGAAGAGGGGATGCGACTGGATAATTGTTTTTGTACCAATTTCATCTGTGCTCCGAGCCGCGCCAGCATTCTAACCTGCTTGTATAATCATGAAAATGGAGTGAAAACCCTAGGAGACAAATTCGATAGCCGTCAGCCGACTGTTCAAAGAATTTTAAGGGCGAATGGCAATCAGACTGCTCTTTTTGGGAAATGGCATCTGGGACACGGCGGGCATCACAATCCTGCTGATTTTGATCAATGTACGATATTCCGAAGTCAAGGCCTTCTATCATGATCCTGTTATGTATGATATGGGAAAAGAAGTTACCGTTCCCGGCTATGCAACTGAGATTGTAAAAGACCTATCGATTGATTGGATGAAGTCGCGTGACAGAGAAAAGCCCTTTATGCTTATGTGTCACCATAAAGCGCCGCACCGTCCATGGGATCCGGATGAAAAGCACGCTCACATGTATGAGGAAATGGATATTCCATAGCATAGCCGGAGTCTTTCCATGACAATTACGAGGGGAAGGCTGATGTGGTGAAGGAAGCAAAAATGCGGATTGATCGAGATCTGTGGCTCCTACCTTTGCCACAAGTCCTATTGCAACCCTTATAGAGTGGCAGCAAGAACTGGAAATACACCGGACAGCTCGACGGGGAATATCGGGTTTCGATGTGTAGTGGATGTTCAATAGTTTCCCTTCGGACCATCTATTAAAGACCGTTTGCATGTTAACACGCAGACGGTCTTTTATTATATTGTATTATGGCACGGACAGACTTAATCGTTGCACTATGCGAATACACTATCCATAACAACCACTTAATTCAAAATGGGTGAGGGGTGCTAGCATGTTTTCGGTCACGGAAATGCGCGAATTTGAGCTGTTTTCTGTCGAGCATATCGCGACGTTTTTAGTGTTTTTGGCAATCTGTTTTCTGTTGGTATTTTTCAGAAAAGGTTTGAAGCCCTACAAGCAAGCGATCAAATGGACTTTATTCAGTATTTTATTAATCAGTGAGATTTCCCATCAGATTTGGGTCGTCGCTACCAACCAGTGGGGAGTGGAAGACCTCCCGATCCAGCTTTGTTCCTTCAGTACGTTCATTGCCATGTTTCTATTTTTGAAGTCCAATAACAAACTGTTCCATCTGCTTTTCTTTATTGGCTTCATTCCACCAATCCTGAGCATGGTCACACCTGAAATGCACTATAGTTTTCCTCATTACCGCTTCTTGAAATATTTCCTTCATCACGCAGCCATTGCCTGGGCAGTCCTTTACTTCATATTTTACGAGGGGTATCGGGTTCCAAGGAAAGCCATCCTTACGAGCTTTCTTTTCGCAAACGTCATCGCTGCACCAATATTTTTCATCAATATTCTATTGGACACCAACTTCTTCTACCTGGCAAACCCGACCGAAACCAAAACCATCCTTTCCTTCTTCGGATCCGGAATCTGGTACTATATCAATCTAGAACTGGCGGCACTGTTTGTCTTTTGGATCACCTATATTCCGATGGGGATGTTATTGAAGAGGGATAAGGTGAGAGCGTAGGCATGGGGACAAGGGACCTGTCCCCAATGCTTTGCATCCTAGCTCTGCCTAATTTAAAATAGAGTTAGGGTTTTTTTAAAGGGAGAGTTGTTTTATGGTGACAAATCGAAATCAGGTCTGTCCATGTGGCAGTGGGAAGAAATATAAGAAGTGCTGTTTGGTGAGAGAGCGTGTGGTACATATAAATAAAGTGCAAGTGGCGCGTTTCTATGAGCGAAAGCATTTGCTGACTTCAATGATGTTGGATTTTGTATGGGGAAAATTGTCTCAACGCGATTTTGAAAGCTTGAAGAGTGATTTCGAAATTAGGACAGGGCTTCATGTTAGTGAAAATATGCATACAATGATGTTCCAGTTTTATGCCGTTTTTATGCATCGGTACAAAAATAACCTTCGTGGAATCGATTGGTTTTTCAAGGAGGCTGGGATTCGCTTAGATTCGGACTTAAGGGCATATGCCAAGACTTGGACCAACCTAAAATTCCGTCTGATTCATGCGGTTGATTTCACAGAGGAAATCATTCACTTTGAAGATATGATAACGAAAGAAACATATTCGTTTGCAAATATAAAAGAGAATGTACCAGATACAATCCGCCGGCATGAAGGCACTATTGGACTGCTAGAAAAAAATAATCAACAATATTATTTCAATGGCGTCCGGGTATTTGTGCAACCGAACGGGTTGCAAAGAGCGAAAAGGAAAATAGAATCGCTTATGAGGGAAACGGGTTTGTCTTATGAAGAAGTAATGATGGAATATATCCCAGAAGTATTGGCCGAGATGTTGAGTGAAGATAATCAAACGCGATATAGTGAAGAGGATGTTCCTCTGCTTATGGAGCTTGGATTGGAGCATCTACCCGTTTATGCAATGGATTTCCTCGCATTTTACAAAGAAAAAACGACGGGGAAAAAGGGGAATACAGTAAGAAAGTATAGAGAAAGTTTACAAGACTTCAATGAACTTTTGAAAAGGAATGGCGTAATTGATCTTTCTAATATAGATGAAAAAATGTGGAAAAGGCTTTTGACGAAGGAATACTATGATATGTTTAAGACAATGACCAAAACACAAATCACCGATCTCATCAGTACCTTAAAAGCATATCTGCAATGGAAGAATCGAAAAGGCAAAGCTACGGATTGGCCTGGGTTAGCCGACTTTTTGAAAGAGGAAGAAAGACAGCTTATCCATGCAGTACAATTCCAAAATTCATTCTTTCCTAATCGGCATGGATATTTGGGAACGCAAACCCATGAGATGCTGAAACTCTTAAGGGGTGAAATAGTTAAAGATGGTGAAGTGATAGAAGGCGTATTTGAGATATTGAAACGAAACAAGCAAAGTTTCCGTGTTGTTCGCTTGAAAAGTTCTCCAACTTCTAATAAAAATACGAAAGGGTCGAAGAACGATGAATACACCATTTCTGGATCCGATATTGAAATGGAATATGCGGAAGAGGGCCTTATTTTTTCAGGGGGAATTACAAAAGGACGGATTAATATGTGGGAATTGCTTCGAATAGATGAAGTATTTCCTCGAGGTGCAAAGCCATATGTCAAATAGTTCAACATATGGGTAAAGTAAATGGAGGTATGAATATGGGAAAACCTATAAGTCTCAAATTACTTGTGGATGAAATGGATTGTCAAATAGAAAATTACTTCACGGTTGTCAATAAGCAAACAGGGGAATTCTTTTCAATTTCCGGCGATATTTTGCGTTTGGTAGAAGAAGATGAAATAATTTTGGAGAATCATCCAGATTGGGAACAAGATATGATTAGACAAGGTATTGATATTTTAGAGAATGAGATGAATTATGTACAGATACCATCCCGGTTTGATATAAATGAATATGATATAATGGAGGAATTTTCACTAAACATAGAACCACAAAAAATAAGTAACACACTTTCCCGTGCCATTGAAGGAAGAGGAGCGTTTAGAAGATTTAAAGACAAAATCCTGGAGTTAGAGATAGACGAGGAGTGGTACAAATTTAAGAAAAACCGCTTAAAGAAAATTGCAAAGAAGTGGTGTCAGATGAATGGCATTGACTATTCTGAATGAAAAAATGGATGTGAATAAATGTGAATCGTTTGGAACTATCAAAAAAGATGAAGCAACAAATAAATGGAATCGTAAAGCGAAATGGATACGTTAGTTTTATAGAGGTGTTACTTTCTTTAGAGAAATTATCACAAGATGATTACCAGAACTGGAGAAAAAGAAGAATTACCTATTTAGAAAGAGTAGTCAGAGGGAATCTGGGTCAGCTTAATTTTATGATAAAGGAATATCGTTCCCATTGTTTGCAGATGGGGTGGAAGCCTTCCTTTACAGTGTATAATTCATGGGGTAAAGGGAACAAGAAGCTGCTTCGATTTAGTAAATCGGGCAATAAGCATGTGGAAGCTGCTTATGCAACCCATTATGTCAGAAAAAGTGAGTAAAGTATAAGAGGGATAAGAGTGAAAATACCCTTTTGCCTGAACATCAATTTGCAGCGGGACAACGGACCTGTCCCCAATCGGAGAAAGGGATGGTCCTTATCAAAAGAATTATCAGTAGTTTGTATATCGTTGCAGGTTTTATATGTATGGGAATAGGAATCATAGGTATCATCCTGCCTGTTGTACCGACGACGCCACTTTTATTGTTGGCTTCCTTTTTCTTTGTGAGGGGCTCGAAAAAATTTGAGGTTTGGTTTAAAGGTACATGGATATATAAGAAGCATTTAGAAAGCTTTGTAAGAGAAAGAAGTATGACGTTGAAGCAGAAAATCACGATCCTGTTATTCGCTGATTTTACCATCGCTTTTCCATTTTTCATTTTGGATAGCATCCTGATTAAAATCATGTTCATTCTGATTGTCATTTATAAATACTATTATTTCATTTTCAAAATAAAGACAGTAAAGAAAAATCCTAAATTTACATAGAAAGAGGTTCAGTCCAAACGTCAAAGACGTAAGGACTGAACCTTTTTCCATTACCATAATGGCGGTTTGACGACCATGAACCAAAGCATCGCTAATAACAGAATGAGATAGATCCAAACGGTCCGCTTCAGTTTAGCAGCAAGCTCAGCCTTATCATGACCTCCCTCCTCAAACTTCCGAAGCTTCGGTGAGAATGCCCTGGCCAAAAAGAACAGAGAGCAGAACATGATGATCAGTGTCATGATGATCCATGGTGTACGCCAGGTCCAGGGACCCAGCACGACAAGAAGTATCCCCGACCCGACCAGTACATGGCCGGTGTGCTTCGAGAGGCGGACGACAAAACGGAATGTCTCCAAATAGCTAATCAGTGCCTGGTCTTTTGCCACTCTCAGCTTGTTAGCTATCGGTAAAAGTACGAAGAAGGGTCCGATTGAGGCTATCGCACTGAGTACATGTATGTAAATAATGATTCTGTATGTGATATCCATCCTTGCACCGACTATTCGTTAGCTGGACTGAACTCATGCACCCATACTCTCATGTGTGGAAGCCATGGCATGCCTGGGTGATAGGATAAAATGGACTCTTTATATTGTTCAACAGTCTCATAACCCTCATGACGGGCATGTTCATCCGTCAATTCCCCGAGTGACTGGGAATACACGCTGTTCACGATGTATTTTTTCCCTTCCATTTCCATGATCTCACCTACATCGGCATATCTTCCATTGCGGCGTGTTGCGGTTTTCTTGCCTTCCAAAACTTTTTTTACATCATCCGGCATGGTAACGAGCCGATCGATGGTACAGGTTTTTGGTGGCAGCGTATTGTTTGCTTCATTGTTAGTCACAAAAAAACTCCCTTCAACTTATGTATCTCTCATACTTTATCATACTTTTTTCAGGTAGAACTATAAAACCAATCATTAAAGTGTTAAACTTTACATTTAATGAACCGTATTGGAGCAACAATAGTATTGGCAAATCCTGGTCATACTATGTTTAACATTCGAGAATATTCTAGGAGGATGTAGGATGAATATGAATAATAACGATATCTTAATCAGATTAAGATATGCGCTGGACATAAAAAATACGGAAATGGTAGAGATATTCAATCTTGGAGGCATTAAAACAACAAAAGAAGAAGTGTTGAAGATGCTGGTAAAAACCAAGGACAGCTATTATGAAGATGACAATGATACAGATGAAAGCGAAGAGGAAGAGAATGTGGAAGTGGATAATTTCACGCTGGAATCCTTCTTGAATGGCCTTATCATCATTAAAAGAGGAAGACAAGATCCAAAGCCAGGCCATCCTGATAAACCGGATATGTCCATCAAGAATCACGGTAGTGTGAATAACGTGATGCTGAAGAAAGTAAAAATTGCCCTAGCGTTAACAACGGAGGATATGATCGAAATTTTGCAAGACGCAGGAGTCAATATTACAAAAGGTGAATTGGGTGCTCTCTTAAGAAAGGAAGGCCACAAGAACTATAAACCATGTGGAGATCGTTATGCCAGAAACTTCTTGAAGGGATTGGCTTATAGATATAGGGATTAATCTGAACAGATGATTGATGAAATGTACCTTATATAGTAGACATTGTCTATTTATAGGGTATTTTTTATTTAGAATTCATGGTTGGTTCGACTTTTTGTTCAAGCTTCCAATTTCACTCGTTTTACAAGATAATAATAGAAAGTACATATTTGCAAGGGGAGATTTTTGTATGCCTATGACTGAAGGATTTATTGAAGTAACAGGTGGCAAGGTGTGGTATCAGAGACATGATGCGATGACGGATAGGACACCTGTTATTGTTTTGCACGGGGGACCTGGGTCTTCCCATTATTCCTTGCAAGGGTTGCGAGTTCTGGCAGAGGATCGTCCTGTTATTTTTTATGATCAATTGGGATGTGGCAATTCTGATCGTCCAAATGACACTTTTTTATGGAATCTTGATCGGTTTGTGGAGGAGTTGGGACAAATAAAAGAGGCTCTTTCTCTGGATGAGTTCCACATACTTGGTCACTCGTGGGGCACAACGCTCGCTGCAGCCTATTATTTATCAAAACCGGAAGGCGTGAAAAGCATCATCTTTTCAAGTCCTTGCCTTAGCGCTCCGTTGTGGGCGGAGGATCAGGAAAGAAATCGGAAGCTTTTGCCTCTTGATGTTCAACAGACGCTAAAAACTTGTGAGGCAAATGGAACAACCGACTCTAAGGAGTACAAGGACGCAACCACTATATTTAATAAGCATTTCGTTTGCAGACTTGACCCGTTTCCAGAGTTTCTTAAAAAGGGAGCTCATTATAAAAATCCGGAAGTGTACAATATTATGTGGGGTCCTTCGGAGTTTCATGTCACTGGCAACCTGAAAGATTTTGACTGTACATCAGAATTAAAAGACATTCATGTTCCAACCCTCTACACTTGTGGTCGTTACGATGAAGCGACTCCTGCCTCAACTGAGTACTTCAGCTCATTAACACTGGAGGGGAAATTTCACGTGTTTGAGCAAAGCGCACATATGCCGTATCTGGAAGAACCAGAAGAGTATGTGCGCGTCATCGGGAGTTTTTTGAAGGAAGTCGATGATAAAAAGTAATTGATAGATTTGAATATAAAGTTTGCAAACCACCCTAATGCTACAAAAAATAGGGTGGTTTTTTTATTTCCTTAGAAACTCGAAATAAGGGGCCAGACCCCTATTTACAATATTTGAAAGGATATCAATCGTACAAGCAAACGAGAGAGAAGAAGTGCATAGGATAGTAGCACTAAATATATCGCAATTGAGCGATGTTCTTACATTTACATAATTGTTTTCAACGTTTTAATGTCTTTTCATAAAGTAAATTGACAACAAGGGGAACGATAATGAAAAAAACATGGCTGTTGGGATTTGGGTTCTTTAGCATCAGCATTGGCTGGTCACTGTATAACGGATTTGTTCCATTCTTTTTGGACAATTATATCGCCAGTACGGCGTTGATCGGATTCCTGATGACGATAGATAATTATATCGCACTTTTTTTGCAGCCATATATCGGACAAAAGAGTGATCGAACAAATACGCGCTATGGTCGACGGATGCCTTATTTGCTTATCGGGATACCAATGGCCGCTTTATTTTTTGCTCTCATACCCTTTCACACCAGCCTACTAACCTTGATTGTTTTTATGGTCTGTATGAATTTATCAATGGCCATTTTCCGTTCACCGACCATTGCTTTTATGCCGGACATTACCCCGGAACCCATGCGCACGAAAGCAAATGGTATCATCAATTTCATGGGTGGATGCGGGGCGATTTTGGCATTCAGTGCAGGATCCTTTTTGTTTCATCTTGATGAATCCTTCCCTTTTTTATTGGTTTCAGCACTTTTCCTATTTGCGCTATGGATCGTCTATAAAAACATTAAAGAAAATAGGGATGCCATTTCCTATACCGTAACGACTGCGCATAAGTTTAATTACAAAAAGGAACTAAGTAGTCAAACACTTTTCTTGTTGGCAGCCATTTTTTTCTGGTTCATTTCGATACAGGGAATGGAGGCATTGTTCACCTTGTACGGGGTAAATGAACTTGGGTTATCCAAAAGTGCATCCGCGTTTTCTTTAGCCTTCTTTTCATTAACCTTTGTCGCCTCCGCGATTCCCTGTGGGTTGCTAGGAGCAAAATACGGCAAGAAAAAAATGATTGTGATTGGTATAATCGGTTTAACAATCGTGTTTCTCCTGCTGAATTGGGCGGATTCCGTTTTCTTTTTGCGATCTCTGCTTCTGGTTGGAGGGATGTTCTGGGCGTGTATCAATATTAATGCTTACCCATTTATCATTTCTACAGGAGGTAAAGAAAGCTATGGTGCCCGCACAGGCTTATACTATCTCGTTTCTTCGTTAGCCGCCATCATCTCTCCACCGACTTTGGGCCTGCTGATCGACATATTCGGATTTGGCATCCTCTTTTTTGCAGCGGCCGTAAGTATGCTTGCTGCGTTAGTTTGTATGCTTAAAGTGAAGCATAGGGAGGGGAGTCTGGATATAGGAAAAGAGGATTTGGGGCAATTATGAAACAAAAGTATCAGATTAATTCGTATTGAATTATCCTGATACTTTTGTTGTTTATTGAGAATGTATGATAGATTTAATCATCTATGCTGATCTACAAGAATTTGATTGCCATCTGGATCTTCCAATGTAAAATAAGCTGGTCCTTCAGTTGCTTCATCTGCTTCAGTCTGCACGGTTATTCCTTTTTCTTTCAGCTCCCTTTGAAGCTCTCGTACATCCGTAAATGATTCTAGATTCTCCGCATTTTCATTCCATCCTGGATTAAAAGTCAAAATGTTTTTTTCAAACATTCCCTGAAACAACCCGATAATACAATTTTCATTCTTCATAATAAGGTAATTGTGGGAAATATCACCGCCTAATGACTGAAATCCAAGCTTTTCATAGAATGTTTTAGAGATTTGAAGATCCTTTACAGTTAAACTTATAGAAAAAGCTCCAAGTTTCATTTTTCCATCTCCTTTAAAAAGAATTGTTATGTAGGGGAAAATCATGTGGTATTTTCAGTATATAGGTGCAGTTAAGAATAGACAATATTCACCATTGTTATTGAACCTACTTCATTGGAAATTTACAGGTTCAATCTGAATGCTTTTACAATAATCCCGTCATTTGCAGGTTCAAAGTCGTGATCGGGAGTATGGAGAAATCCGAACTGGGTATACAATTGAATGGCGCCTTCCATGAATTCACCGGTGTGAAGGCCAATGGCAGGGTAGCCTTTGTTTTTGGTCCTGATGATGCATTCTTTTACCAGGGCGGAAGCAACACCTTTCCCCCTGGAAGAGGGCACCACTGCCAACATCCGGATCTCGGAATGCTCAAGCACGTCCCCGAAACCCTCATATGCTTTTATTTTTGGTGGGAATAACACGACACTCCCAAGAATTTTTCCGTCAGACTCGGCTACGATGATCTCCACCCCTGTCTGCAGATCGGCTTCTGACAGGATGGATTTCTTTAATGCCTCCCAATGTGCTTCGGGAAGTATGGGAGCATATTCTTGGTAAGCCTCTACCCGCTGTTGGCGAATGGAAGGAATTTCGTTTGGCATGGCGTCTCTCAGAATCATTTCACCCACTCCTTTAGAAAACATATAGAAATTTATCAGACTTCTTGCTCAGTCGCTCACGATGGTGTGGCATATTCCATCCGGATAAATCTGGTCCCTTCGGCAGGATTTTCATATCCTCTTTATCTACGAAAATCGTGATGGATACATGGTAGTGCTTTTTGATGGCATCAAAGTCTGTTGTATCGCCAAAGCATGGCGTCTGATATAGATCACGTACATATCCCCAAAGATTAGGAAACTCTTTTATTAGATTTCTGTTTGTGTTGAATGCGGAGTAATAGGCCACATCGAACCGTACCAAGGTGGAATAGAGCCGAACATCTGTATCGGTGATGTAATCGCCGAACAGGAAGCGTTGTGTGGAGAGGCGATCCTCCAACTCATCCAATCTTGTAAACAATCGGTCATAGGCTTCTTCGTATACCTCTTGGGACAGGGCAAAGCCGCATTTATATACCCCGTTATTGATATCATTGAATATGACCTCGTTCCACGCATCGATGTCCGTCTGTATATGTTCAGGGTACAAATTCGGTGCCTGTTCTTTATGAAACGGGCTCCAAGCGGTCTCCAGGTAGTTGGTCAGCTTAAAGTAGTCGTTGTTTGCCACCTGCATGCTCTTAAGATCGACCATCACCGGAACCGTAGGCCTACCGCTGTATTCCTGATCAGTCTTTTTATAGATTTCACTCATGTATCTGATTCCCAACACAGGGTCGACGCCTGCTTCATCCAGGGAAAACTCCCAATCTACTTGCGCAGTCTTGGGACGGAGAGGGCTCGCTGTTCCTAAGCTGATTACCTTATCCAGGCCAAGCAGATTCCTTACAATGACTGTCCGATGGGCCCAAGGACAAGCCGGTGTCCAGAGGAGGCGATAACGGTGCGCCTCAACCGGCAGTTCACCCGGATTGTTTCCAAATGGAGTAGTAAATCGATTTGTCTGCCTTTTGAAAGAACCGTCTGTGGAAATCTCCTGTGCTTTATTTTGTACCAAGTATCATCATCTCCTTGTAGTGATGGTTAAAAGTAGCCTTTAAGGTATTTTATTACTATTTTTATTTTTCAGTCAATTTTAAGCGAGGTTTGATTTTATTTCATAATTGTGAAAGATTTTCCTGTTTGATTCGACTATGTTTATGTACAGTGAAAAGAGGGGGTGCAGGATGGAGCGGAACGAACAGATACAGAATTGGTATAGGGAATATGCAGATGGAATTTATCAATATCTAATATATTATACAGGAAATAAGGATGTGGAGGATTTGGTACAGGAAGTGTTTATACGTGCTATACAGAGCTTCCACACCTTTAGGGGAATTTCCTCACCAAAAACGTGGTTATATAGTATCGCTCGACATGCAGCAATGGATCGTGTCAGGAAAAAGAGGTTCAAATGGCTGCAGTTCGAATTTCTTCATACCGTGAAATCGAGCGAAAAGACTCCCGAAGAAATACTAAATGCTTCAGAGGAGATAAAAGATCTCTATGATTCATTAAGGAAGTTGAAAGCAAGCTATCGGGAAGTTCTCATTCTGCGGGGGATAAAGGATTTTACTGTATCTGAAACTGCAGAAATATTGAACTGGAGCGAATCGAAAGTGAGTCTAACATGTCATAGAGCCATTCATGCATTAAAGGAAATCCACCAAGACAAAGAAAGGGGGGATTAGGATGAGAAACAACCTCAAAGACCAGGAATATCTGAAGAAGTTAAATAGAATGCCAAAAATGGAAATCAATCCTGACAGAAAAGAGTTTCACTTACAATCTATCACACAATATGAGCAACAATTTCAGAAAACCGAAAAAAGCAGGAGCCGAGTGCGGATGTGGAAGTACGGTGTGATTGTAGTGACTTCAACAATGCTTCTGTTCATGTTATTTAATACGGACAACGGGAAACGTCTTGCCACTGACTTATGGAAAAGTCTAAATGAAACATTAAAAGAAAAAGAGGCAGACCATGCTATCACTGACCCCTTGACTTTGCAGAATCTGGAAAAAGTGGAACTTGAGGAAGGCATGAGTGTGGTGGATTATAAGTCGGATAATATGGAACGTGGCGATAACCCTTATAATTATCTGCTCAGGTCACTGGTCATTTCACAAAATGGTAACGGGGAAAATCTTCGCAGAGGGGAAGTTGTTTATTATGTTGAGCCGGGAAACACATTCCAGGATATACACTCAGATAATAATAGAATCGCCCGAATCATTGCCATGCCTGGAGAAACCATAGAAATAATTAACGGGCAAATTTTCATAGATGATAGGATGCTTGAAACCTTCTATGGAGATGGAGCCGACAACATTCGCAACAGGGACCAAGTGGAGGACTACAATTTTGCAAAAATGAAGATTCCAAAAGGCCATTACTTTGTCATGGGAGACTTATGGTGGCGAAGCGTGGACAGCAGGACATACGGGCCCGTTCCGGTAGAAAATGTTATTGGGATAGTGGAGGGATATAGATGAAGCGAGCCAGGGGCTAGCCACCCGGTTGGTTATTGATTGATATTTTAGGCAGTCATAGATTAATAGGTGAGGGAATCTAAAGCACCGAATAATACCAGGAGGCAGTAAAAAGCGATGCTAGAGGGAATCAAAAAACCTTGTATGAGAGAACCAATGAACCTATACCATTGTTTTTTTATCTTATTGCAGGAATTCATATTTCGTATATCGAAATGGTAATGGAACAGATTGGAAGGAGTGTGGAATATGATTACTGTAAATAAGAGTGACATTATAGAGGATTTTCACGGGACGAAGGTTGCGGATCCTTATCGTTGGCTGGAGGATAGCAGTTCGGAGGCAACATTGGCATGGGTGGAAGATAGAGAAAAGGAATGTATGGCTTATTTTGCTGAAATAGAGTCAAAGTCCAACGATAAGCAACGTTTGACGGAGCTTTGGAATTTTCCAAAACATTTTGTGCCGAAAAAGGTGAAGGACAAATTATTTTATCAAAAAAATGATGGGCTGCAGAATCAGGCTGTCCTTTATATGAAGCAAGACGGAGTGGAGAAAGTCATCCTTGATCCGAATAGCCTTTCAGATGACGGGACGGTTGCGATGACGGATTTTTCGGTAGGTAGGGAAGGGCGGTATGTTGCCTATTCTACAGCAGCTAACGGCAGCGATTGGCAGGAGGTTAAAGTCCGGGATGTTACGACCTGTGAAGACTTGGTCGATGTCATACAATGGGTGAAATTCACGGCGGTTGTCTGGTCACCGGATGGAAAAGGCTTTTATTACAGTAGGTTCCCGAAGCCCGGCACGATTGCAGACGAAGAGGAAGGTACACATCATAAAGTGTTCTACCATCAGCTCGGTACAGATCAAAGTGAAGATATCCTATTGCACGAACAGCCAGAAGAGAAGGAATTGATGTTTACTCCAATCTTATCTGAGGACAAGCAATATCTTTGCTTGCATGTGAATTTCGGCACCGCATCTGAAAATCGTTTCTATTATAAGGATATCGAAAAGGATGAGAGCTTTACTAAGCTATTGGATCAGCAGGATGCCGAATATTCTTTTATCACGAATGAAGGAACGGTCTTTTACTTCAAAACGGACCTTCATGCACCAAAAATGCGTGTAATCGCAATAGATTTATTGAGTCCTGAGAGGGAAAACTGGAAGGAAATCATTTCTGAACAGGCAGCGGTGATGGAGTACATCAAATTTGTCGATGGAAAATTTGTAATGGTCCTGTCGCAGGATGCACACCATACTATCCATATTTATGATAAAGAAGGCAGGTTTGAGCAGGAAATCGAGCTTCCTTTCATCGGATCATTAACGGATTTGACGGTGAACAGTGGGAGCACCGAGATGTATTTTGGCATCACATCTTTCACTAATCCTACCACTGTTTATCATTATGATTTTTCAATGAATGAATTGACATTGGTGTCGGAATCCAGCATTCCTTTTGAACGGATGGATTATGAAACGACCCAGGTATTCTATCCATCCAAGGATGACACGAAAATCCCGATGTTTCTCGTCCACAAAAAGGGGTTGGAATTGGATGGTCAAAATCCAGTCATTCTGTATGGCTACGGAGGATTCAATGTGAGCTTGACGCCTTCCTTCAATCCGGCAATCCTTCGCTGGCTGGAAAAGGGCGGTGTGTATGCGGTCGCGAATCTGCGTGGTGGCATGGAATATGGGGAGGAGTGGCATAAAGCAGGGATGCTTGAAAACAAGCAGAACGTATTTGATGATTTCATTGCAGCAGGGGAATGGCTGATCGAGAACAAGTATACCTCCACTGAGAAGCTATCTATCATGGGAGGTTCCAATGGCGGACTGCTCGTTGCCGCTTGCATGGTGCAGCGTCCGGATTTATTCGGGGCAGTGATCTGCAGAGTTCCGGTTATCGATATGCTGCGATATCATAAGTTTACCATCGGGAAGTACTGGATACCTGAATATGGAAACGCCGAGAATCCTGAACATTTCCCATTCATGTATGCCTATTCACCGCTTCATAATGTCCGGGAGGGTGTAAAGTATCCACCGATTTTAATAGCGACGGCAGACAGCGATAACAGGGTGGTACCGGCACACGCAAAAAAATTTACTGCGATACTGAATGAAAAAGCGGATCCATCCACGACCGTCATCCTTCGCCTCGAAAAGAAAGCGGGTCACGGACTTGGAAAACCAACATCGAAGCAGATCGATGAATGGGTGGACTTTTATGCGTTTTTGGAGAAAGAGTTAAAAGAATAAGAAAGATACTTAACAGAAATCGGGTGCCATTCTTATTTAAAAGAATGGTGCCTGTTTTTTTATGTATGTACCATTTTATTAGATATACACATTTTTCTTTTGGAATAGTGTAACTTTTAATAGAGTCAGCCGTCTTTAAGGCAAGTAATTATTCATCAGGTTCTTTCGGTAAAGAGAGGTGAACGTACAACGTGCAGGAAGAAAAGGCAAAAGAGAAATTGAAAGAATGGTACCAGCTATATAGTGACGATATTTTTCGTTATATTTTGATGATGGCAGGAGATCAGGAACGGGCAAAGGACCTGACCCATGACACGTTTCTGAAAGCCTATCATAGCCTGTCTTCATTTAAAGGGGAGACGAGCGATAAAAATTGGCTATATCGCATTGCCAGAAATGTCACCATCGATGATATGAGAAAAAGAAAGCCGTTAAGGTATTTGTTGGATTCCTTCGCATCCCTTGCTTCCCATGATCCCTTGCCGGAAAAAGTTGCCCAATTGGGAGAGCAGGAGGAAGAGCTTTATCGTGCCCTCCAAGCAATCAAGCGTTCCTATCGGGAGGTCATCATTTTACGAAAAATAAAAGAATTGACCATCAAAGAAACGGCAGAGGTACTAGACTGGACCGAAAACAAGGTGAAAGTAACTTTATTCAGGGGATTGGAGGCATTAAAGAAACAAATGATAAAGGAGGGCTACAAGCATGAAACATACTGAGGAAAGTGTATTTTATCGGGAGTTTAGAAGCTATGAGTCTATGGAAATGAAGGAAGCGGATAAAAGGGAGGTTTATTCCAGGCTGATGAATAGTGTGGAATTACCAAAGAAGAAAAGATTGTTCAGGGATGTTTTCAATCCTGTCGTTTCCGCCGTTCTAGCAGCCGCATTTCTCTTGGTTGGAGGTTATTTTGTAGCGAATCAGATTCTCCAGGAGGATTCTGTTCAACAAGCAAGCCCAACTGCGTATGAAGGGGTGGAGAAGCAGTTATCTGACACGTTCAACAAAGAGGTTATTATACCGAATCATCCTAAGTATCATGCGCAAATGGTATGGGTTCCATATTCCGGCTCATCTATAGGTGGGGGAACATATGAAAGAGATAGACCATTAGGAGCAACAATTATATACAAGGCTGAAAGCAATACTTTGGATAATAAGGATCTTGAAAAACTGAGGGAAATGGGCGACTTTGTTTACGGCAAACCTGTTATCAATCCATTTAAAGATGTCCATTCTGAAATAAGAGTCGATATTTCCAATGTAAATGCTATTTCCGGCGAGGAGATAGAGAGTATTGAAGGAACAAGAATCTATTATAAGGAAATTGAAATGGATACTGATAGATATATCAAATATAGCTTTTTACTTAATCACCTAACATATTCCTTTTCCCATAAAGTGACCGGACCAGAAACTCCGACTGAAGCAAGAGCATTTGTTACATCATTCCTGAAACAGGTAAACGATTGAGCCAAGGGGCCAGACCCCTTGGCTTTATTTAGCGTTATTTTTGTTTGTATCAAACATATTCTCCGAGACCTTATTCAGTTTTGCCAGGAATCGGTTGAAGCCGAAGCCGATGAAAAAGGCGATGCTGATTTCTGCATAGGGATGGTCCTTATTATGGTTGGTGAATTCGATGAATAGGATGCCGCTTTCAATCAGGGTCACTGCAATCACCGCTGTACCTGTCGCAAAGAGCGGGTAGAAGATATACATGATCCATTCTCTGGGGTTTTGAAGTTCATCCTTCATATAGTGGGTGCAGAACATATAGAGATGCCTAAGCGAACCACCGATCGCGCCTGCAAAGAAATAATAGAGAAGCTGCTCCATTCCTGCGACTTCCGGTAAGGCTTTTACGAGTTGCCCTGTCCATAGAAACCCGACTGCGATGAAACTCCCGAAGAACAGGAGGAATAGGTAAGTGAGAATCACTGCAATTAACCAGTTTTTCACGATAATCACCTCCATGTATCCTATGGGAGAAGAGGGATTTCGTTACTTTCTCGCATCGAACAAGCAATCTAATACAAAATAAGGAAGATTTCTGCTATTGTAGAAGCAAGTGGACCTGAACTGACAGGAGTGAGAAGAATGTTCTGGAAAAAGAAATACCTATCGGGACAACAGAAAACTGAGATCATTGATATGGAAGAGATAAACGGACAAACGAAAAACAAAGCGGCTGAATATCTCAAAGATATGAACAAACTTAAAAATCTGCTAAGAAGAGCGGAAAATAAAGCAAAGAAAAAAGAAGTAGACAAAGGCTTTGTCCAAGAAACATGGGAAAGCCTGAAAACGATGTTTGAGCTTGTGAAGGCGTATATAAAAGGTGACTACAGGAATATCCCCTATGGCTCCCTCTTGATGATTATCGGCGCCATCCTTTACTTTGTGATGCCGCTCGATACCATACCCGATGCGATGGTGGCACTCGGATTTACCGATGATGCAGCGGTAATTGCTCTTACCTATCGGAAGGTGAAGAAGGACATCGATAAGTTCGTGGAGTGGAAGCAGGAGCATGATGTGAATACCCCGGCAGAAGGTGAAGATAATGAGTCAACATAATGAAGAAAGCTATGAAAAAGCCATACATAATGCAAAAGCATCCATGGAACTTTCCGGTTTTACCATAACCCAAGAACATATGGAACTGGTGAGGGCTAAACTGAAAGGTGAAATAACGGAAGAAAAGTTTTTGAAAAAAGTGCTGGAACAAGCGAAAAAGAGATAGCACTACGCTATCACCAAGGGGGAATTATTATGGAACTAGGAATTAGTACTTTCGTCGAAACAACACCAGATCCCATTACGGGAGAGGTAATCAGCCACGCCAAGCGGATCCGTGAGGTGGTGGAGGAGATTGTTCTTGCAGATCAGGTAGGATTGGATGTTTTTGGAGTGGGCGAGCATCATCGGGAGGATTTCGCTGCTTCATCTCCGGCAATGCTTCTTGCAGCAGCTGCGTCACAGACGAAACGAATCCGTCTGACGAGTGCAGTGACGGTTCTTTCTTCAGCAGATCCGGTACGAGTGTTCCAGGACTTTGCGACGCTTGATGCCATATCAAATGGCAGGGCGGAAATTATGGCAGGCAGAGGCTCTTTTATCGAATCCTTCCCACTGTTTGGATTTGATTTAAAAGATTACGATGAATTGTTTGAAGAAAATCTGGAGCTGTTGCTGAAAATCCGTGAATCCGAAAAAGTCACGTGGAGAGGTGGTCATCGACCAGCTATACATAATCTTGGGGTGTATCCACGCCCAGTACAGGATCCGTTGCCGGTTTGGATTGGCAGTGGTGGAAATGCCGAATCGGTTGTACGTGCCGGGATGCTCGGTTTGCCGCTGGTGCTCGCCATCATAGGGGGCAGCCCTGAACACTTCAAACCGCTTGTCAAGCTTTATAAGCGGGCTGCGAGCCGGGCGGGTCATGATGTTTCCAAGCTTCCGGTAGCATCACATTCCCATGGCTTTATTGCAGAAACATCAGAAGTGGCTGCGGATAAATTTTTCCCGTCCACACAATATGTGATGAATAAACTCGGCCGGGAACGCGGATGGGGAAGATATGAACGTGCAACATTTGATGCGGCCAGGAGCTTTGACGGTGCCCTTTATGTAGGAGATCCGGAGACTGTTGCTGAAAAAATCATCCACCTCCGCAAGAACGTCGGCATCACTCGTTTCATGGTACATATCCCGGTTGGCACGATGCCTCATGATGAAGTGATGAAGGCTATTGAGCTTTTTGGGAAAGAGGTAGCCCCTATTGTCCGGGAGGAAGTGGGGAAATGGGAAGCTGAGGGTGGAGAATAAACTTAATCTCTAATCTCAGTTAGGAGGATTAACGTGGAAGTAATTGGTATCATTGGTACGATTTCCATATTTTATCTGCTTAGAGTCTTTTTTGATAAGAATTACTCCAAATCATTTTGGGGAGTCTGTGTGGATGTTGGAATTACGGTTTTTATCATTTTACTTTTGCAATATATTATCAAGTGGTTCATAAACTAAAAAACTTCTTGACTACCAATTTCACTTTTCTGTATGTTGTATATATAAAAGAACACTACATGTCTGATCGATAGCCTGTAGTGTTTCTTTTTATCTGATATCGAAACGTTTCGAATGAATTGTAAGCGGTTTAATTAAGGGGAGGGAATACAATGATCATTCAATTAACAGAGCAGGAAAAGGCAAACAGAAAATTAGATCCGGAAACATTGGCAATTGCCGTGGAGCAGGTCAAGGCAAATGGATATATAGTGTTTGATAGTGTGATTCCAGAAGAAAAGATTACAAATATCCGTAACCATTTCGATCCTTTGTTCGATGAGTTCATCGAGCGCAAGGGATATAATACAGGGACGAATCGTGCGCAGATGTTCCTTCCTTTCATGGAGCCATTCATTGACGAGGATGTAATCTGCCATCCGATAGCGACTGCGGTCATTGATGAGTTGCTTGGAAAATGGAATCATTGTAACTACTTTGCATCCGATACGCCGATGCCTGGTTCAGACTACCAGAATGCACATTGCGATATCATGCCGCTTTTCCCTGAATTGGCGATTCCGTTGCCGGTATTCAGTCTTGTGTTGAATATTCCATTAGTGGATGTGACGGAAGAGAACGGACCCCTTGAGGTATGGCCAGGAGGTACACATCAGAATCCTGACCGTGCAAATCACGATACGCTGGACAATTCGGTGAATCCGCATATGCATATCGTCCGTGCTGCTGAACACATGTATTCCGAAAAGGTATACATGAAAGCAGGTTCCATTGTGATCCGCGATATCCGCATGTGGCACCGCGGTACGCCGAACAGATCGGATTATCGCAGAACGAACCTTGCGATGATCTTCAACAGAAGCTGGTATGGAGCGGGCTCATCCATCGATATCCCGCAAGAGACATATGATAAGCTTTCTGAAAAGGCGAAAGAGCTATATCGCATGGAGAAGATTGGCAACAAAGTGAAGATGCCTTGGGAATGGTAAAATAGAAATGAATAAAAGCCCGAAACGCTGAAACGTTTCGGGCTTTTCCATATTTCCTCAGAAACACTTAAAGCCATATTTTATTTCTTCAGTCAGAAGTATTTCATGCAAGCAGGGACATCTGTATTCTCATTTTTAAAAAAACAAAAGAAATTAGGAGAGTTGAACATCTATGAAAGTACTAATAATTGTAGCTCATCCCAATCTGGAAGACTCAAAGGTGAATCGGGTGTGGAAAGAAAGGCTGGAGCAGGAAGGTATGGTAACAGTACATGACATATACAGCGAATATCCTACAGGGGAAATCGATGTGGAAAGGGAGCAGAGTCTGCTGCTTAAGCACGATCGAATCCTATTCCAGTTTCCCTTTTACTGGTTCAGTACACCTTCTCTGCTTAAAAAATGGCAGGATGAAGTCTACACCTATGGTTTTGCTTATGGGACAGGAAACAAACTGAAGGGTAAGGAATATGGGCTTTTGATATCGGCAGGAAAACCGGAGGAATCCTATCGTCCTGAAGGTACCAGTAAACATACGATGGAACAGTTCCTTTTGCCGCTTTCGGAAACAGTATTGCTTACAGAAATGAAATATCTGCAACCTTTTATACTTTACAGTGCACCTCATATAAGTGAAAAGGAAATTTCGGAAAGTGCAGAATTCCTCGTTGAACATGTCACAGCTACTACATTTAATAGACTTAAATAGAGGAAAAAAGGTGAATCATGAAATTGTAATTGCTGGTATGTAAAAAATACAAAAATCAAAAAAGGTACTCCTGCGTTGCTTTGAGCAGGGAGTACCTTTTTTCTTATCTAGTGGCTACAATCGATTTTCTCTTATACAACAAGGATCCAATGGAAAAGGCAACCACCCCCCAAAGCACCAATGTTCCGATTCCAAGCCAGAGTGTACCTGTAAATATGCTGGTCTGATAGGCCATGCTCTCCCTTAACACATCCGCAAAATGGGTGAGCGGGAGGATGTTGGACAGGGGCTGCAGCCAAGTTGGCATGGTTTCGATCGGGAAGAAGACACCGCTCAGGAACATCATGAGGAAGTTGACGATATTGGCCATCCCCATGTACGCTTCCGTTGTTTTACTGAAGGAGGAAAAGAAATATCCCAATGCATTAAATGCCAGGGCACCAATCAGGAACACGACGATGAGGCTGAGGAAGTTGATATATAGATTTGCACCAAAAATAAATACGCCGATTACCGAAAGCAGGATGATTTGCACAATACTGAAAAGGAGACGCATTGACATATCGCTAAGTCCGAAAATCTCCATATTGGCAGGCGTCATCCGCAGCCTTTTGATCAAGCCTTTCCGGCGCATTTCCACCAGATCGATCATGCCGAACATGCCTCCTTGCGCTATGGCCAGTGCAATCATCCCTGTCAAAAGGAAGTCTGTATAGCTGAGTTCCGTGTTCCCTGATGTGACGGTTTCAAACTTCATGTCATAGGTAGGGGTGGCACCGGCTGCAAACAGATTTGCCTGCTGAATGAACTTATCAAGGATGCCTGATAGAGCCTGTGCTGTTACACCTTGTTCGTTTTCCTTGTTCACAATCAGGGTGATGGAGGTAGCTTCCTGTGACTCCGGCAGGATAATGGCGGCATCTACTTCCTTTTCTTTTACCCATTCCTCCGCCTGCTCTCTGCTTACAGGTTCATCCGATTTCACATCAAGTACAGAAAGTTGATGGATCTGATTCAGGACCATTTCCGAAGTCGGGTTCGGCTGTTCATTTACAATTGCCACCTCGGAGTTGAATTCATCATCAGAGTCTCCGGTGAAAATGACCATGAAGACGACCATCAGGATGACAGGGAAAAAGATCCCCCAGAACCACGCCTGCTTTTCTCTAAGGGTCAACTTCAACTGAGCTGCAAACATTTTCTTGAACTGTTTGAAATTGTTCATGCTAATCCCTCCATTCCTTGCCGGTAAATGCGATAAAAACATCCTCCAGGCTCATTTCACGTATGGAGACCTGCTCAATCTGATATTCTTGTTCTTTTGTAAACTTAAAAAGGTCATAGAGAGTGTCCTCGGGTTTTGGTGTCCAGATAGTTAGGGAGGTCGCATCTCTCTCTGTCCGCGAGACGGATGAAAGACCTTTGGCAAATATCGCCCCCTCTTCTGCAGCCTCTTCACCGTCAAGGAAGGATAAACGCACTTCTCTTTCTACTGTCAGCTTTTCAATGAGTGCAGCAGGGGAATCGAGTGTTACGATCCTCCCCTGGTCCACGATGCAGACCCTGTCACTAAGCTTCTCCGCTTCTTCCATATAATGCGTAGTTAAAATGATCGTTTTCCCGAGTGACTTCAACTGTAGGATGATATCCCAGATATTGCGGCGTGCCTGTGGATCAAGGCCCGTTGTTGGTTCATCAAGGAAAATGATCTCGGGGTCGCTGATCATCGCGAGTCCGATGGCAAGTCGTTGCCGCTGACCTCCCGAAAGATTCTTCACTCGATTTCGTCGGTGCTCCGTAAGATTGATCATGGCGAGGATATCCTCTGTCGAACGTGCTTTTCCATAAAAGGTAGCGAAAAGCTCAAGGTTCTCCTCGGGCGTCAAAAGATCGAACATGGCGCTTGATTGCGGTTGGACCCCAATCATCATCTTGATGGCGTTGGCATTTCTATTCCAATCCAAATCCCCAAAATGAATGTGACCATGATCAGGCGTCACCAGGCCCTCTATCATTTCCAACGTGGTCGTCTTTCCCGCTCCATTCGGCCCGATGATGGTGAACACCTCACCTGCTTTCACCTTGAAACTGATATCCTGTACTGCATGAATGGCTCCAAATGATTTCTTGAGCTCTTTTACTTCTAAAACGGTGGTCATGAGATTCTCCTCGCTTTCCACGAAACTATGAGGCTAGCCAATAGGTGGTCCATGAAAGGACCTAACATTTACTATTATATTTAGCAATTTTTTCGTTATGGCTAAAAAATCAAATTTTACAAATGGAGGCGTTTTGTTGGAAAAAGGTATATGTCGTTGGATGTCGAATTGATACAACAGAATCTTTTGTAAAAAGAGTAGTCAGGGGGATTGAAGATGGAGTGGGATGCGATTGTGATTGGCGCAGGGCTTGCGGGCCTTGTTGCGACAGCCGAGATAGCGGATGCGGGTAAAAGGGTGATGCTGTTGGATCAGGAGCCGGAAGCTTCACTCGGAGGACAGGCCTGGTGGTCGTTCGGAGGATTGTTTCTGGTGGATTCGCCCGAGCAGCGACGAATGGGAATAAAGGACTCAAAGGAGCTGGCATGGCAGGATTGGCTCGGGACTGCCGGTTTCGACCGCTTGGAGGATGAGGATTACTGGGCCGGGAAATGGGCACAGGCATATGTGGATTTTGCAGCAGGGGAAAAACGTGAGTGGCTCACCAAACTGGGAGTTCGCTTTTTTCCGGTGGTCGGTTGGGCGGAGCGAGGAGGATACCTCGCTGAAGGGCATGGCAACTCGGTACCCCGTTTTCATATTGTTTGGGGAACAGGCCCAGGGATTGTTGCCCCATTCGAAAAAAGAGTGAGAGAGCACATGGAAAATGGGCTCGTCGAATACAGGCCGCGTCATCGGGTGAATCGGCTGATTACGGAAAATGGTGCGGTAGTCGGAGTGGAAGGGGACATTCTCGTACCTAGTTCTGCTGCACGAGGGGAAAAGAGTTCAAGAGAAGTTGTCGATAGTTTCTCCTACCGGGGCAATGCTGTTCTGGTTTCGAGCGGCGGGATCGGAGGAAACCATGAACTTATTCGGAAAAACTGGCCCAAACGTTTGGGAGAGGCTCCTAAACGAATGTTGTCGGGGGTGCCCGAGCATGTGGATGGCCGAATGCTTGCTATTTCGGAAGAAGCAGGAGGCAGGGTTGTAAACCGCGATCGTATGTGGCATTACACGGAGGGAATCAAAAACTGGAATTCCGTCTGGAGTCAGCATGGCATCCGGATCCTGCCTGGTCCATCCTCTATGTGGTTTGATGCAAAAGGACAGCGTCTCCCAGCACCAAACTTCCCGGGGTTTGATACGTTAGGGACACTGGATGCGATTCAGAAGACTGGCTATGACTACTCGTGGTTCATTTTGACCCGGAAAATAATAGAAAAAGAATTTGCGCTCTCAGGTTCGGAGCAGAATCCCGATCTGACAGGGAAAAGCATCAAGAAGGTGCTAAGCAGAGTCCTGCCGGGAGCACCTGCTCCGGTAAAGGCTTTTATGGATAAAGGAGAAGATTTTATCGTTGCGGAAAGTTTGTCAGAACTGGTGGAAGGGATGAACAAACTGACCGGAGAAAATCTACTGGACTTTACGACAATTGAAAGACAGATCAAAGCGCGCGACAGGGAGATGGATAACAAATTCACTAAGGACCTTCAAATAACGGCAATAAGAGGTGCACGGAACTACCTCGGTGACAAACTGATCCGAGTGGCTCCCCCACATAAAATGCTGGATTCGAAAAACGGACCGCTGATCGCCGTCCGCCTCAACATCGTCAGCCGCAAAACACTCGGCGGCATCCAAACAGACCTGTCAGGCAGAGTATTGAACCAAGCGGGAGAAGTAGTTCCGGGACTCTACGCCGGAGGCGAAGTATCAGGCTTCGGCGGCGGCGGAGTCCACGGCTACAGAGCAATGGAAGGCACATTTCTTGGCGGCTGCCTCTTTTCGGGGAGAGTAGCCGGAAGAGCCATAGGGACAGGTCCCTCTGTCCCAGCAAGTAAGAATTCCGAAGTGACTCATGATGCAGACCGAGTGTCACTGTAATTTTAATTAGAATCCATGTCTTAAGGAAGGGAGGAGCTTGTACTGATCATTCACAACACATCACGAGAGTTTCTAAAAAACTATGAACCAACTGAAGCATACATTAATGAATATTTTAGGAAGTATTCCCTACATTTCGAAGAGTATTTCAAGTATCATTGCAAAAATGTGCAAGAAAAAATGAAGGTGGCAGTCCCAAAGCACCTGGAAAAACTGCCCTATCTAAAGATGATGAGTGAGTCGATGCCACGATTGATCCAAGAGATTGCCACACGATATGAGGAAAGGTTTCATGTCAAGTTCATAAAAGACGTACATCTCCTGGTTGGTATCTATGGATCAAATGCCTTTACCTATCGCCAAATAATCCCGGAAATTGCTTTCTGTTTAGAAAAGCTTTCCTCTAATGAATTGCACCAGGAATGTATTATTGCACATGAATTTGGTCATGCCTTACATAATATGCTCTCGGACCAGGAAGGGATGGATTGGGCCGGCGTGGATTGGAATAGTCCTTACACCTGGCTGCTGCAGGAGGGATGCGCGATCCACTTTTCCAAACAGGCGGTGGATGCAAGAGAGGATGAATATTTTGCTTTTGAGGAAGATCTCGAGTGGCTGGACTTTGTTCAACGCAATTTGACAGCAATTATGAGTAGTTTCCTAGAAGACATGAACACATTGTCTCCAACAGATATATTCCGAGAATGGTTTTCCATTAATGGTGGAACAAAATATGGCTACACACGCCTTGCGTATTATATTGGTTATAAGCTTGTCGAAAAGCTGATAAAGGAGTACGGTGAAATAGGTGCCGTAACAATTTGGCAAAAGGAAGACTATAAAGAATTACTTCATGAAATGTTAGGAGAGATTGAATCTTGAAAGCAATCATTTTTGATATGGACGGAACCCTATTCCAGACAGATAAAATATTGGAGCTGTCATTGGACGATACATTTGAACACTTAAGGCAGATCGGGGAATGGGACACAGAAACACCGATTGAAAAATACCGGGAAATCATGGGCGTTCCGATACAAATCGTATGGGAAACATTAATGCCGCTCCACTCCAATGAGCTTAGAGAAAGTGCCAATACTATTTTTCACGAAAGACTGATAGAAAACATTCGGAAAGGACAAGGAGCCCTGTATCCCAATACAGTGGAAGCATTAACCATCCTGAAAGAAACGGGCTTCTCCATCTTTATTGCGAGCAATGGGCTTACCGAATATCTCAAAGCGATCGTCGATTATTACCATCTCGACACATGGGTAACGGAAACCTTCAGCATTCAGCAAATTGATTCATTGGATAAAGGCGAGTTGGTAAAAGGTATTGTGAATAAGTATTCCATCACTTCTGGGGCTGTTGTTGGTGACAGGCTGACAGACATCAACGCTGCCAAAGCTAATGGACTTTCAGCGATAGGGTGCAATTTTGACTTTGCTAAAGTAGAAGAGCTTGCGCAGGCGGATGTGGTGATTGATGATCTCTTTGAATTGAAGGAGGTAGTGAATAAGACTTTTACCATAAATTTGAAGTAGAAACGTAACTTAAGAGAGGAATAAAATGAAATACATCGAATTCGGCATCGGAAACAAATGGCTATTGAGGACAGAAACGGAGCTAGAGGATGGCAGTGAATATGAGGAAAAAGGCATCAAAGGTCCAATAAAGTTACAGTCGGTATACATTAGGGTCTGGATTGGGAGAAGGGTATTTGTTTTGGACTCAAGTGATGGGTTGAAACTGGCACGAAAAGACCGGAATGCAGTAAAGGTGGTTATTGGGATGGTAAGTGGATAGGTAAATCTGTTATGAACAAGTTTAAGGGCGGAGAACTAAAAGGTTTTCCGCCTTGAATTTTGAATAGCGGGTGTCGAAAAATGTCTATTGTTGTCTTTTATGCATAAATTCAGATTTTTCACCGCAAAGCACTTTATGCGATGGTAGGGCCTTTCCGTTAGCCCTATAAAATAAAGAAAAACAAAGGATGGCCCAGAATTTACTCTCTGTTTGCATCTTTTAGTTCAAAAAGCACCTGGTTACGCCGGTACTTCTTACATTTTAAGCCCTAGAGTGCAAAATAAGCAGCAAAATCTTTACTCGAGACTGAATTATAAATAGTTTCCCAATATTCGTTGACAGGAATATTCCTCATGGGGTATATTGTAAATATGAAAGTAATTAATGTGTTAGCTGAACCAAAGCGGATGCTTATTGTTGAACTTTTGCGCCTAGGCCCTCTATCCGTGGGGGAGATTGCTGAACATTTGGGACTCAATCAGCCTCAAGTCTCGAAACACCTCAAAGTTCTCGGCGATGCCGGCATTGTGGAAGTGCAGCCAATAACCAACCGCAGAATTTACAAGCTCCGGCCAGAACCCTTCCAAGAACTTAACACCTGGGTGGAGTCCTATCTCAAGATCTGGGATGAAAGGTTTGACAATCTTGACGACTATCTCCTAAAAATGCAAGGAAAGGATTCTATTTCTGAAGACAAAAAGACCGAATAAGACATCATTGGAGAATAGGTGGAGATTGCTACCAGCTTTGATTTTCTGAAAAAAGTTAATAATTTTATCTAAGGGAGGAAAAAACATGGCCACAAAAATGATCTCAAAAGTAGAGGGTAACGTACTTGTTCTTGAAAGGGAGTTTAATGCTCCAAAAGACTTGGTCTTTAAAGCATTTTCGGAGGCAGAGCATTTAAAGCAATGGTGGGGACCGCGTGGTTGGGTTCTTACTGTATGCAACCTCGATT
This sequence comes from Sutcliffiella sp. NPDC057660, assembly GCF_042800035.1. NCBI lineage: Bacteria > Bacillati > Bacillota > Bacilli > Caryophanales > Bacillaceae > Sutcliffiella > Sutcliffiella sp. NPDC057660. The sequence continues at coordinate 57,310 of NZ_JBHVHV010000018.1, forward strand.
TTAAAGTCGGTGGCGTCTGGCATTATTGCATGAAATGCGTAGATGAAAACCAAGGTGATTTTTTCGGATTTGAATCTTGGGGCAAAGGGGTATATCAAGATATCATCCAAGATGAAAAGATTGAGTATATTGATTATTTCTCAGATGCAGAAGGTAATGAATCGAAAGAAATGCCTTCTACTCAAACCATTTTATACTTCGAAGAAAATGCAGGAAAAACAAAGCTCATCAACCGTGCCGTATATGCATCTCCAGAAGCACTAAAAACCGTCCTTGATATGGGAATGGAACAAGGAATAACCGAAACTTGGGATCGTCTGGAAGAGCATGTTACCTCCTTAAGATAAAAATTTATAAAAGTGATATCCACGAAACCGAGTATAAAATCGAACATGATTTTATACTCGGTTTTTTTATGTATGAGTGAATTCTTGGATTAATCCGAGTTTCCCTGCATGATTTGGTGCTTGATTGATCCACTAAATTTTATTGAAAAAAAGGGAATTTATGGGTGGGGGGAGAATAGAGTATGAGAAAGGGGGAGATTCATGATGTTTTGGGGAATTGTATTTCTTTTTGTCGTCTCATTTTTACTATTCGGCTATTTAATGGATAAAAGAACGGATCGATACAAGTCCATGAATGATAAGAAAATGAAGGAAGGTATTGAAGCAATTAAAGACGAAACACAGAAGCATCATATTCCTAACAATAATAATCATTTTGTTCCTTAATGACTACAGGGGGTGCACTTTGAAAAGAAAAATTCTCATTCTAGTCCCCCTTCTTGTGAGCTGCCTGAACTTATTTGTAGTTTTTAATCAAAGCAAGAATGATGAACAACCGAAAATCCTTGCTGAGCTTGAAGAAAGTAGACACAGTGACGGAACCGTGCTGTTCACCTTCAGCCTAACAAATATAGGTAAAAGCCAAGTTTCATTAGAGTTTCCGACATGGTTGGAATACAACTTTTCTATTTCCGATCAGTCAAACAATGAAATCGGTGAAAAAAATTGGGAACATTTAGATCTAGATAGGAACCCTACTGAAGGGAGAATATAAGGACTAGAACCTAATGAGAAGATTCAATACCGGTTACGAGTAAGTGAAATACCAGCTGGCAATTATGAAATTACCTTTAGTTCAGCTTCCGGTTATGGGGGTATTCAAAGTAAGGAGTTTATTGGTGAAGATGATTAGGTTGAACAAGAATGATGAAAATGATTTAATTTCATGATAAATAAAAGGAGAATATCGTGGGGAAGGGGCATGATGAAAAAGGATTGAAAGGGGCCAGGATTTTGAAAAAAATTATCTTCTTCATTCTATTATTACTTACTGCAGCATGTTCAAAAGAAACAAACATAGAAAATCAGATAGATAGTTTGGAACTAGTGAGTAGTTCTACTGTTACATATAATGTAAATGGGCAGGAGTTTCAGATCATCCCTTATTATCAAGGATATCTGGATTTTATCCATAATCAGAAAACAAATTAGGGGAATTTGGAGGAGAGCTTTCTAAAATACACGGTAAACCCTCTTAGTACAGCTATATACGGCTATAACCACGGTTTCACCCTTGATGACCCCCACTTTTATCCCCCAAGAAATATGGAGAAGCTCCAAACTTCCATTCAACAGCTAGATCAAGATCACGAAAAGATTACCCAGGCTATAAAAGACGCAATCGATGATTCTGTACGGATTTTGCCGGGTGGCGATTACCAAATTTATATTATTCCAAGTAACCCGGAAAATAGTTTGGCCTACATGAACGGCGCGGCAGGTTTCGCTACAAAAAAAAATGCAATGGTCCTTCAGGTCGATCCAGATGAATATACAGTAGAAAGCGTAAAAACTTTATTTGCACACGAGTACCATCATCTTGTTTTCATGGATGTGACAGATTACAGAATCCGTAAACCGCAGCTCCTTGATATCCTGATAATGGAGGGAAAGGCGGATGCATTTACCAGCCTGGTTTATGAGAACTACTCTGCCGGTTGGATAGAACCTTTAAATGAAGAAGAAGACCAAAATGTGAAGCGGTTCCTCCACGAAAAACAAACCTCCTATGACCATAAAGACTATAGTATCCTCCACAACGGTAATGCGCCGCTCGGTATTCCGCAATGGTCACATTACAGATTGGGCTATCATATTATGCAAGAATTCATCAGCAACCATCCAGAAATGTCTGTGGAGGAATGGACAAGGTTGAAGACGGAGAAGATTTTGGAGGGTAGTGAGGTTGAGATAGGGGAGTAAAAGTAAGGATATTATGAGAGATTTAGATAATATCTAATGTTAAATAGAGAAATTCATTTTCCACTTCTATACCATTTTAATTGGAATATATATGGTATGGAAGGAGGGGGTATCTATTAACTCTACTAATCGTTCTAATCATGCCACAAAGAAAATCGTCGTTTTTTATATTAATGGCACCTTTCTTACCATTCTTATTGCATTTATCATCATTTCTTCTATTAGTACGGTCTTTTCCAACAGAATGTCTTCTGAAATTATAACCAATTGGATGAAGGACATTGAAGTGGAGGATCTCTTTCTAGCGATTGTACAAACTCAAAACCAATATTTTGTGGGGAATGATGTGGAAGTAAAACAGATACCTATAGGAAGCATGCTCTTTCAATTAGCGACAAATATTAAACCGAATGATGTCAGAAGTCTCTTGGGGAATGAGATTCCTGGTTTTTTTGCTTATGATTATAAAATTCATATTGCAGGTGAAGGGACGGATTATACCAATTTGCTTCATGAATCATCTGCCCCGATGGAAGTACTTTTAAAAGAGAGGGAAATTGCAGAACAATCCCTCTTGGATGCAGATGAGATCAATACTCCTCCCGCCCCTGAAAGAATGCTTGAGGAAGAATTGGTTTATATCTATCATTCGCATAGCTGGGAGTCCTTTTTACCATTACTAAAAGGTGTATCAGATCCAGATGAAGCTACGAGCAACAATTCGAGTGCAAATATCATCGCAGTTGGAAATATGCTAAAGAATTCTCTGATGGGTGCAGGGGTAAAGTCAAAGCATAACACTTCCAATGTAACAGAGCAGTTACATGCTAGAGGTTGGAATTACTATAATTCTTACCAGCTTTCAAGAGAAGTGGTGAAGGAGGTAATGTCCGCAAATAAACAGCTTAGGTATGTGATTGATATCCATAGAGATTCGTTTAGAAGGGAAGAAACCACGATAGAAATTTCTGGGAAAAATTATGCCAGATTGCTATTTGTGGTGGGAGAAGATCATGCAAACTTTGAAAAAAACTTGGAATTTGCAGACAAGCTATACTATGCAATCGAGGAAAAGTACCCTGGTCTTTGCCGAGCGGTATTGGTAAAAAATAAATCGCAAGGGGACGGCATTTATAATCAGGATCTTTCGGAGCGCTCCCTTTTATTGGAGGTTGGTGGAGTGGACAACAATCTGGAGGAATTGAATAATGCGGTAGAAGTATTTGGGGAAGAATTCAGCAAGCTTGTATGGGAAGAGAAGAATGCAGGTCAATTTTAGAAGAGGAGCTGAGGAATATCAAAAACAGTTACCGCTGGCTTTTCTTTACATTTGCATCCACCCTCATTTCTATGACCTTCTTCCATTGGCTTGCAACAATCGCTGTTTTCATAGCGGGTATGATCCTTACATCGATTTCAATTTTTGAAGAGTTTAAAAGGGAAGAGCGGTAGTTTAGTATACAGAGACCAATCTGACCACAAGTTTGGGTTGAGCCTAACAGACAAAGAAGCAGAAGTGAAGTCACTCTGCTTCTTTGTCTGATTCCTCCTTTTCCAATCATAGATTAATATTCTGCCCTTTCATCAGTTCCACGACATATCCACCAATCTGCCGGCCTAGTCGCAGGCCTTCGTCATTGTCAGCTTTAAAATGCACCCCAGCATAGAGGCGGGACATTGCAGCATCTTCAGCAATTGATTTAAGATTTACTGCTTCCTGCGGGAAAAAATATCCGATGATGACTTCCGAAGCCCCTGCTATCACGGCATGGGCGGATGGGTAGGCAGGGAACCGCGGAGTGTCAAGGACTGGGCGGAAGCTGCGGCCATATTGGTTTGGGCGTGCCACGTCCCAAAGATATTTCAGGTACCAGGAGATCACGAAGACGTCATTCATCGCTGCCTGGTAGAACCCTTGCATCCTTGCGATGGTCGGTGAGCCTTTTGGATATTTCGTGCCAAGCTCGTAAATCAGCCTACTGTACTTGGCAGTGAATTCGCCTGTTGCCCAGTACCGTGCGCTCTGGATTTGCTGTGGAGTGATGGTATTCATCGTCTGTTCTACTATTTGAAGTTCTGCTGGCCAATCGATATCAAGGGGATTTTTTATCTGCCATTGAATCTGTCTGCCAAAGGGATCGATAAATCTGCTCGCGCTCTCCCTCCTGAAAAAAAACATCGGCCAATACCCCGACTCTGGTGCTCCTCTTGGTGGAACCTGTTCGCCCTGATAAGGATACTCCGACCATTTTCTATAATTGGAACGCATCCGCTTCAGCCCCTTCAGAATGTACTTCTAATTCTTTATGAAAGATAGCGGATTTATATGTCATTTGAACAAGGGGACAGGTCCTTCGGTTCTGATAAATAGAGGAATCTGAAAGCTTTTGGCGAAAGATATACTTGAATAATAGTTTGTTAGTTTACATAAGGAGAAAATCGATATGAATATTATGGTAAGACAGGAGATCCCAAGCGATTATCCCTCAACGGAAAGAGTTATCCAAAAAGCTTTTGCCAACGTGGAAGTCAGCGATAAAACTGAACATGACATGGTGGCGAGGCTGCGTAGATCCGAGGCATTCGTACCTGAATTGTCCTTGGTTGCAGAAGACGAAGAGATAGTAGGTCATATCCTTTTGACAAAAGTGAAAATAAAAAAGGAAGAATACAGTACGGAATCCTTGGCTCTAGCACCTGTTTCCGTACTTCCTGAATATCAGAACAAGGGAGTCGGTACGCGTTTAATGAGTGAGGCTTTGAAGGTGGCGAAAGAATCCGGTTTTCAGTCGGTCATTGTGTTAGGTCATCCAGCCTACTACCCGAAATTCGGATTCAAGCCTGCTTCCCTATGGGGCATAAAAGCTCCTTTTGAAGTACCGGATGAAGTGTTTATGGCATTGGAACTAAAGGAAAACGCGTTGGATGGGGTTTCAGGAGTAGTGGAGTATCCGCGTGCCTTTTTTGAAGGGTGAGTGGGACAAGGGACCTGTCCCTACTCACCCCAGCGAAACTTGATTTCCTTCATTTGGTAAAAGTGATCTTTATATTCGTAAGTAATATAAAAACTTCCGATAAAATTACCTGGACCGATCTGAGCTCCCATTTTCGCGGTTAATTGGTTGCCAATCACATCAAAGCTTATCAAATTATCAGTCACAATATCTGCAAATAAGCCTTCAGGTCCTGTCGCGATTTTTTCAATGTTATATGTCTTTTTTCTATTACGGATGGTGATGATTGCTTCGGAATTGGTCAACTTGGTTTTGACATTTCTTAGTAAGATCGTCCTTGGATCATCTACGATTATTTCTCTATACGTCTCTCCCACATTGGTTTGCGTTTGGTGAAGGACATGTACGTTTTGCTCTAAAATACCTGTTCCATAACCTTGGGTGAGTACGATGATTAAGTCTTTTTTGCCGTCCGTATTAATATCATGGTAAAAGAGTTGTGGAGCGTATGTTTCGTTCGCTACATTTCGCCAATAGGGGAAATACTTTGTCCCCCCACTCACATCCAGACGGAAATCCACTAGTTCGCCATCTCTTTCCTGAGCATATAATGTAAGGTTGATTTCTGGTATATAACCGATCATCTTTTCTTTCGGATCGTTTAGGTTGGATGCAAGAGTTATGTACGGGCTTTCTAATTGCACGAAAAGTAATAGAAGCGTTATGAAAATGAATAGTTGCTTTTTAATAGAATTCTCCCCAATCTTTAGATAATTTCATTAAAGTTTACCCACTTTCTGAAAGAAATATTTTGACTTTAGAGGGAAGAATGAAAAATTATTTAATAGAAATAGCTTGCGAGATTAGGGCACATAAGGAGGAAATCACTATGCATAAAATAGTTCACTTAAAGGAAAATCATTTCATGGAAGCAATCGCATTATCTGAATATGCATTTCAATATAAGGTACCGGAAGCGGACATCCCGAAACGGATGGAGCAGGTGAAGAAGCATTCCATACTTGGGATTTTTGAGGATGAGCAGCTTGCTGCAAAGCTTCACCTTATTCCTTTGGAAGTACATACAGGTGAGCAGAAATGGAAAATGGGGGGCATTGCAGGGGTTGCCACCTATCCGGAGTACCGCCGTAAAGGCTATGTAAAAGACCTAATGAAACAAGCGTTGGAGCAGATGAAGGAAGAGGGATACCTTGTGTCCATGCTGCATCCTTTTAAAATTTCCTTCTACAGGAAGTATGGCTGGGAGCTTCTGACGAATCGAGTCAAATGTACACTTTCCAAAACGGATCTGGTTATGCAGGAGCATGTTCCTGGAAACGTTAAACGTGAGATTAAAAATCATCATTATCAAGAATTGAACGAGATCTATAATCAATTTGCCACTCGATTCTCAGGAATGCTCGTCCGCGAACTTTCATGGTGGGAAAACATATGTGACGGGGAATCTACTGCAATCTACTATAATGATAATCAGCAAGCGATTGGTTATATTCTTTATTCTGTCAAGGATTCCAAAATGAAGGTCGAAGAATTTGTCGCGCTGACTTCTGAAGCAAGGAAGGGCCTGTGGAATTTCATTTGCCAGCACGACTCGATGCTTGAGCAAGTGGAAATGACCCTGGAGGAAAAAGATCCACTGCTATTCTCGCTCAAGGAACCGAATGTGAAGGCGGAGATTGCTCCATATTTTATGGTGAGAATTGTTGATGCGGAAAAATTTCTTAAAGAATACGCTTTCCAGTGGAGTGACAAAGCGGTAGTGCTTCAACTATCGGATCCATATGCGAGTTGGAATGAAAAAACTTTTTCCTTGAAAAATGGAGAAGTAACAGTAGTTAGTGACAAAAATTTGATAGATGATATCTCTATTATTAAGTTGGATATTAATGCTTTATCTACCATTCTATTCGGATACAAACGCCCTATGGAATTGTATCAGCTGGAACTATTGGATGGAAGTTTAGGGGAGATAGAGAAATTGGAAAGTCTCGTTCCACATCGCCCTTCATTCTTTTATGACTTTTTCTGATTTTAAGTGGGACATGGGACATGTCCCCGAAAGGCGGCTTACATCATATTAAACACACCACAAATAGACGATTCAAATGCCCTGGAGGGGGAATTGGATGAAGAAATTTATCCATATATAAGTTCTCCAGAGAAGCTAGAGAGTCTGTATAGAAAAACACTCTTCATAGTGGTGCTTTCGCAGATCTTTGGAGGAGCGGGCCTTGCCGCAGGGATAACTGTGGGGGCGCTTCTGGCACTGGATATGTTGGGGACGGATGCTTTTTCTGGAGTTCCCGTTGCACTGTTTACACTAGGTTCGGCTGGTTCGGCACTAATAGTAGGGAGACTTTCTCAAAAATTCGGCCGTCGTTCTGGTCTTGCAGCTGGTTTCATAACAGGAGGCCTTGGTGCGATAGGAGTCGTACTGGCAGCCATAACAAGTAATGTCCCGCTACTTTTTGCTTCATTCTTCATTTATGGGGCAGGGACAGCTACAAATCTTCAGGCTCGTTATGCCGGTACGGATCTTGCAAATTCCAAACAGAGAGCAACAGCAGTCAGTATAGCACTGGTTTCTACGACCTTGGGTGCCGTGGCTGGACCGAATTTGGTAGGGGTAATGGGTGGTTTCGCATCTTCCATTGGCATTCCTCCGTTGGCAGGCCCGTTTATTTTAGCTGCAGCAGCTTTCATGATTGCCGGTCTTATTCTGCTTACTTTTCTTCGACCAGATCCATTTTTAATCTCAAAAAAGTTGGAGGAATGGAAGAGAAGAAATACCGACAATTTCTCTGATACAAGTATTCTCTCAACATCGAAAAAAGGAGTTGTAGTCGGAGCTTCCGTAATGATCCTGACCCAGGTGGTGATGGTTGCCATCATGACCATGACTCCCATACATATGGGGCATCATGGTCACGGATTAAGCGCAGTGGGTCTTGTGATAGGAATACATGTTGGCGCAATGTATTTTCCCTCATTGGTCACAGGTATATTAGTGGACAGGGTGGGACGTACTACAATGACCGTAGCTGCGGGAGTAACACTTCTTCTATCAGGTATCGTAGCTGCATTTGCACCTCCAGGCAGCCTGATCGGAATCATCATCGCGCTTGCCCTGCTTGGTCTGGGTTGGAACTTTGGCCTGATCAGCGGAACTGCAACTATCATCGATACCACCACCCCATCAACAAGGGCAAAGACACAAGGATCCGTGGATGTGCTGATTGCTTTGTCCGGAGCTTCTGGAGGAGCACTTTCAGGAATGGTTGTCGCTCACTCGAGTTATGCAACACTCTCACTTGCTGGAGGATTTCTCGCACTTTTACTACTTCCAGTGGTGATTTGGTCACGAAAAATATAGGGGTGGTGTAGGGGGTTGTATAAAAAAGTAAGAAATGTCATCAGGTATAGAGATGTTGCGCTGATTTGCCTTTTTGCTTCCGCTTTTTTTCTTCCTCTTAGCCGATGGAGCCGCACGCATCTCAGTACGACAGGAACGATAATAGGAATTATTCTACTACTGATCTTTTTAGTAATCTGTCTTGTTTTTTGGCGCTGTCCGAATTGCCGTAAACGATTGCCGCTTCGCTTCGAAAAAGATGATGATTTTAATTACACATATGTTTGTCCTCATTGCCAAGCAAGATTTTTTGATGACGGAACGATGGAAGAAAAGAAAGAAGAAAATAGGAGTTGATAACTATGTGTGGGATTAACAACTAAGCATAAGGAAAGAGATTTATTATTGGCGGTTCACAGGGAAGTTCTGTTGGAAAATGCAATGAAGGATCTAACTTCCGACAAGGATGTATTGGCAATTTATCTGAGTGGTTCCCTTGCAAAAGGCAGTTATGACGCCTATTCGGATATTGATCTGCATACGATTGTGAAGCCAGAAAAAAAGTATCATTTTATAGAAGAGAAACGGAGTAGGTCAGCTAAATGGGGTAATATACTTTACTTCGAGGACAGCAATCCAAGGTCCCCTGTAGTTGTTACCCATTACGACTGCTTTGTAAAAGTGGACAGTTGGTATCATGCACCCGAAGAAATAGTCCCTTCCATCTGGTTAAAAGGATTGAAGGTTCTATATGACCCCCACAACTTGATCAGCGGTGTTTTTGAAGAGTCATCAAAAATGGAGTATGAACCTTCCAAGGAGGAAGTGGAGTTTTGGAGAGGGAAAGTTGTTGCTTATATTCACGAAACTTATCGAGCTGCGATGAGAGACGAACTTTATTATGCAATGTCAAACCTGGATATGGTTCGCTGGCTTGTGGCAAGTGGATGGTACATGGAGAAGAACCAGCACCTTGATAGCGCATATGGAATCTGGTCGAAGGTGGAGGGGAAACGAAGCAAACTGAACAAAGATCAATTGGCATTGCTTGCTTGTTGGGAATGCGGACGTGACCCGGAGCTCATCTTGTCTACGATCGTGAAAATGTATCCTGAAATCGTCAGGCTGAACAGAAAGCTTTCTGATAAAGTGGGAATAGAGGAGCAAAGGGAGCATTTGGAGAGATTAATAAAAATGGTGATATAGTGTAAAAATAAGGCGACATCCAGTAATCAGGATGTCGTCTTTTGGTTTAACTCATCTTTTTCAATCTCTCCATCTCTTCACTCACCACAAACGCCAGATCATCATTGCCAAACAGTGATAACACACCTAAAAGCGTTTCGTTGCTGATCTCGCCGGCTTCTTCTTTTGAAACGGTCAGTTCCAATGCCTGTAAAAGAGCAGGATTACTCCCTTGATTCGGGTAGGCTTTCGTATAAAGTACCGCAGGATCCAGGTCATGGTTGATGCACCACTGTGCAAACACAAGGATCATCATGTTTTCTTCTTTTTGGTAGTTTTCTATAATTCTCTTTTCGACTTCTTTTTTATCCATCTGTCATTACTCCTTTATCAAATGCTACTAGGGGACAGGTCCCGTGTCCCACCTTATTATATCAAAATGGGACACGGAACCTGTCCCCATATGATATAATTACCTAGGTAACTATTAAAGCGGGAGTGTTTACTATCGTAGCCAATCATAAATTATTCCACTCAATTCATCAGCTTTCACGATTTCTGACGAAAGAAGCAAATAAAGCACTACAGCCATTCGGATTGTTTTCCGCACAATGGTCTGTTATCTATGTTTTAAAAATGAAGGGGAGCTTAACGCAAAAAGAATTATGTGACTATTTATCCGTTGAAGCCCCTCCTCTTACAAGAAATGTTCAAAGGCTTGTAAAAGAAGGGTATGTGAGACAGGTACCAGGAAAGGACAAAAGAATGAAGTTTATTGAACTGACGGAAAAAGCGCAAGCGGAATTTCCGGTATGGGAAAAGGCTGTAATGGAAAAGAATCAATTGCTTCTCAGTGATTTCCCTATGGATTCACAGGAAAAGCTTGAGGAATTGATTTCCGACTGGCTGAAAAATAGAGTGGTGTCCGAGGATGAGTAAAGAAAGATTATGGACAAAAGACTTTATCGCTATTTGGATATGTAACTTTTTAGTGTTTATGACGTTCTACTATTTGCTTGTCACTTTGCCGGTCTTTACACTCCAGGAACTTGGAGGAAGTGAGTCTGCAGCGGGATTGCTGATTACCGTCTTCCTTATTGCCGCAATTTTGATTAGACCCTTTGCAGGACGATGGGCTATTTCGCTTGGTAATAGGGCAGTTCTTCTGATCGGATTGCTGCTATTTGTATTGTGTTCCGGTTTATATATGTTTCCTGATACAGTTGGAGGGTTGATGTTTATTCGCATTCTCCATGGTCTTGGTTTTGGTATTGCAACGACAGCAACTGGTGCATTCGTTGCAAATATTATTCCGGAGAATCGGAAAGGAGAAGGGATGGGATATTATGCCCTTTCTTTGAACATCGCGGTTGTGGCTGGGCCTTTTCTCGGATTGACTGCTGTCCAGCACTGGGAATCAAACGCTTTATTTGGGATTGTATTTGCGTGTAGTTTACTGGCGATAGGTATGACTCTTTTCCTTTCAAATTCGGAGAAAGATCTGAGACGAGAACAATCTTCGGCAATAGTAGGGAAAAAGCAGACAATCCTTGAAAAAACAGCAGTACCAATCTCCATTGTCGCTGCGCTATTTGCTATCATCTATTCCTCCATACTTTCCTTCGTACCTGTATACGCAAAGGATTTGGGAATCATGGAGGCTTCCAGTTACTTTTTCGTTGTATATGCCCTCCTGATGATTCTATCGAGGCCTTTTACAGGAAGATGGCTGGATCTGTATGGCCCGAACATTATTGTCTATCCTTCTATCATTCTATTCGCAGCAGGAATGTTTCTTTTGAGCATGGCAGAGACAACGCTTGTTTTCTTGCTGGCCGCTGCACTTATTGGGTTGGGCTGGGGCACCCTTTTTCCAACATTTCAAACAATTTCTGTTCAGAACACTGCACCGGAAAAAAGGGGAATGGCGATGGCAAACTTTCTTTCCATTTTTGATTTTGGTATTGGTATGGGTTCATTTATTGTTGGAGTAGTTGTTGTACAGTTCAGCTTGCATTCCTTTTATTTCTACAGCTCCTTTATCCTTTTATTTGGAGTGGTGATCTACAATATGATGCATGGTCGTAAGGCTTCATTTAACAATAGTAGCAAAACGGTATAACCATTTTGGTTTGCCGTTTTTATTTTGAATTTGAAATTCACCCTTATGCCCGTGCTTGAGGTAAAATATAGAAACACGAGATTTAAGAAAAAAGGTGGGGTTTCAATGGATAGTCAAATAAAAGAAAAGATTACGCATCTGAAAAAAGCAAAAAACATTGTGGAGCTCGATAAGGGTTTTTCATCTGACAAGAAGTATATCATTGATAATAAATACCTTTTAAGATTGTTCCCGATTGAGGATGTAAAACATAGAAGAAAAGAATACGATACAATACATGCGCTATCAGCCTATTCAAATTATGTTCCTTCAGGTGTGGCTTTCAATACGTTGGAGGAAATTGATCAAGCATATATGATCCTCACCTTCCTGCCGGGAGAAGATGGGGAAGTTGCCATGAAAGGGTTAACGGAAAAAGAACAGTATATTGCCGGATTTCAGGCGGGCAGAGAATTGAAAAAGCTGCATGAACTTGAGGCGCCATATGACTATGAACCATGGCATATCCTTAAAAAGAAAAAAAGTGATAGATATATAGAAGAACTTAAGAAGATAGATATAGATGAAAGGCTAAAGCGATTGCTTGAAAACTACATCCGAAAGAATGAACATTTAATGAAGGAACGGCCAAATCGTTTCCAACATGATGATTTCCATCCATCCAATCTTGTCATACATCATAAAGAGTTTGCTGGTATCATCGATTTTCAAAGAATGGACTGGGGAGATCCAATCCATGATCTGCAAAAGCTTGGGTTCTTCTCCAAGCGTGTGAGTGTCCCTTTTACTAAAGGAGTTGTCGATGGATATCATGAAGATGGAGGGGTGACCCGGGAATTTTGGGAGCTTTACAGTTTATACAGTGCGATGCATGTCGTGTCAGCCATTGTCTGGGGCAGGAAAATGGGTCCGGAACAGTATGAGGTTCTTTATGGTTATTCCATGGATGTGTTGAGCGACCATGATAACTTTACAAAGATTATTCCGGATTGGTACAGACACTGAATAATAAAAAGATTTGGCGCTTTCTCTAACTGGAGAAGCGTTTTTTTAACAAAAAGAGGAAATTATTTTATTTTGGTGAATAATAGAATAATAGATAAGTATGACAAAATTAATATATGTAGGTGTTGGTATGCAGACAATAACGAAAGTGACGAAGAGGCCATGGTTTCTTGGAATATTGGTTTTGGTATTTCTAAGTTTGATACTATGGAATATTCCAATCGAAAAAAGAAAATATGGGCTTACACAAAGCAATCTCGCAACGGATTATACTGGGCTCCTTCCTGAGAGAGTCGAACGAGTAATGGAGGCTAATAACCGCCCGGACTTGCAGAAAATTATCAAAGAGGCTAATGAGAAGGGGTACAAAATTTCCCTTGCCGGACTGCAGCATTCACAGGGCGGCCATACCTACTATAAAGATGGTGTCGTGCTGGATATGCGCAGCTTGGATAAAATTCTGGAAATTGATGAAGAGAACAAGACGATCCGAGTTGAAGCGGGAGCGTCTTGGGAGGATGTCCAGGAAGCAATCACACCATATGGCCTTGCGCTGAAAGTTACACAGTCCCAATCGATTTTTACTATCGGAGGCTCCCTGTCTGTAAATGCCCATGGTAGGGATATCCGATTTGGCCCGATGGCTGGGACGGTGAAGGAAATGACCCTGCTCACCCCGACTGGTGAAATCATTTCAGTTACACGGGCGGATTCCGAGGAATGGATGAAATACGTATTCGGGGGATATGGTTTATTCGGAATCATATTGGATGTCACATTGGAATTGACGGAAAATGACGTCTATACCATCCGGACGGAGGAATTGAAAACTGAAGAGTATGAAGATTACTTTAATGAGTTAATGGACGATGATAAGACCGCCATGCACTACGCGAGGGTCAGTGTAGCACCAGAAACGTTTCTCGAGGAAATGTATGCTATCAACTATGACTACACAGGAGAGATTGACAAGGAAACACCTTTAAAAAATGAACAAGGAATTCGCATAAGTAAGCTTGCCTTGGATATTGGCCGGAAAGGCGGCAAACTCGAGGACCTGTTCTGGGAATCGCAAAGGCATTATATTGGTTCAATCGATGGTAAAAAGATTACTAGGAATAATGTGATGCGTTCAGAGTCAACTTTCATGGAATACACCACGCCGGGACGTGTTGAGGTGCTGCAGGAATATTTTGTTCCTGTCGATTCCTATGAAGAGTATCTTCAGGATCTGAAGAAATTGCTCGCTTCCAATGACAGCAAAGAGGACTTCAAAGTGCACAACATCACTGTCCGCTATGCGTCAAAGGACGAGGTGACCTCATTGAACTATGCTACAGAGGATATGTTTGGACTCGTGATTCTCATTCAGCATGGTTTGCAGGAAGAAGAGATCGAGGGGGCAAAAGACATCATTCAGAATTGGACGGATCTGACACTCGACCATGGCGGGACCTATTATCTTCCTTATTACCGCTATCAGACGAAAGAGCAGTTTAGGAAGTCTTATCCTGATTGGGAAGAGTTTCAGGTGGAGAAAATGCGTAGAGATCCGAATGAAGTCTTCCAGAACCTTTTTTATGACTATTATCTTAAAGAAGGAAGCACATCATGAAAAATATCCCCCTTATTGTAACAGTTGGGCAAGTCGCCATCTTGCCATATTACATCATTTGGCTGAAAGAAGCCTCCATGACGTATACACTATTTGCATGGTTCTTTGCTATGTTCTCTTTTGCAGCAGCATGGGGATATCGGGTTTATCAGACGAAAAAAAATAAGGGGCGACCCTACATATTTTTTGTTTACGCAGGGATGGGGACGGTTTATCTCGCAGTGGGGCTTATTCGTACCCCGTTTGACTCCCTACCCTATGTTGTACTGCTGATCCAAATTTTATTGGGATTCCTGCAGGGATATTTCCGGGCCTGGCATATAGAGCAAAAGGAATATCATTTACATGCGGTGCATCATTATTTACTTGTTGGATGTGCAATGATAGGGCTGTCGCTTGTATATGTGCTTTCGCCAAGCTTTTTCCTGAATTTATTTGGGTGTTTGATGATGGTTTGCGCTATTGGAGAGTTTTTTCGAAAAAAGGATGCTATGGAAAAATCCAATGAAATAGGAGACTGATAGATATGGTGGTGGTAAAGCCAATCGGTATTGCAAAAAACGATAGAGCGGAAATCGAGGACGACAATTGGGAAGGAATCGAAACGAGGATCATTCTGGATGATGCCTTCCTGACTGATGCACTGGACGGGATAGAGGAGTTTTCGCATCTGGAGGTACTTTTCCACTTTCATAAAGTGGAAGAAGAAAAAATCATTGCAGGAGCAAGGCACCCTAGAAATGACGAAAGACTTCCCAAGGTCGGAATCTTTGCCCAAAGAGGAAAGAACAGGCCAAACCGCATTGGACTCACAACGGTAAAGCTTCTGAAACGTGAGGGAAGAATACTTGTAGTCGCTGGCATGGATTGCATAGACGGAACTCCGGTTATTGATATCAAGCCTGTGATGAAGGAGTTTTTGCCAAAGGGGCAGGTACGGCAGCCTGCCTGGGTGGATGAGATCATGAGGAATTATTGGTGATGGTGGTGAATTTGATGGGATAGTGAACGTGTCCCAAAGGGGGGAAAAGTGTGATTAGGGGAGGAACGCATTTACTTAAACTCATGATATTGGTTACAGTTTTATCGGTGCTAATTTATCCAGCACCTACTGCAATGGCTTGTGATTGTGACCCTCCTGACACTGCAACCGAAGCGATGGAAGTTGCCACAGCAGTATTCAGGGGCACCGTGCTAAAAATACATAAGAATCAGACTATGTCTGACGGGGAGCGATACGAAAAAGTGCTCTTTTCCGTGTCTGAATCCTGGAAGGGAATGGAGGATTCGCAAGCTATCATTTATACCGACAGCTCTAGCAGCTGTACATTCGGGTTTCAGGAAGGAAATGAATACCTTCTTTATCCTTACTTGCGTGACGGGGTAATGTATATTATGGACTGTGGCAGAAGCAGTGATATTTCACTCGCAGAAGAGGACCTGAAGGAGCTTGGGAAAGGGAAAGAGCCGACAAATATAGTGGATTTGGAAGATAGGAATTTTGGTTTCAAACGGTTTGAGAGTGCGTTGAAATGGGTTGTAGGAATAGTGTTTGGGGTTGCGGTTTTGGTGATGATCGGGATAAAGCGGAGTAAGAATTGATATCGTAGGAGCCTTGTCCTCTGTGTTGTGAACATGGAGGGGAAGGCTCTTTTTGGTGCGGAATTGAGACCACGAAACAAGCGAAAAGAAGAAATCGCGGTCTCAAAAACGCGGAATGAGACCACGAAACAAGCTAGAAAAGATGGAAGTGGAGTCTCTCAAAAAAACAAAAAAATTGCCTGGCAAGGCTCAATGCGAAGATAATCTAAATAACTAAAAAACCGGTTGACCCATCAACCTGACAATGGTATCTTTATTTTATAAATATTCAGTAAATATAAATCCAATCGAGGGGGATACATTGGCAATGTTTAATAAGTTCGAGACGAAATGCATCAGTTCCCTTGCAAAAGTATTCGCTGAAAAGGACTTGGAGGAGAAAAATTATTCAAAAGCATCTGCATTAAGGAATGAAATCTTCTCTTTTCAGGTTGCTTATCGGAATAATGGACCATTGATGAAAAAGGTCCGTGTTAAATCGGAATCAGTATTTGGTGCCAGGCTTCATTTTCGAACAGTAGGATTGGTACCTTCAGAACTTCCATCCTATCATGATCATGATGAATGGGTTCTTCGTTCAACGCCTGGTTTGTATCCAGATCCGTTGTACCCTATCAATTTCACAGGCATCACGTGCCTTCCCAACCAATGGCGATCCATTTGGTGCACAGTAGAATTAGATGAAAGCATCGAGCCGGGAACATACAGCATTTTAATCAAATTTGAAACTGAAGATGGGGAGCACCTGTCAAGACAGTCATTTGATTTGACCGTCCTGTCAGAGACATTGCCTGAGCAAAAGCTGATACACACAGAATGGTTTCACACAGATTGCCTGGCTGAGCACTATCGGGTGGAGGTTTTCAGTGAAGCACATTGGGATTTGATTGCAAAATACATGGACACTGCTGTAAAACATGGAATCAATATGATCCTTACTCCTATTTTTACCCCGCCATTGGATACGGAAGTTGGAGGGGAAAGGCCTACAGTGCAGCTGATAGATGTAAGTAAGCGCGGGGATCAATACAGTTTTTCTTTTGAAAAATTAGGTCGCTGGATTCAGCTTTCTTTGGATAAAGGAATTAGATATTTTGAAATGGCGCATCTTTTTACACAATGGGGAGCGGCTCATGCACCAAAGATCATTGCCGTTGAAAATGGAATAACAAAAAGAATATTCGGATGGGAAACAGTTGCCTCAGGTGAGGAGTATCGAAATTTCCTTTCACAGTTACTTCCTGCCTTGACGAACTTCATCAAGGAAAAGGGTATGGAGAATAGGGTTTACTTTCATATATCGGACGAACCAAGAACAGAGCACCTTGAGTCCTATAGAAGGGCAAGTGAAATGGTAAGGGTACATCTCGCTGAATTCCCCATCATTGATGCACTATCAGACTATGACTTTTACAAGAACGGACTTATCGAACATCCCATCCCTGCTAATAATCACTTAGGGCCTTTTCTGGAGAATCATGTTTCTGGTCTGTGGACGTACTATTGCTGTTCACAGTATAAGGAAGTGTCAAACCGGTTTATGAACCTTCCATCTGCACGAAATAGAATCATCGGTATGCAACTATACAAATATAACATTCAGGGCTTCCTTCATTGGGGTTATAATTTCTGGTTTTCCCAGCTATCCAAAAGGAAAATAAATCCTTTTCAAAACACTGATGCTGATTGCAGTTATCCTTCTGGAGATGCATTTCTCGTATATCCAGGAAAGGATGGGCCTATTGAATCCATCAGGCTCGAGGTATTCTTTGAAGCACTACAGGATCTATGTGCCCTGCAGCTTCTTGAAAAAAAGATTGGCCGAGATGATGTCCTGGAATTATTGGAAAGAGACTCGGAAAAGCCATTGACTTTTCATGAATATCCACGAAGCAGTGAATGGATCCTGAATAAGAGAGAAGAAATAAATCAGCTGATAGCACAACTCAGCCGCATATAAAAATGTAGAAGAGATTGAAAGGAAGAAAAGTATGAAAGCATTGGACTCATCAAGTTTTGTACCACTTTATCATCAATTAAAAGAAATCCTCAAAGAAAACATCTTAGATCAGAAGTGGAAGCCGGGAGATAAGATCCCTTCCGAGCACCAATTGGTGGAGCAATATAAGGTAAGTCGCAATACGGCGAAAAAAGCGATTGAAGATTTAGTGAATGAGGGGATCCTTTATAGAGTTCAGGGCACTGGCACCTTTGTCAACAAGCCAAAAATCGAGCACTCATTGTCAGGTTTCTATAGCTTCAGTCAGATTCTGCGGGAGAAGGGTCTCAACCCCAAAGACATCATCCTGGAAATAAAGACGGTAAGTGTTGATCAGACCATTGCAAAGGCTCTCAAGCTGAACCTTCATGAAGAGGTGATACATTTGAAACGGCTTCGATGTGCCAATGACGAGCCCATCATCCTCGAATCTTCCTACTTGCCCAAGAAATTCATCCATGACCCAGATAAGATGACGATGGTTGGAGATATACCATTATATGATTTGCTTGCCAATGAATTTGAGACAAACGTGGTTTCTGCAAAAGAGTCTTTTGAACCTATATTGATTCTGGAAAAAGAAGCCATTATGCTTGGTGTCGAAAAAGGAAATCCGGCATTGTTGCTTGAGAGGGTCGCTTTTAATGAAAAAAAGGAACCGGTGGAATATTGCAAATCAATTGTCAGGGGCGACAGATGCAGATTTTATACAGAGTTAATCTAAAACTCTGTTTTGTCGCAAGTTGACCCGTCAACCTATCAACCTAATGAATTTAGGTTAAATAAAGGAGATATGATAAATGGCTTTAGTATCCAGTAAGGAAATGTTGGAGGACGCCTATAAAAACCATTATGCCATTGGAGCGTTTGCAGCGCATAACCTTGAAATTTTAAAAGCAATATGTGACAAGGCGGACCGGTTGGGTGCCCCGATAATCATTCAGGCCACTCCAGGGACGCTGAAATATTTGGAAATAGGCCGGTTGGTAAGCATGGTGAAGGCAACTGCCGAGAAAGTGAAAATACCCATTGCACTCCATCTGGATCATGGTGACTCCTTTGAAACTGCGATGAAATGTCTGAGAGCTGGATTTACATCGATTATGGTAGATGGATCTCATTTACCGTTTGAAGAAAATGTGAAACTGGTTGAAAGTGTAGTGAAAGTTGCAAGGCCGATGGGAGTGCCTGTGGAAGCGGAGCTGGGGACCATCGGAGGTGTAGAAGATGATCTTGAGGTGGAAGAGGCAAATGCCTTAATGACAGATCCTGGAGCAGCTAGTATTTTTGTGAAGCAAACAGGGATTGATTCTTTTGCCCCTGCCTTTGGGACTGCACATGGGCTTTATAAAAAGGAACCTGACCTTCGGTTTGGCCTCTTGGAAGAGATTTTCAACTTGACGAACATACCGATAGTCATGCATGGTGCGTCGGGGGTCCCGGATGAAAGCGTAACGAAGGCCTTGCAATATGGAGTAGCAAAAGTAAATTTTTCTACCGAGTTGAAGGTAGCATTTGCGAGTGAATTGAAAAATTACCTACAGGAGAATCCAGACCAGATTGACCCGAGAAAGTATCTAGTCCCAGCCATGGAAGCGGTATCGACTATTGTTGAGAAGAAAATCGAGCTTCTCGGTTCGTCACAAAGGGTCGCTCAAAGTTGATTACTACTGTCACGCTGAATGCTGCCATCGATAAGACCTATTGGATTTCTCCATTTCAGATGGGGAAAACCAACAGAATATCGAAGCAAAGGGTTGAACCCGGCGGTAAGGGAGTCAACGCTGCAAAGGTACTATCCTCATTAGGAGTCAATGTGACGGTTACTGGTTTTGTTGGAGGTACAAGTGGAAGCGAGCTAAAACGCCTGCTAAGTGTATATCCAATCCAGCAAAGGTGGAAAGAAGTGGCCGGTGAAACAAGGACCTGCCTTAATCTCATTGATGAATCACAATCGATGGAAACCGAACTCCTTGAAAAGGGGCTTCAAATAAACCAAGAGGATTGGAAAGGGTTTAAAGAACTATTAAAAACAATAACAGCAGGAAGCAGTCTTGTCCTTCTTTCTGGAAGCCTGCCTGATGGTCTCGGGTCTGGCGCTTATCGGGAGTTGGTATCCATGATCCGGAATATGGGGATAAGTGTCGGTGTTGATGCCAGTGGATCTGCATTCAGGGATTGCATCGCAAGCAGGCCTACCATCATTAAACCGAATATTCATGAGTTGGAAGAGTATTGTGGGAAGCCTTTGGTTTCACAAAAGGAAATCATTGAAGAAGCAAGTAAAATCTATAAAAAAGGCATATCCTATGTTTTTGTATCAATGGGAAAGGACGGCGCAATCGGAATATCCAATGATGGAATATATAGAGCTCGTATTGCACCAATCCAAGCGGTGAATACGATTGGTTGTGGAGATGCAACCTTTGCAGGGATGGCATTGGTTCTTGAAAGATCAGAGGACGTGGTGAAAGCATTAAAAAGCGGCATGGCAGCTGGAATGGCCAATGCGCTGAGTGAAGGTGCCGGTATTGTGATAAGAAAGGATTATGAGAGGTTTTATGAAAATATAGCCGTTGAAAAAATAGAAGAGGTGAGTGGATGAACAGTCATACTTGGAATGAGATATCAAATCAACATGAAGCACTTCGACAAACTTTAGTCGTTATGGAGGGCTTTCACCTTCCGTCAGTATCTGCAGATGAGATTCATATTTTCACAGGTTGTGGAACGTCCTATTATCTGGCGCATTCGGCAGCAAAATATTATCAGAAAACGACCGGGAAAACAGCGATTGCTGTTCAGTCTTCTGAAATTCTAATAGAAGAAGACAGCGTGTTTGCAAAAGGGTGCTCCTATCGGCTTGTTGCCATCTCCCGATCGGGGACCACAACCGAAGTAGTCAAAGCTCTTGAGCATGTCAAGAACAGACAAGACATAAAAACGGTGGCCATCACGTGTAATAAAGATAGCAAAACGGCTGTTCTCTCGGACCGTTCGATCGTTTTGGACTTTATTGATGAAAAAAGTGTCGTGATGACCCAATCGTTTTCGTGTATGTTGTTTGCCCTGCAGTTGTATGCAGCTTTTTCTACAGACGATTTAACGAAGAAAAACTTCCTTAAAGGTTTGCCGGAACTGTCAAAAGAAGTTATGAAAGAAAAAGAAATGCTGAAATCTCTTGCCCAAAATAAAAAGCTTGGAAGATATATATTTTTGGGTGCAGGTGCTTTTCATGGACTTGCCAAGGAAGCGACATTAAAATTAAAGGAAATGACCCAGACGGAATGCGAAAGCTACTCGACGTTGGAATTTCGTCATGGCCCTATATCTATAGTGGACGAAACGACAGTGGTTGTCCTTTTATCGTCCGAGAATTCAGAGTATTATGATAAGTCGGTGGTTTCTGATATCCAAAATAAAGGAGGGACAGTGGTAGTCATGACCAAGGATGATTCATCCTTGACTGGGGATTTTACAGTAAGGCTCCCAACTTCAATGCCTTCTGACGAGATGCTGGTAGCTTGCATGCCTCATCTTCAACTGCTGGCATTCTATAAAGCTCTTGATTTGGGACTTGATCCTGATCGACCAAGAAATCTGACACAGGTCGTTCGGTTGAATATTTAATAGGTTGCTTGAAAATGGAGGGATGAGATGGGTTATACATTGGCAGTGGATATTGGGGGCACCAAAATAGCGGCAGGGATAATGGATGATAAGAAGGAGTGGGTTTCTGATTTTACTCAGAAAAGCGATGTGGCAACCCGGGAGGCAATGTATGATTGTCTGCTATCGACAATGTATCAAGCGATTGGTAAAGCCGGTTTGAAAAAGGAACAGATTGATAGGTTCGGAGTGGCATTACCAGGAATACTGGACATTGAATCGGGAATTGCCATCTATCAAAATAATCTTCCATGGCGGAATTTTCCTCTCAGAGGGATGCTTCAGAAGGAATTCCCAAATGGGACATTTTGCTTGGAGCATGATGTTTCAGCTGCGGCACTAGGTGAATATGCAGTCCGAAAGCATGTCTCGGAGATTTTTATTTATGTAACCGTAAGTACAGGGATTGCTGCAACGATACTTCATAGGGGTGAACCTATTCGTGGGGACGGGTCGGCAGGGGAGATCGGATTTTTCCCTATTGGTAAGGGGACGCTGGAATCCAATGCCTCCGGGTCTGCTATGGAAAGGGAATTGAATGAAGTATACAAGATAAACTCGATAGATGAAGGAATGAAGTTATGGCATTCAGGAAATCTAGAAATGGAAGGATTTTTTTCAGAAAAAGCCACTAGGTTAGCACTCGCGATTTTTCAGCTGACTGCTTCACTTGGTCCGGAAAAGGTCGTCTTGGGCGGAGGGGTGATCAATAATCAGCCTGAATTCTTTGAACTGATTTATAAAAAATTCAAGCTATTATGTACGCATCCCATCCAAAATGACTGGATTCTGAAGCTTGAAAAAAGCGTTTTGAAGGAGAAATCCGGATTGTTTGGAGCAGCTACAAAAGCCCGTTATCTAAAAAGAAATGCCATTATGTTTGGGGAAATCAGACCGGATAGCCTGTAAAAGGTAAATGAAAAGTGATGGGAGGGAATCATCGTTGAAAATAGGAGTGATTGGATATGGAAAACGTGCAGGGCATATCATGGCAGCTTTGCAACAGATGGAGCCGCAATGTGATGTGACTGCCATTACGGATACAAGTCCGGATATCATTAATGAGAGTTTAGGTGAGAAATCAAACAACATCCATTTCTACGAAGTTCCCGAACATATGCTTGAGAAGGAGAAACTGGATGGTATTATCATCGGCACGAGATGCTCCCTTCATACCAAGATGGCACTAAAAGTATTTCCGTATAACCTCCCGTTGTTTCTGGAAAAGCCGGTGGCGATCAATGAAACGGATCTCCTGAAATTGAAAAAAGGACATGAGGAATTCCCTTCTCCTGTGATGGTGTCATTCCCTTTAAGGGCAACTCCAATCATCGAGCAGGTAAAAAAAATCATTGATTCAGGACTTGTAGGTACAATTGAACATGTTCAGGCAGTAAACAATGTACCCTATGGAGGGAATTATTATCAGGGGTGGTACAGGGATGAGGAGGAAACAGGGGGACTGTTTCTGCAAAAAGCGACGCATGACTTCGATTATATCAATTATCTTGTTGGGAGCACCCCAGTTCAGATATCTGCGATGCAATCAAAACAGATCTACAAGGGGCAAAAGCCTGCTGGGTTGATGTGCGTGAATTGCGAGGAAAAGTATACTTGTCGAGAAAGCGCTGTCATGAAGAGGTTGAATGAGGAACAGGTCTTTGGTGAATACTGCTGTTTCGCAAACGATACTGGTAACCATGATTCCGCAAGCGTCCTCATCCGCTATGATACCGGCATGCACGCTGTCTATTCGCAAAACTTCTTTGTGCGCAAGGAAGCAAAAGCAAGAGGAGCAAGGCTGATGGGGTATAAAGGGACAGTAGAATTTGATTTTTACACCGATACGATAAAGGTGTTCATGCATCACAATAATAGGGTGGAAACACACGTAATAAACGAAAAAGACAGGGCCCATTTTGGCGGGGACAGGAATCTCGCGCGAAATTTTATAGCTATGATGAGGGGCAATGCCCTATCCATTTCAACATTGGAGGATGGAATTCTCAGCGCTCTTATGTGTATAAAAGCAAGGGAATCTGCAATGGGTGAACGATTTGAGGAAATCACATTTAAAAGAATATGAAACAGGTGGGGGTGACAAAAATGAAGTTTGGCATAAGTTCATACAGTTTATATAAAGCCATGAAGGCTGGAGAGATTTCATTTCTTGATGCCCTTGATTGGGTGAAGAATATTGGTGCTGAACATTTTGAGGTGGTACCACTGGGTTTTGACCTGCTTGAAGATGACTCCTTAGTAATGGAAATAAGAAATCGAGCGGAGATGCTAGATTTGGAGCTTTCGAACTATGCAATAGGAGCGAACTTCATTCAACAGACAAATGCAGAAGTGGAAAAGGAGATTGATAGGGTAAAAAAGCACGTGGATATTGCAAACGAACTTGGAATGAAGTTCATGCGCCATGATGTTGCTTCAAGACCTCCTAAAGAAGCTGATATATCACAATTTTATGATGATCTTCCTATTTTAGCAGAAGCATGCAGGGAAGTGGCAGCACATGCCGAACAATACGGGATAATCACCAGTGTGGAAAATCACGGATTTTTTGTCCAGGAAAGTGATAGGGTCAAACTGCTTGTAGAACTAGTGAATCGACCGAATTTCCGTACCACTTTGGATATTGGGAATTTTCTATGCGCGGATGAGAATCCTGTAATAGCTGTCCGTAATAACCTTTCCTTGGCTTCGATGGTGCATATCAAGGATTTTTATTACAGGACCCAACCCGTACAAGATCCAGGGGAAGGGTGGTTTAAAACAAAAGCAGATAACTATCTGAGAGGAGCCATAGCAGGACACGGAGACCTTGAAATGCAGGAAATACTGAAGATCATCAAGTATTCGGATTACGATGGATACATATCCTTGGAGTTCGAAGGGATGGAAGATTGCAGGCTTGGTACAAGAGTGGGCTTTCAGAACTTACGCTCTTTATGGGAGAAAATTTAGGTATTTTTCAAATAATGTTTAAAAAAGAACAAAGGGGGAGTAAACGAATGCTTAAAGTAGGTGTCATTGGACTTGGGTCCATATCAGAACATCACATAAACCCGTATTTAAAAAATGATGATGTTGAACTGGTAGCTTTTTGTGATATTAACGAGCAACGTCTAAAGGATAAAGGGCAACAGTATAACGTTCCGAAGCTTTATTCAGATTACAGGGAGCTTTTGAATGATCAGGCCATTGATGCAGTCAGTATCTGCACTTGGAACAATTCCCATGCAGAAATAGCAGAGGCATGTCTTCAAGCTGGAAAACATGTACTGGTGGAAAAACCGCTCAGCATCACTTTGGAAGAAGCGGATAAAGTCAAAAAAGCGGCAGAGGAGTCCAATAAGGTAGCCCAGGTCGGTTTTGTAAGACGCTTTGGAAACAATACAAAAATCCTGAAGGAATTCATCGATTCAGGGGAATTGGGAGAGTTATATTATGCAAAAGCCTCCATCCTGAGAAGACTGGGTAACCCTGGTGGATGGTTTTCGGATAAGGAACGCTCAGGTGGCGGACCCCTCATCGACCTTGGCGTGCATGTCATTGACCTTTGCTGGTATCTGATGGGAAAACCAAAGCCGATTTCGGTTTCAGGGAATACCTATTCCAGGCTTGGAAACAGAAACAATATCAAAAATCTTGATTTCTATAAAGCGGCAGACTACGATCCGATTAAAAATGATGTAGAAGACCTAGCAAATGTACTGATCCGATTTGAAAACGGAGCATCACTTTTTGTTGACGTCAGCTTTACCTTGCATATGAAGAAGGATGAAACATCCATCAAATTGTATGGAGATCAAGGTGGCGCAGAAATCGAACCTGAGCTTTTACTGGTAAAGGAAATGAATAATACAATCATGAACATTGATCCTCAAATAGACAAAAAAGCCTTTGATTATCGTCAGGCATTTCATAGCGAAGTGAACCATTTCATCGACTGCTGCCTTGGAAGATCGGTATTATTGGCGCCGATAAGTGATGGCTATGAAATTATGAAAATATTGACTGCTGTCTACGAGTCAGCAGAAAGTAAAAGGGAAATTTATTTTACGTGATCAACAGCGTTATTTTTATATGTCATAAGTAAAACAAATTCTTTCAAGCAGGAGGGTGATGGACCAATGCAAATGATTATATATATGGATGATAATATCGATGTGGGCAATGGGATGTTAAAGATTGATACCAGTGAAAAGTTGCAAGATGCCTTATTTAATGGCATTTGGGAAGAAAGTAGTTTGCTATTGGTCAGTGGAAGAATATCCGGATTGGAAACACTAATGGCAAGGGCAGAGGTTATCTTTGTATCACCTGAATATTATCTGCAGCATATAGAAAAATGGAAGGACCATAAGCCTGGTACCATTAACTTATATGCTGATCTGCATCACCAGGATTCTACTAGAAGGATGCTTGAGGAAATAAAAGGGCATTCTAATAATAAAAAAGGGGTTTTTAGGCTCCGAAGACAGTTTGACCATTCCTCAATTTTTAACAAAGCATTGGGGGATATGCTTGTGTCCGGCAGCGTATTCGGTGGGATGAAAAATATCTATGCTAAATCTGTCATGGACGATCATGCAGAGACAGGACACCTGATCATGGCTGTGAGATTTGAGGGAAATGTCATGGCACATCTCGAATACACTGTTCTTTGTTCCAATAAGGAGTTATTGGAAATGGAATGGTCTTCACTAAATACAGTCATAGAATATTCAACCGAAAATCAGGCAATGAGCTATTTATCAAACGATAAAAGGCAGCGGGTGAAATTGGATCCGTGGTCCATAGTGGAAAATTCCATGATCGTGGATGCATCTTTGCAAAAGGAAATGGTTGCTCTTATGGAAAACATGCCGTTTATTAAAAGGGAGGTCTCATAATGGTGAAGGTTGGAATTATGAGCTTTGCCCATATGCATGCATATAGCTATGCAAAATGTCTGCAGCAGCTTCCGGGAGTGGAACTCATCGGAATATTTGATGAGAATATGGATAGAGGAAAAGAGGCGTCAAGCCAATTTAACACAAAATACTTCAACGATATGGACTTGTTTTTGCTTGAAGAAATGGATGCAGTCATCGTCTGCAGCGAAAATAACAGGCACAAGGAAATGGTTGTAAAAGCTGCCTATGCAAAAAAGCAAATATTGTGTGAAAAGCCATTGGCTACAAACTTGCAGGACGCCAAGGAAATGATAGCTGTTTGTAAAGAAAATGGGGTTATTCTTCAAACTGCTTTTCCGGTCAGGTTCAGCAAAGCGATCCGGGAGCTGAAGAGTTTGATAGATTGTGGTGAGATCGGGGAAATAGTAGCCATGCGAACAACCAACCGGGGGCAAAACCCTGGAGGTTGGTTTATCGACAAGGAACAATCCGGTGGAGGAGCAGTACTTGACCATACCGTTCACATGGTTGATATTATGCGATGGTATCTGGGTAAAGAAATAAAAGAGATTTTTGCCACAGTCGATTGTCTCTTCGGGTTGGAAAATATCGATGACGCCGGCTTGCTTACGATAGAATTTGAGGATGGGACTATTGCCTCACATGATACGAGCTGGTCAAGGACTTCCGCGTATCCATCCTGGGGTGATGCAACGATAGAAGTGATAGGGACGAAGAGAACAGTACGTGTCGACGCCTTTGGAGATATGCTGAAACTCTATAAAGATGAAACTGAACAAAAGTTTTCCTATGTTTATGCAGGGAAAGATATAGATTTGGGATTGATAGGGGATTTTGTTTCTGCTGTAAAAGACGGAAAAGCCCCATCCATCAGTGGGTATGATGGTTTGAAAGCGATGGAAGCTGCCTTAGCGGCATACAAATCCTCAGAATCCGGGAAACCTGTAACGCTATAATCATATCAAGGGAATTTTTAAAGGATACCCCATGTGGTGCTGCTCTTACTATGAGCTGCACAATAGGAAGGGGGTGTCCTTTTCTTTGGGAGAAAAACTCAAATTACCGATAGAACCTGACTCTCCTAATTTCCAAATTAATATATACGTAAGACAAAAATGGTGTTAAATTATATTTATAATATTTCGAAAACAGAAGTGTTTTGGCAATGTATGGGACAAGGGGGATGTTAATGAAGAAGAAAAAGTTCTTTAGATTGCTGTTTCTTTCGTTTTTGGTCATTATCCTTGCTTATACAGGAATCGTTTCAGGCGTCTATTTTTATAAAAATAAACAATTGGTACAGCTTGAGCGTAACAGCAGCTCACAAATGTTGATTACACAAACCCAAAAGACGATGGATCAACGGATACAAGTGGCACTAAGCGGGATAAGTCAGCTTCAAACAAATAATAATTTTAAAAATTACAGCTCAAACTTGGATGAAAATCTAGAAAACTATCATATAGTTCAACTTTACAATGAACTCCAGAGAATGAGCAGAAGTTTTGACCAGTTTAACTTTAACATCGGAATTTTGAAAATTGACGATAATACTGTCATTACGCCTCAAAATACTTTGCGTAAACAAGCGTTTCTTAAGAATATTGGGGTGGTCGAAGAAAAGGAAGAGCAGCTGCAGAAGTTCATTGAAGATAATAGCTGGTCCAGTTATTTCAGAATATTACAGATTAAATCTGATAGTGAAAAAAAACGATTGACAATTGTAAAAAAGCTGAGGGTGGACAAAGGGGGAGCGATTCTTTTCTTTTTGACCTTCCCGATTAATAATCCCTTTATCGATTTAAATTCGTCGATAGAAAACGCCTTTGCCATCACATCCAATGAGGACATTATTTTAATGGACTCTACCATTAAGGAAGGGAATGCAAGCTCCGTGTTGAGCTCAAAGGTTTTAAACGCAATAAGGAGCAATAGTCAAACCACCCCGACCTATTCGGTAAGTTCTGTCTCAGACTATAAGGTTCATTCCATTGGCTCTGAAATATTCCGGGATTGGAGTTATGTTTATGTGACAGAGGCGGATGTAGCAGGAGCAGGCAACCTGGTTTCAAATGGCTTGGCGGTTTTGATCATCCTATTGGCATTGGGGCTTTTACTGACGCTGGCTTTTGCAAATTATACATATCGGCCTGTAAAGAAAGTGGTAAGCGCTTTAAATTTGGAGCAGGACATGGATGACAAAGATGAATTTTCATTTATTCATAAGGTTGCCATGGATATGCAGAAGATGAATAAACACCTGCAGCTTACCATCGAGCAAAATCAACTTCCTTTAAAGGTCAAATTCCTAAGAGATCTTCTCTTTGGATTGATTCCAAAGGAAAGGATAGCTGAAAAGGTCAAGCAATTAAATCTTGATATTCTTACAGATGAATTTTCGCTAGTGATTGTATCCTATGGAAAGAATAGCGACCTTAATGAGCAATTGTCACGAGAGGGACTCCATCAGTTGAAATCCAAAATGGTCACACTGCTTGAAAACACACTGAAAACCCAGACTGATATAGAAGTAATTGAGCTGGAGTCAGAAAAGCTCGTAATTATCATTAAAGAAACTGATACAGAAACCTTAAAGAACTTGATTGTTCAATTTTATAATCATCTTCCGGAAAATCTCCTTGGAAATATAGTTACAGCCATAGCTTCCCCTTCTTCATCGTTCGACGAGCTGGAAAATGCCTACAAACAGGCTACCAATCTATTGGAATATAGGATAATGATCGATAAAAAAGGGATTCTTACGATGGAAGACATTGCGCATCTCGAGAATGATTCTTTTTATTATCCGATGGATGTAGAAAAAGATCTTATTCAATTTATCATTAACGGAAATAAGGAAAAAGCTTTTCTTATGTTGAATCATATTCTGAAAGAAAACCTTTATGAAAGGAAATTGAATAAGCAGGCACTTTCACAATTTGTATTCATCATTGCAGCGACAGTAAGCCGAATTCTTCAAAACATCAACAAGCCGGTTCAAGATATATTCACAAAAAACGATGAGATGTATATCGAACTTTCCTCTATTGATGATAAACGGACACTGGAAAAGAGGATTTTGCATGTTTTTGAGGAAGTTTTTCAAGAGATTGTCTCTGAAAGCACACCTGAAGCCAATTCGATAGCAGATGATTTAGTACGCTATATCCATGAAAACTATCAACAAGATATTTCTTTATCGGAACTAGCGGAGCACTTTAATTTATCTTCAAGTTATATCAGCACCATCTTCAAAGCGAATACAGGGGAAAACTTCAAGGAATTTCTGAATAGATACCGTATTCAAAAGGCAAAGGAAATACTTTCTTCCGAAGATATGAAAGTAAACCAGGTTGCTGAAATGGTTGGTTATAATAATGTAAATACTTTTATCCGTATTTTCAAAAAATATGTCGGTTTGTCTCCCGGACAATATGATAAATCCATTTAGGTGTACCGGTTATTCGGTGCACCTTTAATATTTATAGAAGCATTGGAAGAAAAGAATATATAAAATTTTGGATGCATCTACATTTCTTTCACTATAATTCGCGTTATTGAATATTCAGAACATTTAAATATCTAATGAAAAAACTCACCATATCCTTCAGTGAGAAAAGTGATTTAGTATTAATCTTAACAAGCCGGCTTGTTTCCAGGAAAACAGTAAGCGTTTACAAATTCATTACATAAGGAAAGGAGGGAATGTGTGTGCAGTCATCTATTCAGACGGAGCAACCTCGATCTGAAGTGAGACAAGTAAGAATGACGAGATTGCAAAAAATTAAAAGGAACTTGATAAGAGATAAATACCTCTATCTGATGCTTATCCCATTTATCCTATGGTATATCATTTTTCAGTATAAACCGATGTATGGTCTGCAGATCGCTTTTAAAGATTACAGTCTTTTCAAAGGGATTGCGGATAGCCCCTGGGTTGGTTTTGAGAATTTCGTCAGATTCTTTGAGAGTGAGTATTTTCTCAGAACATTGAAAAATACCGTACTGATCAGTTTCTATGGATTGATTTTCGGATTTCCGGCACCAATCATACTTGCATTATTATTAAATGAAGTTAAGCATATGACATTCAAAAAAACAGTGCAAACCATGACATACCTTCCGCATTTTATCTCCATTGTGGTAGTGGCAGGGATCGTGACCAACTTTTTGGCACCTACCAATGGCCTGGTTAACATTGTGATTGACAAATTTGGGGGAGAAAAGACATATTTTCTGACTGAACCTGGCTATTTCCGCTCCATCTTTATCGGAATGGGGATTTGGAAAGACGTAGGCTTCAATGCAATCATCTACCTTGCAGCCATAGCAGGAATAAACCCCCAGCTCTATGAGGCGGCTAAAATGGATGGCGCAAATAGATGGAAACAGATATGGCATGTTACCATACCGTGCATCATTCCTACCATTGTCATTCTCTTTATCATCAATATCGGAAACTTTCTCGAGGTCGGATATGAAGCAATCATCCTTTTATACCAACCCAGCACCTACGAAACTGCTGATGTCATCAACACCTATGTATACCGGGCAGGTCTTCAGGGTGGACAATATGAAATCGGCGCAGCTGCAGGGCTATTCAATTCAGTAGTGGGACTGATTTTGGTCGTGCTTGCAAATAAAATCAGCAAAAAGCTAACTCAGAATGGTTTATGGTAGGTGAAGAAAATGAAAAAATCACTAGGTGAAAAAATATCCGACAGCATAATCTATGGTTTTTTGGCTCTTTTGGCCATTGCTTGTGTTTATCCGTTTATCTATGTATTTTCAGCCTCGATCAGCTCGTCACAATCCGTATTATCCGGTGATGTGCTGTTGCTACCCAAAGATATTAACTTTAATGCATATGCAAGGGTTCTCACGGAACCAGGAATCTGGATGGCGTATGGAAATACGCTCTACTATACCCTCCTCGGTACCATTGTAAACCTCTTGTTTACAATCTGCGGGGCTTACCCTTTATCGAAAAAGAGGTTGATGGGAAAAAGCTTTATCGCATTTTTCATTGCCTTCACGATGTGGTTTCAAGCAGGTATCATTCCAACCTTTTTGAACTTTAAGGAGCTTGGGTTACTGGATACCCGAACTAGCGTAATTATAGGATTTGCCATCTCGACCTTTTTGGTCTTTATCATGCGAAGCTTTTTTCAATCAATTCCGGATTCATTAGAGGAATCGGCCAAGGTGGATGGTGCAAATGATCTGCAGATTTTATGGAAAATCTATTTACCTTTATCAAAACCGGCATTGGTGACTGTAGGATTATTCTATGCTGTTGCCAGGTGGAATGGGTACTTCTGGGCAATGATACTTTTAAATGATGAAAGCAAGATTCCATTGCAGGTCTTATTGAAGAAATTGATAGTGGAAATGAGCTTGAGTGAGGAAATGATGGGTGTCATGGATGTTGCATCCCAGTATTCCAAGGAAACGATCATCTACGCCACCATCATTGTATCCATAATTCCTATCATTCTCGTATATCCATACCTGCAAAAATACTTTGTGAAGGGAACCATGCTAGGCGGCATCAAAGAATAGTGATAATGGTACGCCTATAGCTGGATCAATAAACCCTAATGTATTTATTTAATGGAGAGGAGGGTCCGATCAATACTTAATACTTTTTATAAAAAAACATTAACAGGGGGAAAGATGGATGTTTAAAAAATATTTTATGGTATTTCTAGTGGTGATAATGGCATTGGTAAGTGCTTGCAGTAACGATACTTCGGCACCAGAGGAGAAGGATGAAGAAAAGACTCCTAATGAAGGTACTGAAAATTCCACCCTTGTCAGTAAAGACCCGATGGAGATGACAATTCATCTACATTATAACAATGGTAATGTGGTATTTGACGATAATTGGAAGACGTTTGAAGTTGCTGCCGAGAAAACAAATGTGTCACTAAAGGGAGTTGCTCCGAAATCTTCCACAGATAGCGCGGAGGCTTTCAATTTGATGGTAGCCTCCGGTGAAATTCCCGATCTTGTACAAGGTTCAAAGGTAAATTTGAATAAATACGGCAAAGAGGGTGCATTCCTGCCGTTACAGGATTTAATCAAAGAGCATGCACCGAATATCCAGAAGTATCTGGATGAAATGCCCGAAATCACAAAAATCTCCAATGCATCTGATGGGAATCTCTATCACATTCCATTTATTGCTGATGGAGAAGCTGCAGAAGGCTGGTTTGTTCGCCAGGATTGGCTGGATAAATTGGACTTGGAAGTGCCACAGACAACAGAAGAATTATATACCGTGCTGAAGGCATTCAGGGAGCAGGATCCAAATGGAAACGGCAAAAAGGACGAAATACCATATTTCACAAGAATCAACTATCGTGTTGCTGATTTAGCGACATTGTGGGGCGGGTTCGGCTCCTTCTATATTAAAGATGGGAAAGTGGCTTTCGGCCCTTATGAAAAAGAATTCTCTGATGCAATGGAAAATATCGCGAAATGGTATTCCGAAGGACTCATTGATCCTGAGATTTTCACAAGAGGCAATAATGCACGTGATGAGCTTTTAGGAAATGACATCGGTGGCGCTACTCACGACTGGTTTGGTAGTACTGCAAATTACAATAATACATTAAAGGCGCAGATTCCAGATTTTAACTTTGTCCCAATGGCACCACCAGAAAATACGAAAGGCAACCGTGTAGAACCGACTATCCGCTCTCCATTCGGTAACCTTTCAGGCGTGGCAATTGGTTACTCAAATGAAGACCCTGTTGCAGCAATTAAATATTTGGACTTCTTCTTTACTGAAGAAGGCAGAAAGCTTATGAACTATGGCGTAGAGGGCGAAACCTATACATTGGAAGGCGGCAAGCCTGTATTTACAGAAGAAGTGCTGAGCAGCAGTGATATACCGGGCAAATTGCGTGAGATCGGTGCACAGGTCATCTTCCCGTATCATCAGGATTTTGAGTACGAAAAGCAATGGATGAATCCAATAGCTGTTCAAGGTGCAGAAGACTATATTAAAAACGATTACTTTATGGAGCATTATCCATTCGTAACCATGACGGATGAAGAGGAAAAACTCTACAACGACCTTCAACCGCAGATCATGACTTATATCAATGAAACGATGCAAAAGTGGATTCTTGGGGCAGAGAATGTAAACTATGAGAACTTTAAGAGTCGCCTGGACCAAATGGGTGTGAAGGACCTTATCAAAATCCATGAAGATGCATATGAACGTTATTTGAATGATTAATGACGATTTGACAAGGGTGCCATCGCACCCTTGTTAAATAATTGAACCATAAGAGGAGGAGCTTTATGTCAAATGTGAGATTTGATGCAACTGAAGTCAAGGATGAAGGCATCTTTCAAAGCACCAAGTATGGAGAGACCGAGAAGATTACACGTGATTATGTAGAAAATGCAATCGGACATGTGCTAAAAAAAATTGATCAAAGCCTTGACCAGTTTACCGATCAATTCCCGGCACCAAGCAGCAATAATCAAGTATACAAGGCAATTGATAATGTAGAGTGGACTACCAGTTTCTGGACTGGCATGCTTTGGCTGGCTTATGAAGTGACGAATGATGAGAAATACCGAAGGGTTGCGGAAAAGCAAGTTCAGAGCTTCAAAGAAAGAATTGAAAACAGAATATCTGTGAATCACCATGATGTTGGATTTCTTTATACCTTGTCCTGCGTAAGCGCCTTCAAATTAACGGGAAATATAGATGCAAAAAATGCAGCATTGGAGGCTGCGGACCTGCTCATTACCCGATATTTTGAAAAAGCCGGTATCCTCCAGGCATGGGGAGATTTAAAGGACCCTAAGCAAAGAGGCCGGATGATCATTGACTGTAATATGAATCTGCCTTTATTGTATTGGGCAAGTGAAGTTACAGGTGATCAGAAGTATCGGGAAATTGCTTCTAGTCATATAAAACAGGCGGCAAAATATATAGTCAGGGAAGATGCCTCCACATTCCATACCTTTTATATGGATCCGGATACAGGGTCTCCATTAAAAGGTGATACGCACCAGGGTTTTTCTGACGACTCCTGTTGGGCTCGAGGTCAGGCATGGGGAATGTATGGTTTTCCACTCAGCTATACATATATAAGTGACTGGGACCTGATGGAACTGAGCAAAAAGATCACCAATTATTTTCTGAATCGCTTGCCGGAAGACCATGTCTGCTATTGGGACCTGATTTATACGGAAGGGGAGGAAGAAAGGGACAGTTCTGCGGCAGCCATTGCTGCTTGCGGCATGCTGGAAATGGTGAAGTGCCTGCCACTTACCGACCCTTATCGTGATTACTATCAGAATGCAGCCATCAAAATTATCAAATCCTTGCATCAAAACTATACAACGGAGGTTGAAGTGGAAGCCAATGGAATTCTGAAGCATGCTGTCTATTACAAGGGAGGCAACATGGGTGTAGATGAAAGCTGTATTTGGGGCGATTACTACTATTTCGAAGCCTTGGTAAGACTCTTGAAAGATTGGAAGCTTTATTGGTAAGTAGATATCTATTTTTATGGAAAGTCAACGGTCGTTAATCAGTGTCAATCGTCTATTCGGGAGAATAATAAAAATAAATGCGGAGGTTGAATATGAAAAAGATATTCATCGTTGTAGTGTCCCTATTATTGGTGTTGACCACCTTTATACAGCCGAAAGACAGAACCGCAAAGGCTGCTGCAGAGGATCTGATCGTGAATGGTGGATTTGAGGAAGTTACAACAGCAAGTGGATGGAAGGATAATGTTGCACCAGTTGGAACATCAAAATATACATTCAGCGGTGGACCAATCTACTCTGTAGATACCGGGGAAAGTCACACCGGGAGCAATTCAGTGAAAATTGAATCTGAAACAGCAGCCAGAGGGGCGGTAATCCAACAAACCACAGACTTTCAGATAGGGGAAACCTATTTATTGAGTGGGTGGATAAAAACTGAAGATGTAACAAAGGCCCTGGTTCGTTTTCAAATCAACAGATCCGGTGCATCAAACACTCTGGTAAATATCAAGGAAGTAACTGGTACCAGTGACTGGACTTATTTTGAACGTGTTATTACGGTACCTGAAGCCTCTACTCTTATAAAAGTGGAATCTTTCTTGGAGAACTCAACAGGGAAGGTGTGGTTTGACGACTACTCTATCAGAAAAGTAGTGGAGTTGGAACAACTGAACCTGACACCTTCAACTGTATCCATGAATCAAGGAGATACCCAGCAGCTTGAGCTGACATATTTTCCTGAAAATACATCCCAGCGCATGGTCACCTGGACCTCCTCCAATGAAGAGGTGGTGACTGTAACGGCAGATGGCTTGGTAAGTGCAGTAGGAGATGGTTATTCCTTCGTACAGGCAGCCTCCATCGACGGGAATATCACTTCTACAGCTGCTATAAGTGTAGGTGCTGCGGAATCACTCACGGTAGATGATTTTTCAGGTACTTCACAGGAAGGGATACTCGAAGGACAGCTTAGTGCAACGGACAGCAATGGAAGCGCGATTACTTACTCACTTGCAGTAGAGCCGAAGCATGGTGTAGTAAACGTTCGCCAGGATGGTACCTTCTCTTATTATCCTGATGACCAATATAGCGGGGAGGATCGATTCATATTTATGGCCAGTATTGAAAATGGTGGACCGAAATTTGGTACAGCTACTATAACTACGGACGGTGGATATTCAACACCTGACTTAGATCTTCTCTGGTATTCGACCCCGAAAAATACAACACTTGAAAATCAACTGCAAAAAGTGATCTATCCGAACCCAGATGAATTAGTCTGGGCAAAGGCTGGGGAACCAGAAAACGGACAATTGGAGTTACAAACGGACGGTACATTCCGGTATACACCTTCAGAAAATTATGTCGGATTTGATCATTTTGAAGTTTCAGTAGAAAATCCATCAGGAGAAGTAGTGAAGGATAAGGTAACAGTATTTGTCCTACCGGATACAGGAGATTTTATTTCTCAATTTAATGAAAACAATGAGTCCGGAAGCCATCCAAGGTTATTGGCAGACAACCAGCGATTTGAAGAGATCCGCAGTATGGTGGAAACAGATCGCTATATGAAGGAATGGTTTGGTCTGTTGAAAGATGCAGCAGATTCAGTCCTCCAGACGAAGCCGATTGCTTATGATGGCGGGTCAAGTTATGGAATCATTCGTGACCGGCTAATCAATACGGCACTTATGTACAGGATAAGTGGGGAAGAAAAGTATGCACAAAGAGCGGTGGAAGAACTTGATGCCATATCTGCATATAAGGATTGGTATGGTAAAACAAATAATATGATCCCTCTTTCAGAGCTGACATTTAGCGTAGCCTTGGCCTATGACTGGCTACATAATTACATGACAGAAGAACAGAAGGAGAAATTCGCTACAGCGATCCGCGAAAAATCGTTGAGTGTCGGATTGGAATGGTACCAGGATAAATTCCGGCATAATGGTGAGTACAATAATATCAATCTAGTTAATAATGGTGGTTTTCCATTGGCAGCCCTTGCCATAATGGATAAAGATGAGGAGTCACAAGAGATGGCTGCGCAGGTACTGCGAGGCGCCTATTATAAGCTTCAGCAAACCCTCCGATTCTACCAAGAGGATGGGTCTTGGCTTGAAGGTCCTGCATATTGGCATTACGGAGGGCAATATCTTACCTATATGATGGCTTCAATGAATAACGTCCTGGGGGAGGATTACGGATTATCACAGCTGGATGGTGTCAAGAACTCCGGGGAATTTCCAGTCCATCTACTAGGTGAGGGTGGTTTCTTCAATTTTTATGATGGCGGCATTTCAATGGCACAGCCTGAATCCATGTGGTTTGCAGATTTCTATGATCGACCGGACAATGCGTGGCATCTTGGTGATCTTTACGATAGAAAAGGAGTTTATGATCCTTTGTATCTCGTATTTTATAAGGATGGCATGTTCGATCAGCAACCTGTGAAATTGGATCGTACTTTCGATGGGATAGAAGGGATATCCATGAGAAGTGCATGGAATGACCCTAATGCTCTATTTGTTTCGATGAAAGGCTTCAATGATACATTATTAAGCCATCATGACCTTGATGCAGGAAGCTTTGTCTTTGATGGACTTGGAACAAGATGGGCCATGGACCTTGGAAACGAATCGTACAGTCTTCCAGGATTCTGGGACTACAAAAATACTAGATGGAGCTATTACAGAAAAACGGCGGAAGGGCACAATACTTTAGTTGTAAACCCAAAGGAAAATCCGATCATGCAACAGCAGCATGATGCCAAGGCAATGCTGATCAATAGTGAATCCAAGCCACAGGGGTCGTTCGGCATCCTGGATTTGACCGAACGTCATCCTAATGATGCTGTTTCAATGAAACGTGGTATGATGCTCTCCAATCAGCGTAGAGAGGTTATCCTTCAAGATGAAATGAAATTCATGAAGCCATCTGAGCTTTATTGGTTTATGCATACACAGGCTGACATTGAAATTATTGAAGATGGAAAAGCGGCTATATTATCACAAGAGGATAAAAAGCTTTATGTAATGATGCTCAATGCTCCCGAGCTTGCCGTCTTTTCTGAAATGAATGCAGAGCCTTTGCCTACATCTCCAAATCCGGATGGCCAAACACCAAATCATGGTGTCAGAAAGCTGGCCGTCCATATGACAGATATAGAGGAGGCGACCCTATCCATTTGGATGGTACCGCTATGGGAAGGGGAAGAACTTCCGGATGCACCATCATTTGCCCCATTAACTCAGTGGCAAATACCGGATGGAGATCTTATTCCAAAACCAACCAGACCTGAAGTAACGGATTTAAAAGTGAATGGCACGACAATACCTGGATTTCATCCTGACAACACTTATTACGAACTGATTGTTCCTTTTGATGTGGAAGATGTTCCATTAGTAGAAGCGGACTCAGACTATGATGTAACTGTCATTCCTGCAGAGAATCTTCCTGGCAGAACGATTGTGGAAGTGGTGGATCCAGCTGACCCGGATCGAAAAAACAGATACACCATTCTCTTTGAAAAAGGACCGATTGAAGGCGAACTGCCTGCAGTCAATAAACTCCCGGTTGTAGATATTACAGCAAGCGCTGTTCCAGAAGCTGCACAAGGGAATACACCTGACAAAACTGTTGATGGTGACTTGAACACAAGGTGGGCAGCGTCCGGGGAGCAATGGATCCAATACAATCTAGGTGCAGAAAAGGAAGTCGGTGCAGTGTCCATCGCATATATGAATGGACATCAAAGAAATTACTTCTTCAATATCCAAGCTTCAATGGATGGGGAGAATTGGACAGAAGTATACAAAGGACAAAGTTCAGGGAATACCATAAAGCCGGAAGTGTTCCCGTTTGAGACGGTTACGGCTAGATATATCCGAATCAATGGGTCCGGGAACACAAGCAATAATTGGAACAGCTTGACGGAAGTTGGCATTTTTAAACCGGCACCGATCTACATGAAAGTGGATAACCCAGAAAGCATTAAATTGAAAAAAAATACTAAATTGAACGTATCATGGGTCTATTTCGATGGGAATGAGGTAAAAGCAGAAGATCTTATTATTTCTAGCAGTGATTCTTCCATAATTGAAGTGAAGAAAAATGGAAAACTAAAAGGTTTAAGGGTAGGGAAGGCAACCATTACGGTCACGGATAAACGATTCGGTTATGAAAAGACCTTCGAAGTTTTAGTCGAAAAACCCGGCAAAGGTAAAGGGGAAAGCGAATAAGGATAATTTAAAAAAATATTGTATTAAGGTGAATATCTGTTATAGGTTGCAGGGTGGAATCGAGATAACAATTGATTCTGCCCTGTAATAAGTGAGAGTCACCCAAGTGGAGGTGGAAGACAGTATGATTACTAATGGACAAACTACAGCTCTATACCGTTTTATGGAATGGATTATGAGATTTGCTTACCTGCAATTCTTGTGGATAGCCTGCATATGTTTAGGCCTATTTGTTGGAGGGATATTTCCTTCAACAACTGCAATGTTTGCGGTAGCTAGAAAATGGATTCGAAAAGAGACGGACGTTCAAATCGGCCCGTTATTCTGGAAACAATACAAATCAGATTTTATAAAAGCGAATGCAGTGGGATGGTTGATGCTGGCTGCAGGGTTTGTCCTATATTTTTATATGCGCTTTTTCCAGGGGAATGAAGGCGTCACATCACTTATTATGTTCGTAATCTTGGTTATTCTGATATTCCTATATTGTATGACGTTCATCTTTATTTTCCCTATTTTCGTCCACTACAGAATGTCCATCTTCCATTTGATTAGACATGCCACCATATTTGCCTTGGCTCATCCTTTTCATGGTATTACCATGGTCGTATTCATTGCTCTATTCATTTTAATAATTACTTTATTACCAGGCCTATTACCATTTTTGAGTTTTAGTATCCTTGCATTTTCCATGATGTGGATCGCAAATCTGGCATTTGAAAAAATAGATCACGCAACAAGTAGATAATAAGGAGGAAACAAAATGGAAATCAGACATGCAACCAATCCAATGGAAGCGAAGAACTATACCACAGAGCAACTGCGTAATCACTATCTTGCAGAGAAATTGTTTGAAAAAGGTGAATTGAAAATGCTTTACTCCCATGAAGATCGTATGGTAGTAGGAGGGGCAATTCCGTTTAAGGAGCCATTATTATTAGAAGCAACAGAATCATTGAAGACAAACTATTTCCTTGAAAGAAGAGAACTGGGTATTATCAATGTGGGAAATCAAGGAAGTGTAACAGTGGATGGGGAAAGGTACATATTAGGGAAAAAGGACTGCCTCTATATCGGGATGGGAAAAGAGGACGTGAGGTTCGAAAGCGAGGACAGTGATAACCCCGCAAGGTTTTATCTTGTGTCCACCCTTGCGCACAGGGAGTATCCAACGAAGAAGGTTGCGATTGATCAGGCGGAGCCGAATAGATTGGGATCCATTGCTGAATCGAATGAGCGAACCATATATAAATATATCCATTTTGAGGGAGTGCAAAGCTGTCAGCTCATGCTTGGCATGACACTATTGGAACCCAATAACATGTGGAATACGATGCCTGCCCATATTCATGACCGACGCAGTGAAATTTATTTTTATTTTGATATGCCGGATAACGGAAAGGTATTTCATTTCATGGGCCAGCCGGATGAAACAAGACATTTGGTCGTTGGGAATGAACAGGTTGTAGTTTCTCCTGCATGGTCAATCCACTCGGGTGTTGGCACAAGCAACTATTCTTTTATTTGGGCGATGGCTGGTGAAAATTACTCGTTCACAGACATGGATTTCATCGACATGAATGAATTGAAGTAGGTGATGGATATGAATCTATTTTCTTTGGAAGGAAAAACAGCCCTGGTGACTGGTGCGGCTGCCGGGATCGGGCAGGCAATAGCTGTCGGCTATGCGAAAGCCGGGGCTCGCCTCTTGTTACTTGGTCATCGGGATAATCTAGGAGAAACTAAGAAACTAGTGGAGGAAGCAGGAGGTATGGCGGATGAGATTATTTTGGACCTGCAGGAAGTAGACGGCATCAAAGACAAGTATCAATCACTATTATCAAATTATGAAATTGATATTCTAGTGAATAATGCAGGAATCATACGGCGTGAACCTGCCCTGGAGTACAGCAGGCAAAATTGGGATGCAGTCATGGATACCAACATAAACTCTGTATTTGTACTTTCACAGGAAGTGGCAAGGGGGATGATTGGCCGAAAAAGAGGGAAAATCATCAATATAGCTTCTTTATTATCTTTTCAAGGGGGAGTTTTCGTCCCAGCTTATACAGCAAGCAAGCATGCCATTCAAGGCTTGACAAAGGCATTTGCAAACGAATGGGCGAATGATGGCATTCAAGTGAATGCCATCGCTCCTGGGTATATAGCTACCAATAACACTAAGGCACTGCGTGATGATGAAGCAAGAAATTCATCCATTCTGGAACGTATCCCTTCTGGTCGATGGGGTAGACCAGAAGATTTAGCAGGTGCTGCAGTTTTTTTGGCATCTTCTGCATCGGACTATGTTACTGGACATACACTCGTTGTGGATGGCGGATGGATGGCAAGGTAGATTATTGGTTGTTGACTAGAAGAGTTTAACGATGGACCTGACACTCAGAGATTTAATTACTGAGGGTCAGGGATTTTTTTCTCTATGGCATTGCATGTGACCTTAGTAAAGAAAAAGGAGAGTGTGTAGGTCTCAACTGGGTCTAGACTATAAAGTAGACACGGTTTGGAGAGACTTGTAAAAACAAGTATCTGGACTGGAGCGTGTTACGATGAGTAAAAGATATGACCCT
>NZ_JBHVHV010000019.1:0-95295 GCF_042800035.1 Sutcliffiella sp. NPDC057660
TGTTTCTCGACAATTCAAGTATATTAGACTGGGTGATTACGTGCATTTTTTATGTCTTCAAATTGTGTAGGAACCCCAACATTTATTATAGAACCAGGATTTTTTGCTAATTTGTCGGTGTTGATGACAGGGTAAGAACAAAAAAAGCGCAAAACCCGTATTAGTACGGATTTTACGCTTTTGAAATGGCTCTTAAAAGAAGCTGGGTCTCATATATTATTATCTGCGACGGTTTCTGTTACGAAGGAACGTCGGGATGTCCAATGTTTCCTCTTGCTGTTGTGGCTGTGAAGGCTGTTGCTGACGAACAGGCTCCTGGTGCTGTTGCACTTGTTCCTCACGCTTCACTTCACGCTTTTGTACAGGTGATTTTTGTGCACCAAATACAGGGCGGGCACCTTGTTTCGTATGGTTGATTTCCGCTTCACTGAATCCGGTAGCAATAACTGTAACTACAATCTCATCTTTCAGATTCTCATTGATAACAGATCCGAAAATCATATTTACCTCTTGGTCAGAAGCTGAAGCAACAATATCAGCCGCCTCCTGGACTTCATAAAGACTAAGATTTGTTCCACCTGTAATGTTCATCAGAACTCCTTGCGCTCCATCGATGGAAGTTTCAAGTAGTGGAGATGATACTGCTTTTTTCGCAGCTTCTGCTGCACGGTTTTCACCTGTTGCTACACCAATACCCATTAATGCAGAACCTTTGTTGGACATGATTGTTTTCACATCGGCAAAGTCAAGGTTAATCAAACCAGGAGTGGCAATAAGGTCAGAGATACCTTGAACACCCTGACGGAGTACATTATCCGCTTCACGGAATGCTTCAAGCATCGGTGTGTTTTTATCTACGATTTCAAGTAGACGATCATTAGGGATTACAATCAGCGTATCGACAGCTTCTTTCATGGAAGCAATACCGCCAGCTGCTTGAGTAGCACGCTTACGGCCTTCGAATGTGAATGGTCTTGTAACAACACCTACTGTCAATGCACCTAGGTCACGTGCGATCTGAGCGATGACAGGTGCTGCACCTGTACCGGTACCTCCACCCATTCCAGCTGTTACAAATACCATATCTGCACCTTTTAATACTTCTTCCAATTGCTCTTTGCTTTCTTCTGCAGCTTTTTTCCCAACTTCAGGATTGGCTCCCGCACCAAGTCCTCGGGTCAATTTACCGCCGATTTGCATTTTAACTTCTGCCTTGGATAAATTCAGTGCTTGAGCGTCCGTGTTTACAGCGATGAATTCCACACCTTGTACACCATGCTCTATCATACGGTTTACAGCGTTATTTCCGCCTCCACCGACACCGATTACTTTAATGGTAGCTAATTGATCGATATTAGTATCAAAATCTAACATAACTGTTCCTCCTAATTCTAAGAAAGTACTAACAAATTCATCAAATGTTTATTCAAAGAAAAGACCGAAGAATTTCTTCACTTTTGTACCAACCTTTTCTTCTTCATTCACTTGCTTCATCTGCTTTCCTTTTTGTTGTGTTGGTTTACCACTGCGCTTTTCTACATGTTCTACAGATGAGGATGTAGACTCGATTTTTCTTCCTTGTAGCTTTGCATTTTTATATGCGAATTGTATCAGTCCCACACCAGTTGTATACTGTGGCTCTCTTACACCAATATAATCTGGAACAGCTTTGCGTACATTGTTATTCAAGATCAACTGTGCCAGTTCCAGCACACCTGGCATTGTTACAACACCACCTGTCAGCACAAAGCCACCAGGTACATCTCTTACACCCAATCTCTTAATCTCATGTTGCACAAGTTCGAAAATTTCTTCCATTCTAGCTTCAATAATATCAGAGATTTCAAGTTGGCTGAATTGTTGGTGCTGATCACTGCCGATAATAGGAACACTGAAGACCTCTTCATCAGAAGCATGATCATAGAAGGCATGTCCATGCTTGATTTTGATTTTCTCTGCATCTTCCGTAGATGTGCGTAAACCGATGGATATATCCTTTGTGATATATTCCCCACCTATAGGAACCACGCTTGTTGCCTTTAAAAATCCATCTTGATAAACCGCGATGGTAGTAGAACCCCCACCTATGTCTACCAACGCAACACCCAGGTCTCGTTCATCCTTGGATAGGGCAATGGAGCCGGTTGCTAGAGGCTGCAAACAGATATCGGTTATTTCCAATCCTGCTTTCTCCACACAACGCAATAAATTATGTAGAACTGTTTTAGAACCTGTGATGAGGGTACCTTCC
Source organism: Sutcliffiella sp. NPDC057660 (assembly GCF_042800035.1). Taxonomy (NCBI): domain Bacteria; kingdom Bacillati; phylum Bacillota; class Bacilli; order Caryophanales; family Bacillaceae; genus Sutcliffiella; species Sutcliffiella sp. NPDC057660. Next base: position 2,252 of record NZ_JBHVHV010000019.1, read on the forward strand.
ATTTCCAGGCGTACTCCAAGCATTCCACGAGGATCATTAATTTCATCCAATCCGTCCACAATGAACTGTTTTGGAATGCAGTCGATTATTTCACGCTCAGGAGGAATGGAGAAAACTTGAGCTGCGTCAATCACTCGTGCGATATCCTCATCCGCAATTTCCCTATTTTCGCTTGAAACTGCTACTACACCATGGCAATCCTGCAACTGCACATGATTTCCGGTTACTCCTACCACCACTCTGTTAATAGGCAGGCCTACCATTCTTTCTGCCTGCTCCACTGCCTTCTTGATGGAATGAACCGTCTCATCTATGTCTACTATTGATCCTTTTCGTAAACCAGTTGATTTTACATTACCGACTCCAATTATATTTAAAGTATCATTTACCATTTCTCCAATGATTACTTTAACACTGGATGTACCGATGTCCAAACTTACGTAAATTTCATTGCTGTTCATTCTATGGCACCTCCTTCTACTACTAAAAAACAACCAATTATATAGAACAACAAGCGGAAAAACTTATTATACTAGAAAGTATTCCACATTCATGATGTTTTCCCTTTTTAAAAATCATTTTTTTTCGTTTTTTTCTTTAGAAAGTGACCACTTGGATAATAAAATTCTTCTTATCACTGCAATATTCTGGAACAACCTGACTCCAAATGCGAAAACTGCAGCTAAATACAAGTCTACACCAAGATGGACACCGAGAAAAGCTAAACTTGCTGCCAATAGGATATTAAAGAAAAATCCGGATACAAATACTTTATCATCATAATTGTTTTGCAGATGAGCCCTTATCCCACCGAATAATGTATCCAGTGCAGCCAGAACTGCGATGGATAAGTAGTTCGAATACTCATCCGGAACCCTGATTTCAGAATACAGTCCCAACACAATTCCTACTATCAGCCCAAGGAGCGGAAGCCACATATCAATTCCCCTCCTTCTCTGCCTTCACCGGCTCCATGTATTTCACTCTGATTGCTTCGTCATATGCCGGTACTGTGACATGATTAATGGGAGTGGAAACTTCCAGTAATAGATTTTCGATCGCAAACTCGTCCATTGCCCTTGATACCTGCAGACGGTTATATAACTTGGTCGGGTTGTCTGTAATAACAACAATTTCAAAATTCGCGTTAGGAATCCATGCATTATTCACTTTTGTCCTACCATTGATTTCACGGATCACCGTGTTATTGACGATGCGCTGACCTGCAATGGAGATTTCTTCACTATCATAGGAATTCAATTCATTGACAAATCGACGCAATAGTTCTGCTGAAATATTTTCCTGCACTTCACCAAGGATATCTTCCCCGAAAAGTGGTTTGACAGTCATTCTTATACCCGGCCCGCTCACTTCTGTCAGGCCTGCATCCTTTTTTAAATCCTCAAGCGTATCTCTTAAAGCAGCTTCTTTGGATTTTTTTTGCTCTTTTGTATATTCCTGAATAGTAGCTTCATATTTCCGAATCTCCTGGAATATTTGCGACTGTATTTCCTGCTCTCTTTTCAGATCGCTTCTCAGTTCCCATGTATCACGTGTATCGCGAATATCCGGTTGTTGAACTGTTTGAAATTGAACGGCAACCATCAGGCCAACAATAATTGTAATAATGGTGAAACTTAATTTCCGATTGACCACCTAGAACACCTTACCTTACCAAGCATGCAGCCCAATTAATCTATTGAATGACAGGGTCTATTACAATTCTGTCCTTTTCCATCATTTTTATCGTAATATTATCTGCAACTAATTGGTCCTTTACACCACCAAGGATATTAAGTGCAGGAATAAGCACTTTTGGGTCTCCTATTGCACTTATTTTAAAAGGTGCAGGGAACTGGTTTCCATCAATGGTGATAACGGGACCGTTGCAAACAATATAAGAGTTCTTCGTAATTCGTTGATCATTGATGGAAACTGCAGCTGCACCCGAGATGAGAAGCTCGTTCATCACTTTAAAAACATGTCCCTCGTGAACGATATAATTATTTACATTTTCCTCGGATGGTACATAAGAGGCATCTGAAAGCGTTATCTCCACGCCCTTACCCTGTACTTTTACGTTTCCATTGTACATTCGAAGATTCTCAGCATCTTCCACCAGATTGAAAAGAAGCTGCTCTCCTGTTGCCAGACTTTCCTCAATTTTTCTTAGTTCTTCCTGCTTGTCCAATAATTCTTTTTGCAATTGCAAGTTCCGCTCTTCCGTCTTTATCAAAGAATCGCGAATTGCAAAGTCGCGTTCCCATTGTCTGTCTGTTCCTTTGTTGTCTTCCTCTTGCGTTAATTGATACGAATAGGAAATGATGAATCCAAGCACTAAACAAACAAAGGATAGGACGACATGTTTACCGTTCACCTTCATCCTGATCTTCATCTCCAACTGTTTCATAAGGTTTGAAAAATGTCCCTACCTCTATATTGATCACACCTTTTTGATTCGGATCAAGCTGTGCGACAATGGAGGGATATGCTGACATTTTATTTGAAAAGTCTCTTACTGTTGCACTAACCTCGAATCCATCGTTCATAAATAGTGTAATATGATAAGGATCTACTTCAGATGGCGTATGATGAATTTCTGAAATGGCATAGATGATGGATTCGGGCAGCTTCATCAGTTCCCCGATAAATTCTTCCACGGAATCACCCTGATTCCAGTTCATCATAAGGGGAGCATCATCTGGCAGCGAGTTCAATTCAATTGCAGCTAAAATTTTCCCGCTTTCGATAACAGGAAAGTAATTCCCTTCGTCATATATATATGCGATACGATTATATTCCTTAATGTCAATTTCAACAGTATTGGGAAGTTTCCTGAATACACGGGCTTCTTTTATTTCTTTATGCTGAAGGATTTGATTGGATGCTTCTTCCTCATTTACTCTCCAGATGCTTGTCTTAAGGGAAATTCCACTTAAGTGTACAATTTCCTCTTCCGTCAAGTGGCGATCACCACTTACTTTAATAGCCGAGACCTTGCTTAAGGAAGATTGTGAGTAAATAATTAGGGATAACAGGATAAAAAATAAGGATAAATAGAGAATAAGTCTCCGGTTAGCCTTGTGTTTTCGCTGCTCTTTTAATTTAGGAACCCGATCTTCCAAAGTAACTACTTTCCCTTTTTCCATGTAGTACGTTTTCACCCCACCGCACGGCATATTCCAAGAATATATTATGCATTGATTTTCTAGCATAATTATATCACATGTGGGGTGAAAAAAAGGATAAAGAATACTATTTTCTTCCTATTATTTCAACTTCCGTCTCTAATTGCACGTTGAATGATTCAAGTACCGTTTTTTTGATATGTGCGATAAGGTCCAGTACATCCTGAGCTTTCGCCCCATTATCATTTACAATGAAATTAGCATGCATGTCAGAAACTTTTGCACCACCGATTGTGTACCCTTTCAGGCCGGCTTTTTCGATCAATGCACCTGCATATTCCGGGAGCGGATTTCTGAAGATGCTTCCTGCACAAGGATAATTGAAAGGTTGGGTATTACGTCTGTAATCTTTGTTCTTTTGAAGTGTAGCAACCACATCTTCCCTGTTTCCCTCTTCCACATTCAAAACAGCTTCAAGACAGATTCCTGGGCGTTCTTTCTGAAGCAGTGATGTGCGATAGGAGAAATTCATTTCCTCCGCTGTCAACCAGGCCATCTCGCCATCTTCAAATAATACATGTGCCACTTTCAGTACTTTGGACATATCCGAACCGTGTGCACCTGCATTCATATAAACGGCACCTCCGACTGTCCCTGGGATGCCTGCAGCAAATTCAAGACCTGTCAATCCTTGTTTACTGATGATGGTTACAAGCTTGATCAGGGAGTAGCCACCGCCCACTTTCACTTCATTTCCGCTCACATCGAGATGGTCCATGCCGTTCCCAAGCTTTATGACTACACCTTCTATTCCAAGATCTGACACTAACAGATTGGACCCGCGTCCTATCGCAGTCCATTTTGCGTCATGCTTATGAATAATCTTCATGGTCTTCTGCAGCATTTCGAGATTACTCGGTTCTACCAATACATCTGCAGGACCGCCAATCTTCATTGTTGTATGATTTGCCAATGGCTCATCAGGCAGAACCTTACCTACATTTGCTTCTTGCAGCTCACTAACCAACTGTAAATGTTCCATAATTTCCTCCTACATACACGTACCGTCAATCATTCAATTAATTTTATAATGAAAGAGTGTAAATCGTTTTTATTGCCGTGTACTTGATCTTTTTTTATTCTATGCAGTATAAAAAAAGAAGGTACATCAGCCTAATGCATCGTAAAGGGATGGGATGAGTCTAAATATGTATTATGAAAAAAACGAACGATAGTTATATACCCATCGTACTATAAGGATAAACCCCTTTAATCCATCCTAGCATATTTTCCGCTAATCTAAACGTCAAATAATAAAAAAGACTCATCACTTTGCGCGCATAATATCTATATACTATATCCCTTGTTGGAGTTGTGCAATCAAAATCAGATTTTGTAACCAAATTTTTATTTTTTGTCATATAATCGAAAAGCGGCTGAAACTTATCTCAGGTCCAAATACTCATTTCAACATTCCTGGTTATTTAATTGTTCATTTATATAACTTCAGATAAAATGGCTCCGTAAACACCGCTGTTGATTTCCGCACTAGGCTGCGCTTTCCGCGGAAAGCGAACACCTGGAACGGAAATCAACAGGGAGTCAAATGAGGTGCATTCATATTTTCAGGGTGACCAATAAGCAAAGCCAGAAAGTCAGTTTTCACTGAATTTCTGGCTTTTTCGTTTAATATTTTGCATATCTGCTTATATTTAGCAGGATTCCCACTGCCATAAGCATCAAGGTCAATGAGGATCCTCCATAGCTTAAAAACGGCAAGGTGATTCCGGTTACTGGCATCAATCCTGTAACAACCCCGACATTGATGATAACCTGGATGGCTACCATAGCGATAATGCCTACTGCCAAGAAACTTCCATATAGATCAGGTGCTCCGAGTGCTATGCGTATGCCCCTCCATAGCAGGAGCGCAAATAGCAAGACGACAAAGGATCCCCCAATAAAGCCCAGTTCTTCAGCTAGAATGGCAAAAATGAAATCCGTTTGTGGTTCTGGCAAGTAAAAGAATTTTTGCCTGCTTTGACCCAATCCCAATCCAAGTAGACCACCGGGACCGATTGCATACAGGGACTGGATAATCTGAAACCCACTGTTCAAAGGGTCTTCCCACGGATCAAGGAAAGAGGTAATTCGCTTTATTCGGTAAGGGGCAGACAGTACCAATGCAACAAACCCAGCCACGCCTATTAACCCTAATCCAACAAAGTGACTGATTCTTGCACCTGCAACATAAATCATGACGATACAGGTTCCGACCATTACGGTCCCTGTTCCAAGATCCGGTTGAAGCATAATCATTCCAAATGCCAGGAAAACCAACCCAAGGCTAGGTACTAACCCCTTTTTGAAGGAAGTAATCTTTTTTTGATTTTCGCTTAAGTACTTTGCCAAGAATGCAATCATGGCAATTTTCATGAATTCTGAAGGTTGTACCGAAAATGCTCCGACTCCTATCCAGCTCCTAGACCCATTCCGTTCCATCCCGATACCAGGAATCAATACGGCTACCAGAAGGATAAAACATACAATAATAATCAGCTTTGCCCATGTACGCCATGTCCAGTAATCCACATTCATGATAAAGAACATCGCCACAACCCCAAGGCCTGCAAACAGCAGCTGCCGCTTTGCGAAGAAAAAGGTGTCCTGGAACTTATAATCCGCCCAGACTGCACTTGCACTGTAGACCATTATCAAACCTATCGCAAGTAAAGTCAGTGTTGTTATGATTAGAATTAAATCGGGAGTAGATCGCTTTGTCGCCAACAGAAAACACCTCTCGAGCATTTTTTAGAGCAAATAGATAAGGAGAACCAGCCTGCTTCTTTTTTCCTTCTATTTAGCCAAAAAAAAGGCTTTGTCCGTATGTTGCACTTCCCTTAAATCCCGGAAGTGGGCAACTATCAGAACAAAGCCTCCTGTCTATGGCCAAGCCCTTACTTAAGCTTATGCACGGCCTCTATAAAAATGTCTCCCCGTTGTTCAAATGTTTTATATTGATCCCAACTTGCACATGCTGGAGATAAAAGGATAACATCACCGACATGGGACATTTCATAAGCAACCGGAACGGCTTTTTCCACATTATCGACACGTTTAATCTCTTTTATTCCTGCCTCTTTCGCAGTTTTCATAAGTTTCTCCGCGGTTTCGCCAAAAGTGATCAATGCTTTTACATTGTCCAGGTACGGAAGAAGATCATCGAACTCGTTTCCTCTATCCAAACCGCCAGCCAGCAGAATGACTTTTTCTTCAAAGGCGGAAATCGCTTTTTGAGTGGCTAATACATTGGTAGCTTTTGAATCATTGTAAAATCTTCGATTCTCGATTGTATCCACATACTGCAGGCGGTGCTTGACCCCGGTAAAAGAGGTAAGCACTTGGTGAATCGCTTCATTGGAGGTACCTACCAGCTTTACAGCCGCTACTGCGGCAAGAATGTTTTCCAGATTATGCTTTCCTGGCAAGACAATATCCTTTACATCCATCACTTTTTCTTCCTTAAAATAGATGGCATCATCCTGCAGGTATGCACCATCCACCTTTTTTGTTACAGAAAAAGGAATAATCGTTGCACTTGAATGTAGAACCATGTCCATAATGACAGCATCATCTGCATTAATCACTGCAAAATCTTCATTTGTCTGATTCTTCATGATTGCCGCTTTGGCTTTTGCATAATCTCCTACTGTGCCATGATAATCCAAATGAGCCTCAAAAATATTCAGCAGCACAGAAATTTTTGGGCGGAAGGATTCAATACCCATTAATTGAAAGGAAGAAAGCTCTGTCACCATGATGTTCGATGAAGTAGCTTTTTGGGCCACCTCTACAGAAACTTGACCGATGTTTCCTGCAATAAGAGGAGACTTCCCGCCCGCTTCAAGTATTTCATCAATCAACGTGGTGGTAGTGGTTTTGCCATTTGAACCGGTAATGCCGATAAAATCCGCTTCGCTGATCTGATAGGCAAGCTCCACTTCAGTAAGTACAGGAATACCTTTTTGAATGGCCAACTCCACCAACGGATTCGTATAAGGAATTCCCGGATTTTTGAATACCATATCGATGTCCTGATCAAAGATGCTTAATGGATGCCCTCCGCAGATTACCTCCATTCCTTTGGCTTGCAGTGCCATCGCCTGCTCATTACCTTCAATTGGAGTACGATCGTTTACAATGACATTTGCGCCGAGTGTATGTAATAGATTTGCCGTGGCTGTGCCGCTTTTTGCCAGTCCTAAGACAAGTACGTTCTTTTCCTTATAAAGGTCAATATGCTTCATATCAGATCCACACCTCTAAATAGATTCCCAGGACTGCACATAATAGGCCAACTGTCCAAAAGGATACCACAACACGCCATTCCGACCATCCAACAAGCTCATAATGGTGGTGAAGCGGACTCATCTTGAAGATTCTTCGTCCAGTTATTTTAAAAGAAATAACCTGGATAATAACAGAAAGTGTTTCAAGAACGAATACGCCCCCAATAATGATCAAGATGATTTCAAGCTTCAAAAGGACTGCTACAGTTGCAATTGCTCCACCAAGAGCCAATGACCCTGTATCTCCCATAAACACTTTTGCCGGATGGGCATTGAATACAAGAAACCCGAGTAACGCACCAACGACTGCCACAGAGAAAATGGAAACTTCAAACTGTGATTGATTCCAAGCCAAAACAGCGAATGCTCCAAATGCAATGGCTGCTGTACCTGAAACAAGGCCGTCAAGTCCATCTGTCAGATTGACTGCGTTGGAAAAACCAACTAGCCAGAAAATCAGGAAAACTACATAGAAAATACCCAATTCAAATGACAGATCCGTTCCAGGTATGGAAACAGCTGTAGAGAACTCGAATTGTGTGAATACAAAATAGAAGACCACAGCGATGACGATCTGCCCAACCAGCTTTTGAAGGGAGGTCAACCCGAGGTTTCTTTTTAATACGACTTTGATGAAATCATCCAAAAACCCCAGCAGTCCGTATCCAACTGTAACAAAAAGCAACAGATAGGTTTCAACAGATGCCTCAGCAAATCTGCCTGTAATGATAAGCGTAGTGACGACTACAGAAAGCAGAATCATCAGACCGCCCATTGTAGGGGTTCCTGTCTTCTTCATGTGTGACTGGGGCCCTTCTTCCCGGATGCTTTGACCAAACTTCAATCTCCGTAGGAAGGGAATAAAAATTGGTGATAATAGAACGGTAATTAAAAAAGATATAACGATGGCAAATAATACAACCTGTTGTTGCATCGTTATTCCCTCCTCTCTAGTAATATGAGTAGAGGTATTATCACCATAAGCATTCTTCAACATTATGATTCATTAGGTTCTGCGACTGAATATATGCTCCGTTTCAAACCTTCTTCGACAAAAATGCGGGACATACCTATGGTTTCAAACACCATTTACAAGCTTCTGGGATGCGCAAAACTTGCTTTTTGGTAACACATTCAAAAAAGTGATTAGATGTACCAAAACTAAATTTTATCTGTTTTTCCCTCTTCTGCAAATACTTTTTTTCATGTTTTTTCTTTTTCTTTAGGAAATGAATCTTTTTCTTTAAATTCTGCTCATTTTATGGGATTGCCAGTGACTTTTAGCATGGATATTTCGAAAGCCTGATTAGCGCATTTTTCCATACCCTACATATTCTATGATAGACCCCGGGCATGTATGGCTTCCCGAGCCACTTTTCTATCATCAAATTCCAGCACTTTATCACCAATCAGCTGATAGGTTTCATGCCCTTTTCCAGCAATCAAAATGACATCTCCCGAACTTGCCTCGTTCACTGCTTTTGATATGGCCATTCTCCGATCCTCAATAATTTCATAAGACTGACCCTCTACCCCTGCCTCCATATCCATAAAAATCTGAGCAGGATGCTCAGTACGTGGATTATCAAGCGTGAATATTACTTTTTGCGCATGGCTTATTGCGGCCTTTGCCATTAAGGGCCTTTTTGAACGGTCACGGTCTCCGCCACATCCGACCACACAGATAATGTTTTTCTCGGATAGTTGTTTGGCTGTCCTTAATACATTTTCCAGGCTGTCAGGGGTATGTGCATAATCCACTATCACAGTATAGTCCTGACCTTCTTCGATAACCTCGAACCTGCCAGGGACTCCTTTCATTTCCTCTACAACCTTAATAATCGTTTCCATTGGAATATCGGAAACATAAGACGCGGCAATTGCAGCCAATACGTTGTAGACACTGAATTGCCCCACCAACTGCAAATGAATAGGAACCACCCTGTTGTCGTATACTAAGTCAAACTTGGTACCTTTCCCTGATATTTTAATATTGGAAGCCATAATATCACTTTTATTATTTATTCCATAGGTAATTACCTGGGCGGCTGTAGACCGGGCAAAAAATCCACTTGCATCGTCATCAGCATTCAATACGGCGAATTTGGGCTTTTGTAGGTTATAGGCATTCCCCAGAGAGGAAAATAGCAAGGATTTGGCAAACTGGTATTCTTCCATCGTCTTGTGATAATCCAGATGGTCCTGAGTGAGATTCGTAAATACCGCAACATCAAAATCACATCCATAGACTCTGCCCATATGCAGGGCATGGGAAGAAACCTCCATCACAACGGTCTGAACTTCATTATTCACCATTTGATGAAAAGATTCATGAAGTGTCAGCGCATCTGGTGTCGTATTTTTCACAGGAAAGGACCTATTACCGATTTTCATATTGATGGTGCCGATCATTCCTGTTTTCTGTCCATGTTTTTGAAATATGGATTCGATGATATGGGTTGTCGTAGTTTTCCCATTGGTTCCCGTAATTCCGATGAGATGCAATTTATGTGTAGGCTGACCATAAAAAATATCAGCTAAAATCGCCATTGCCCTTTTGGAATCCGGGACAACTATTACTGGTACTGGCACATCCAACACTTTTTCGGAAATAATGGCAACCGCACCATTTCTGATCGCTTCTTCTGCATAGTTATGACCATCTACCGTATACCCCTTAATGCAAAAAAATAAACTCCCCTTCCTTGCCAACCGGGAATCCATCTCGATCGAATCTATTGCTGGATTTAAAGCAGAAGATACCTGATATCGGTGTAAATATTGAATTAAGTCTTGAAGCATCATAGGAATCATTCCCTTCTACTTGGAATTGCTCAAGGACGCTTGAAAGTGTAGGTTAGACTGTTAATTGACAGGTAGAATTTTCATCCTATCTCCATTCTATCCTATTTAGGGAAATTAAACCAAGAGCCCGCTTTAGGGCCCTTGGTTTTTTTAGTCTTTATCACTTTTATTGGAACCGGACATGTATACTCGAATTGTGGAACCCTCTTTGACTTTTGTTCCCGGCTTTGGTGCCTGTTCCACTACTACGTCTCCGTCCCCGCTGATGTCAAGCTTCAGCGTGATCAGCTGCTGAACTAGTTCTTTTTTGGACATGCCTTTCAAATCAGGCACTTCAACCAAAGGGACATCCGGCCATTGCAGTTCCTTTTCTATTTGTCCTTTTCTCTTATCCACACCAAGCGCGCTTAGGCTTTCCTCCATTATATTCCCGACGACTGGTGCTGCTACTACTCCACCGAACTGAACGGTGCCTTTTGGATTATCAATTGCCAGATAGACAACAATCTGCGGGTCGTCTGCAGGAGCAAATCCAATAAAGGAAACGATATGATTGTTTTCCATATATCGACCATTCTGCACTTTTTGGGCGGTTCCTGTTTTTCCTCCCACCCGGTATCCTTCTACAAATGCATTTTTTCCTGTGCCTTGCGCAACGACACTTTCCAATGCATATCGAACTTGGTTGGAGGTTTCTTCCGAAATGACCCTTCTCTTTTCTACAGGTGTGTTTCTTGAAACCACGTCCCCTGATACCGGGTCGATAAACTCCTTGGCAATGTAAGGTGTATAGAGTATCCCACCATTGATTGCCGCAGACACTGCCGCCACCTGCTGGATCGGTGTCACGGAAACCCCCTGGCCAAATGCGGTTGTCGCAAGTTCTACAGGTCCTATACGTTCTGGCTTAAAGAGAATCCCTTTCCCCTCACCTTGGAGGTCAATGCCGGTTTTCTCCCCAAATCCAAATGATTTAATGTAATCAAATAATGTATCCGTACCAAGACGTTGTCCCAATTCCACGAATCCCGGGTTACAGGAATTTTGGACGACTTCCAAAAACGTCTGATGGCCATGTCCGCCCTTTTTCCAGCAGCGCAGTCTCGCACCCGCCACCTCAGCAGCCCCGTCATCATTGAAGGTGTCTTTTGTCAGATTGACTTTATTTTCTTCCAATGCTGCAGCCAATGTAATTATTTTGAATGTTGATCCCGGCTCATACGTACTCCAAACAGGCAGATTTCGATTGTAGATTTCTGGCGGGACCTTTTGGAACTCAGCAGGATCAAAATCGGGCCTGCTCGACATAGCCAGTATTTCGCCAGTATTAGGATCCATCGCTATGGCAATGATTCCATCCGGATTATATTGTTCATAGGCAAGATCCAGTTGATTCTCCATGATGGTCTGCACCTTGGAGTCTATCGTGAGCCTAAGGTCAAGACCGTCCACCGGAGCTACATAATCATCTGGAATATCAGGCATTCTTCGACCTTTTGCATCCGAATAGAACTGAACATGCCCTTTATTCCCTTTGAGTTGTTCATCATAATACAACTCCAATCCCATCAGCCCCTGATTGTCGATGCCGGCAAATCCAAGGACATGCGAGAGGTAACTGCCAAAAGGATAATGTCTTTTCGAATCTTCGGCAATATACACACCTTTAAGATCCAATGCACGAACTTCCTTTGCCTTCTCATGGGATATTTTCCTTCCTTCGGGATTGATTCTTTCCATGGAAGAATTTTTGGTAATCTGCTTGTACAATTTTTCTTTGGACATATTTAAGACAGCTGCCAATTTTTCAGCTGTTTGATTTGGATCTTGAATTTGTCTTGGAACCACCAACACAGAAGGTGCACTCATATTTGTGGCCAAAGGTACTCCGTTTCGATCCAGAATATCACCCCGCTCCGGTTCAAAAGGGATGTTACGGCTCCATGAGTCCTTAGCACGGTCCGTCAACATATTCCCTAGAGCAAACTGCACATAGCCTAAGCGCAGATCGATGATTGTAAATAGAAGGATGCCTACCAGTAATACCACAGTCAATCTTCTCCGTACCGCAACATGAGATACTCGCATAACACATGAACCTCCTTTAATATTCGTTGTAATATATGCTTGTACAACGGGGGATAGAACATGCCGAGAGGCGAATAATGATGACGGTGCCGTCAAAAATGTTTGATTAAAGAGAAGGCTCTTTTTGTAAAGATTGTTGCTTTAAGCATAGCGAGCTGGACTAAAGATAAAATGTGAACATAAACACCATGTTGGTCTCCGTTCCAGGCGGCAGCGATCGCGGGCGGCCTCGGGAGCCTCCTCGGCGCATTTGCGCCTGCGGGGTCTCCCTTGACACGCTGCTCCCGCAGGACAAGGAAGGCTCCGGCAGCGATACATCGCACGCAGAAAATGCTTGCATTTTCAAGGAGACTCACGCCTCGCACTCCAACCAACAGGGGTGACTCATAGTATTATATTTGCCTTCTAAAGTTTAAAAATTGGACTTTGTCTCATCTTTTCAATTCAGCAGAGCAAATAATATTGAAAACTGAGTTGATTGTAGCGGAGGACACTTGACTCCTGCGGGAGAGTAGAGGGCATGGAAGACCCACAGGCGAAGCCGAGGAGGCTCCCATCCGTCCCCCGGGAATCTTGTGTCTGCAGCGGAAATCAACGGCTATATTTGACGGGACATTTTATCAAATTGGCACAATGAATGCGAAAACAACCAAAGAAAAAAAGGCTATAGAACAGAAGTTACCACTCCATGTCCAATAGCCTATATTTTGGGTTCAGCTCACAGCGTCCCTTTCTTCCTCTTCCTCCTCATTTTCACTTTCAGGAAGAGGCCTGTTGGATTTCAATTCAATGATGAGGTGGTCACCACTTTTCAGAACTGTTCCAGGAGCAATATTCTGCTTGTGTACATAGCCATTGCCGACGATGTTCGGTTTAATTCCCAACAGATTCGTCAGTTTTCTGACATCTCTCAGGCTCCAGCCTGTCATATCCGGCATCGGCGGTTCTTTTTCCGTAAGAAGAAGAACCTGTTCGGCTTTGATTACCGATTGGCCCGCTTCTGGAATCTGCTTGAGTACCTTGGATCCATTTCCAAGCACAACATATTCCGGCGATTCGGCATCCTGGCTTCCGTTTATGGCATTTTTAACACTTCCGCCAACCAGATCTGGCACCTTGTGGCCTGTCTGTTTTTTCTTCGGAGCACTTTGCACCTTCTCGTCAGGCTGTATGCTCAAATACTGCAAGCTTCTTCTCATCACGCTATTGAATACCCCGGATACCGGTCCAGCCCCATTTTCATGCTTCTCAATTTTCGGCTTTTGCACCGCAACATATATGAGAAGCTCGGGATTATCCGCTGGCGCCATACCTGTTATGCTATAGATGTATTCCCCATGTCCATACAGATATTTTCCGTCAGGACCAGGCATCTGGGCTGTTCCAGTCTTGGCTGCTACACTGTAACCCTCAATAGCATAGGGACGTCCGGTTCCATTTTCAGCAGTTACTACTGATTCAAGGACAGAGAGTACTTTATTGGCCGTTTCTTTTGAGATCGGCTCGCCTTTTTGCTTGGGCTTATTTTGCAGAACCACTTCATTCGTATTTGGGTCGACGATTTTGTCAATCACGTATGGCTGCATCATTTTCCCATCATTCGCTATTGCTGTTGCCGCTTGAATCTGCTGTATTGGGGTAAAAGCAGAGGCTTGTCCAAAAGCGGTAGAGATACGGTCACGGTTGTAATGATAGTTTATGTTACTTGTGGTTTCATCCGGCAGGTCAATCCCTGTAGGTTTGTCCATTCCGAATGCTTTAATATATTCCAGGAGTGTATCTGTCCCCATTTTGTCCGCCAGCAAGGCAAAGGCAACGTTTGATGAGCGTTGAACACCTTCATCAAATGTAATCGTCCCCCATCCTACCCCTCCATTATGGTCTCTTACCGGAATCGGATCTTTAGGCAGCATGTACGTCCCTGATTCATAAAGCGTTGAACCGTTATAGACGCCTTCTTCGATTGCAGCAGCCAAGGAAAAGATTTTCATCGTGGAACCAGGTTCATAACGATAGGAAATAGTATCGTTATTCCAATTGTCCGTAAGTCCTTCCCGGGTATTCAAATCAAAGGTAGGTCTTGAACCCATCGCCAATATCTGCCCGGTTTTAGGGTCGGCAACAATGGCCATTATTTTCTCAGGCTCATATTTTTCTTCCACTTCATTCATCGCTTCTTCAAGAAACGTCTGAATCGTCTTATCCAAAGTCAGATGTACATTCTTTCCGTTTATTGCCGGAACAAAGGATACATTGGCATCTTTTGGTAAAACCGTGCCTTTATTATCAGTTTTGATTGTGTAGTTGCCGTCCTGCTCTTTCAATTCTTCTTCCAGCATTTTCTCCAATCCAATAGCACCTTTAACCTGGCCATTTTCATCCGGCCTAGCAAACCCAATAACATGGCTTGCAAACACACCGTTCCAGTAGTATCGTTTCTTTCCTTCAATAAATGCTATTCCGGGAAGCTCGAGCTCTTCTATTTTATTCTTGACTGAAGGAGAGATGTCGCGCCCGATTGCCCCGAACTCAACCTGTTTCCTATCCTGCTCCAATTTCTCAAGTATCTCGCTTTCATCCGCTTCAAGCAGTGGCGCAAGCTTGCTAGCGGTTTCTTTTGGATCTACGACATGGCGTTTAATCTTTTCGGTTGAAAGAGATTCATCCAAAACTGCGACGAGGTTGAAGGATGGTGTATCTTCTGCTATCGGATCTCCACTTCTATCAAGGATAGCCCCTCTGTCGGCCTGGATGTTCTTATCGACATTATAGTACTTTGCCGCCTCGGCAGACATGTTATGGCCCTTTACTTCACCTGTAGCCTGCAGGTATAGGAAGCGTCCTATTAATAGAAAAAAGAGCAACGCAAATATTACAA
Source organism: Sutcliffiella sp. NPDC057660 (assembly GCF_042800035.1). NCBI lineage: Bacteria > Bacillati > Bacillota > Bacilli > Caryophanales > Bacillaceae > Sutcliffiella > Sutcliffiella sp. NPDC057660. Next base: position 17,500 of record NZ_JBHVHV010000019.1, read on the forward strand.
GTAAAAATGCGGCTCCTAAATGAATTCTTTTTTTATGAACAATATTTTGCATAGCATTTAGTCCCGAACATTCTTCACGTTATTTTCGTTTAATGAAAGCCCAAGATTCTTTGCTTTTTCCAGGATGCGCTCATAGCTGCTTTCCTCTGCCACCTGCAACTCCAATTCACGGTTCTTATTGATTTGGGTGGCTACAGTACCTTCAACCGTTTGGATCTCGCTGTTAACTTGATAGATCGTATTGTTGTTAGAAATGATATGAATAGATCCAAAAGCCAGCAGCCCAATGAACATATAGCCCAACACTTTTTCCCCTAAGGTGATCTTGGCACGTTTTTTGACTACTAGATTCTTTTTCGGAGCTTGCTGTTGTCGTTCTTCGTGTTGTCTCTGAATTTTATGAGCTAAGTTACTCATTTCCCTTCCCCCAAATCTTTAGTTTTTATCTGTATCACATTAGTCTTTAACTTTTTCGGCAACTCTTAGTTTTGCAGATCTGGCACGATTATTCGCCTCAAGTTCATCCTCGCTGGGTAAAATGGGCTTTCTTGTTACCAGCTTTAGTACCGGTTCAAATTCTTCCGGAATGATCGGCAATCCTTGCGGCAATTGCGGCAGTTGACTTTTTTCCTTGAAAGCCACTTTGCACATTCTGTCCTCAAGTGAATGGAAGGTGATGACACTGACTCTTCCACCCGGCTTCAACACATCGATAGCTTGGTGGATTGCATCCTCAAAAACTCCCAGTTCATCATTTACAGCGATGCGGATCGCCTGGAATACACGCTTCGCAGGGTGTCCTCCAGTTCTTCTTGCAGGTGCAGGAATACCGTCTTTAATGATTTCAACAAGCTCCAAGGTTGTTTCAACCGGTTTATGCTTGCGGTACTCCTCGATTTTCCTCGCTATCTGCTTGGAAAATTTCTCTTCTCCATATTGGAAGAAAATACGGACTAGTTTTTCATAAGGCCATTCATTGACTACATCATAGGCGCTCAGGGGACTATCTTTGTCCATCCTCATATCAAGCGGGGCTTCATGGTGGTAGCTGAAGCCTCTTTCTGGTGTATCCAGCTGTGGAGAGGAAACACCTAAATCGAATAATACGCCATCCACTTTGGTGATTCCGTGCTCATACAATTTTTCTTTCAGGAATTTGAAATTGCTTTTGATGAAGATGACACGATCCAGGTAGTTATGTAAAACGTGCTTCGCGTGCTCAAGGGCACTATCATCCTGATCAAATGCAACCAGCCTTCCTTTTTCTGAAAGCCTTTTAACAATTTCAGAGCTATGTCCTGCCCCACCAAGCGTGCAATCGACATAAATACCGTCTTCTTTGATGTTAAGACCTTCCACTGCTTCATTCAAAAGTACTGTTACATGGTGAAACATCTTCCACCGCCTTTCTAGCTCATAGCTGTTTCCATCCTGTTAGTGTGCTTCATTCCCTAATATTTTTCCACGGTTTAGGGCTTTTATCCAAGCTGCTCTTGCTGGTGCTTTGTAATATATCCCTTTTATAAGTCAAAGTCTACGAGGTTTTCTGCAATTTCTGCGAAGGAATCTTCCGAGTCTTCCACAAATGAATTCCAGTTCTCTTTGCTCCAAATTTCTATTCTGTTGGATACGCCGATTACGACACATTCTTTTTCCAATTGGGCATATTGCACAAGTGGAGATGCGATGTTCACTCTTCCTTGCTTATCGAGTTCACATTCTGTTGCTCCGGAAAAGAAAAATCGTGTAAAGGCACGTGCATCCTTTTTTGTAAGTGGCAACTGTTTCAATTTATCCTCGACAGTTTTCCATTCGGAGAGCGGGTACCCAAAAAGACATTTATCAAGTCCTCTTGTAAGTACAAAGGCTTCGCCTAAGTGATCACGGAATTTAGCCGGAACAATCATACGCCCTTTTATATCAATAGTATGATGATATTCCCCCATGAACATTCGGCTTCCCCACCTTCCCTCTACTTCTCTCCACAATCCCCCACTAATCTCCACTTACTTTATTGTACTATTCTCTTCCCTAAAAGAAAATCCTTTAAGCCTAAAATTTTTTCGTTTTTCATCTTTTTACAACATTTTTTGACAAAAGGATGAATGAAGGATGAACTTGACTGAATTTGACTTCGCAAAAACATGATGTGCTATCATTCTTCAACAATTTTATGTTTACGACCTATTTTCCCTCAGCGAATTGTCAGAAAATAAAAAACAAAAAAAGCAACCGGAATTGGTCGCTTTTTTCTTTGCTTCTATTAGATATATATCAGTTTGTGTTTGCCATTATGATCCAGTGGCATTTCACAGATCCGTTGTACGAGGTCCAGACCGTATTGATTCAAATAGTAGTAAATATTCCATACCCTCTCTTGCGGCAGGGAATTTGGAACGAGCGAAAGCTCAGCACGATGGTACTTTTTCATGACATTTGCATGTTTCTCATAGGAAGAGCGTTCCATCAGCCGTTTCATAAAGGCGAACTGCCTGTCAATCAAGTTCCAATTTTTTTCAAAGACGGACTCCAGATGCGGCAGGACACCCTTGCCAGCTTCCCTGAACTTTTGATGAACCTGCTCATATTCCTTCTGGTAGTATTCTAGGCGATTCTCAAGTTCCGCCAACTCCTGATTTCTTAACCAAGCTAGCCTTTTCTCCTCCAAGCCATATTTCAAAATATCTTCTATGTTTTCACCCAGCTCGTTGACTGTGGATTCAATATGCCGCTCCACTATTGTCAATCCGATACGAGGCACAACAGGAGGCATCTCAAGATCTAGCGCTTCGAAAGCCCCTTTCAATTCTGCCCAATAGCTGATTTCTCCAGGACCACCGATGAAGGCAAGAGTCGGAAAAAGCATTTCCTGCATCATAGGGCGTGTTACAACATTGTTTGAAAAATGGTGGGGATTGGATTGGATTTCTTCCTTGAGCTGTTCCCATGTCAACGACGTCTTTCTGTCTTTTGTACAGGCTGTCTGTGATTCTTCATCCCAGTAAAGAAGCTCCCTCTCCCCTTGTATATGAAAGAAGATATTCATGGAATTTGCCTGAACCTCAAGCATCTGATTGTATCCGACTTTTGCAAGATCGGTTTGGGCTGATATGACTTCCGAAGTAATACTTTTATGGTTGTTGATGATACGCTGAAAGAATGGAACCTCCATTTTCCTGAGGTCAGGGTCTGATGCATTCACAAGTATCAAACCAGTTCCCTTGAACAGAGTGGTGATTAGCTCAGCGAAGAAATCGACAATATTGTCTGCAGATTGTAAGGATCTTTCCAACAGAGCCTTTATATCATTCGTAAAAGCCGTTTCTCCAAAGGAATTTATAATTTTGAGCATCCATTCCCTAAGTTTTGTCTTATCAAGTTCAAGCTCCGAAACCATTTTCTTTCCAGCTGACTTCATCGGTAGGGAAATCTTTTCAACAGAATTGTCTGCCGGGATATTCACATGATTGATTTCATGGTAGTCATGATCCTCCCCGGCAATCCAAAAGACCGGCACTACAGGTACTCCAAGCTTTTTTTCCTGCTCTTGTGCAAGTTTAATGATGCTGATAATCTTGGAGATTGTATAAAGGGGTCCTGTCAATAATCCGGCCTGCTGCCCACCGATTACGACCAATGATTCTTCAGACCGCAGTCTTTCAATATTATGTAAGGTTTTTTCATCGGCATGGTAGTTGGTATTATAGCTTAATAAATGATCCGCAATTTCCTCTCTTAGGTAGGTACGGTCTTTGAGAGCATTTTTTCTGTTTTCAAATGAATTTGTTGAAAACGGATTATATGTAAAAAAACGGTGTAAGCTTTCCTCTTCTGATAAATAAGCTGATGCGAACTTATTGATAGTAGGAAGCGCAAGTTCTACTATATTCATAAAGTACGTCCTTTCTAATCGATCAAATATCCATATCTCCATGAGTATAGCATTGATTTGTTTTGAATCAAAAAAAATTGCCTAAAAAAATTCACGCAAAAGTTTCATATATTCTTTTCATTACACCAAAAAGAGCCAGGCAGAAATAGGCAAAGAAAAACAAAAGGAAATTGAAGCGCCAAAATCCTTTGAACACTTTTTTGAAATGTATTTCCTGCTTGATTTTATAATGCGTAATAACCATGATCATGGCAATGGATACAAGAACCATCAGGATAATCCATAAATAAGAACGCTCCCATATGATAACAATCAGGAAATGGACGGCAAGAATAAAAAATAAGGTGGAGGAATCTACGGCAGCATGAAAGGACCTTTTATTATTCTTCGTGATACTCCTTGCAAATACGTAAAAAAGAAACAAGGCAAATATAGGGACTGTAACGATTGTAGCAAAAAAGACAGTAATAAAATTGGACATGGCTCTTCTACCTCACTTCCTCGAACCTTATTGTTACAGAAATGGCTTTTAGACCATCACTGTTTTGCATGCAAATTATCCTCTTCCAATCCTTTGATGCTCCTATAAATAAATTCTGTAAGGGGCACTTTTTTTCCTTGTTCTCCAGCTAAAAAGATGAGATAACCTAATATCGCATCCACCTCGGTCCGCCTCCCAAATTCGATATCCCGTTGCATGGAAGAGCGGTTTTCTGCTGTATTGCTGCATATGTTTAAAACATGATCCCACATCTTTTCCCTTTCCTCTATTTCTATTAAAAACGAAATTTCCCGGTACAGGTCATACATGGTTTCTTTGTAGAATCGGTTATGTACCAATTGTCCATTTTTTACGCGATATAGAGTTGACAGTGGATTGATTATGGCATTTACCACCAATTTCTCCACGAGTATGTTTTGGTAACTATTACTTTTTATTAATGGAAAGCTCTCGGATAAACCCTTTTCCCACATATCCAGAATGCGTGAGTCAGAGGAATCGCTTCGAAATGGTGCAACTTTTGTCGATCCTTTACCTGTCCAGTTGACCGTTACGTCATCCAGCTTTTTTACACCATGCTCCACAACTCCGATTAAAAGGTGAGCATTTTCTATTTTTTCCGCCTGCTTCACATGGGCCATCCCATTTTGAAGGAAGAGCACACATTGATCTTTCTTCAATTTCAGTAAATGCGGCATTATATCTTGCAGTACATATTGCTTAACCGCCACAATGATTATTTCCTCTACAAGCTTAGATTTCTCAGAAAGTTTCTTTACAGTTACCTTTCTGTTACCAACAGGGAGATTTCCCTCCACCAGGGTTATCCCCTTGTCTTTCAGCTCTTTACACTGTTCGGGACGTTTTGTGTAGAGTGTGACAGGAAATAGAGCTGAAAAATGGTACGCATATAAAAGGCCTATCGCACCAGCTCCAATAATTCCAATGTTCATCATGCCCCTCCACCTTTTTACCTATTTCTTCTTATTGTACCAATATATGAAGGATAATCTACAGGAAATTAACAATAAATCTTTAAAAATGTTGTAAAAAAAGAGAGGGCCTACTCACGTTCAAATGAGTAGGTCCTCTCTTAAAATTATACTGGATAAACCGGATGTTTGCGGTGACTAAAATTCATTTGCTTACTTGAATAATAATGAAAACGGCTTATTAATACATTTCGAAGATCTTTGGCCGGAACGATATCATCGACAATCAGTTCAGATGCCAGCTTATAGATATCAATGTGCTCTTTATATTCCTGATGTTTTTCCTGAACATATGCCATTCGCTCTTTTGGGTCTTCAATCTCATTTATTTTATTGGAATAGACAGCATTAACCGCCGCCTCCGTACCCATAACCGCAATTTGAGCAGTAGGAAGCGCAATGCAGCAATCCGGTTCGAAGGCCGGACCAGCCATCGCATACAGACCTGCACCATATGCCTTCCTGACCACAACCGAGATTTTGGGCACGGTTGCGGAGCTCATCGCAGCAATTAATTTTGCGCCGTGGCGGATAATGCCCGCCCGCTCCACTTTGGTACCGATCATAAATCCTGGAACATCTGCGAGGAAAAGTAATGGAATATGATAGGCATCACAAAGCTGAATAAACTTTGCTCCCTTATCCGCAGAATCCACAAAAAGGACTCCACCCTTCACTTTTGGCTGGTTGGCGATGATCCCTACCACCTTGCCATCTATTCTCGCCAAGCCGGTGATAAGTTCTGGGGCAAACAGTTTCTTCATTTCAAAAAAACTGTCTGCATCAATCAACTGGTCAATTGCTTCATACATATCAAAAGGTGCATTCTGGTTGACAGGAATGATGTCAGCCAGGTTTCTCCCCTCTTTCGGAGTTACCGGATCAACCTCGGCAGTCTTGGTTTGGTAACTGCTCGGAAAATAGGTCATATATTGACGTGCAAGACTGATCGCTTCCTCTTCAGATGAGGCAAGCACATCACCGCAGCCACTCACAGAACAATGCATTCTTGCTCCGCCCATTTCCTCAAGGGTAACCTTCTCCCCTATGACCTTTTCGGCCATCCTCGGTGATCCCAAATACATGGATGCATTTCCGTCCACCATTACCACAATGTCACAGAAAGCTGGAATATAGGCACCACCTGCAGCGGATGGCCCAAACAAAAGACATACTTGCGGTACCATCCCGGAGAGTTTCACCTGGTTGTAAAAGATTTTTCCTGCACCACGTCTATTTGGAAACATATCCAGCTGGTCGGTTATTCTCGCTCCGGCAGAGTCAACAAGATAAAGGATTGGAACCATCAGTTTTTCCGCTGTTTCCTGGATTCGGATAATCTTTTCCACTGTCCTTGCTCCCCAGGAACCCGCTTTTACGGTTGAATCGTTTGCCATAACACATACCGTCTGACCATGAATTTTTCCAATTGCCGTAACGACACCATCTGCAGGAAGTCCCTTTGCTTGATTGTTTGCGAAAATCCCGTCTTCTTCATATTGACCATTATCAAATAACAGCCCCAAACGGTCCCTTACGAACAGTTTGTTCTGCTCTTTCAGCTTTTCATGGTATTTTTCACTTCCACCACGTTTAATCTTATCTACGTTTTCCTGAAACTGTTGATCCAGATCGCTTGTTTTGATCATTCAGAGCCCTCCATTCTGCCTCTTAGTTGACTTTATCGGCTATTCCAGTTCGAGAAGTACATCTCCGTCATTTACAAAGTCACCCTCTGCAGCATGAATGGATGATACTTTCCCATCAACAGCTGCTTCGAGAGGAATTTCCATTTTCATGCTTTCCAGGATAATAACAGTCTGACCTGCAGTGACTTCGTCTCCTGCCTCAACTAAGATTTTCCAAATAGTACCTGCCATTGATGCTTCAATTTTTTTCATTGTGATTTCCTCCTAAGATTCATGGTGTATGTCCAACATCAGTTTGTGATTGGCTTCATGGACTGAATAAAGCCGGTATGGTAATCCCCTTTAATGAATTCATCTATTTGTAGCGCATGCCTTAAAAACGGCAGATTGGTCTTTATCCCTTCCACTTCCACTTGCTCCAGATACTCTCTGGCACGATCGATTGTTTCTTCCCGAGTTTGTCCGTTTATGATAATTTTGGCAATCATAGGATCATAGAATGGTGTAACTTTCAGGTCCGGACCATATCCACTATCGATTCTTATTCCTTCTTGCAGCGGCATATGCCATTTTGTAATCTGTCCCGGCGATGGAAAGAACGTAACCGGATCCTCGGCATAAACCCTGAATTCTATGGCATGCCCTTGACTTGTGATCTCCTGCTGCTTTAATGGGAGAGGATTTCCGGCAGCAACAAGAAGCTGCCACTCAACAAGATCAAGTCCGGTAATGGATTCAGTAATCGGGTGTTCCACCTGTAGCCTTGTATTCATTTCAAGGAAATAGAAATTCTCCTTGTCATCCATAATGAATTCCACTGTACCTGCATTAGAGTAATTGACTTGCTTGGCAGCTAGAACAGCCGCTTCACAAATCTTCATTCTTGCGCCTTCACTGATTGCAGGACTTTGCGCCTCTTCGATCACTTTTTGATTTCGACGCTGAACAGAGCAGTTTCTCTCATACATATGTACAACATTTCCGTGACTGTCACCAAATACCTGCACTTCAATGTGTCTCGCGTTTTCAACGTATTTTTCAATAAACATATCTTCATTTTTAAAATATGCTTTTGCTCTTTTCTTTGTCTGTTCAAAAGTTTTCTCTATATCCTGTTGGTTTTCACATCGGTGCATCCCGATGCCTCCACCGCCTCCACTCGCTTTCAACATAACAGGATAGCCGATCTCAGCAGCAAGCTGACAAGCTGCTTCCAGGCTTTCCACCGGCTGTTCGGATCCAGGTACAACAGGAACGCCAGCTTCAATCATGGTTCTTCTTGATGAGAGCTTATCCCCCATCAGTTTGATGACATCGACAGACGGACCGATAAATATCAGCCCTTCCTCATGCAGCCTCTCACTGAATTCCCCGTTTTCCGATAAAAATCCATATCCCGGATGTACGGCATCCACATTTTCTTCTTTTGCAATTTCAATCAAAAGGTCCACATTCAAATAGGATTTCTGAGGTGGGGCTTCTCCTATATGTCTTGCAATAGTTGCTGAATGGACGTAAGGCAAGTCTTTATCAGCCTCTGAATATACTGCAACAGTTTCAATACCCAACCGATTGCATGTGCGGATGATCCGTTCCGCTATTTCTCCCCGGTTGGCAATAAGTATCTTTTGCATAGAGCTGTCTCCCTTCACTAGAAATTACCTGAATACTAAGCAAAAAATGCTCTAACATACTACTAATTCTACATAATCCCTTCAATTCCTTCTAAATTTGCAAACGCTTTCTAAAATTATTGCAGAATTTTTTGTTATTTTGTTATATAATTAATATTAAATAATTGCTTTCCGATTAATAAGATAAAAGGAAAGCGTTTTATCAATTGGCTGACCAGAGAGACATGAGGGGGAAAACGTATGACTGTAAAAAAACTATCGATTAACTATAAAACTTTAGAAGAATTCAAGCAGTTCAGGGAATATGGAATACAGGAGCTTTCCATGCTAGAGGATCTTCAGGAAAATATTATTGAAAATGACAGCGAATCCCCTTTCTACGGAATTTACTTTGGGGAAAAATTAGTAGCCCGAATGAGCCTATACCGAGTTTCCAAGGAATTGGATAAATACTTTGAACCAGCTCAGGACTACCTGGAGCTATGGAAACTGGAAGTATTGTCAGCCTATCAGAGAAAAGGCTTCGGCAAAGAACTCGTTGAATTTGCAAAGAGCTTCGGTTTACCGATCAAAACGAACCCACGTGTAAAATCAGCCGACTTCTGGAATCGAATGGGCTTCACTTCCGTTAACTACGACGTGGAGCGCGATTTGGGAGAGAATCCGCTAGTATGGTATCCAAAAGGGGTATCCGCCCAGGAAAGAGCACAATCCGGAACGCTTGATACTGCAGAATAAAAAATAAAGGGAAATTGCATAACGGCAATTTCCCTTTTTTTCTATTACAGAAATCGTTTTTTCATATCCGGGCTTGGCAGCATGCATTCTTCCTTTTTACCGAACCATTTGTAACGATTTTTAGCCACATAACTGTATATTGAATCTCTTATAGGCTTAGGCACTAATATTAATGGATAAAGAAGCTTCCATGGCCAATCCAATCCTTTAAGCACTTTTAAGCCAGCAGACGATTTTGTGTAGTATCTGTTGCCCAGGATGAAATAGAAAGTATCGAAATCATTTGTAGAAAGGGAAAGGTTTTTTAACAGCTGCTGACCCTTCTCTGATTGCAGGGATGCAAATTTGAACCTTCCCTTTTTATCATTTCTGATCACAAAAATAACCAAAGAATTACACATATTGCAAACTCCATCAAATAATAGAACGGGTTGAATATCCTTTTCCTTTTTGCTAGGCATAAGAAAACCTCGCTTTTCTTTGTATGGTTCCATTATACCTCTATTTTCTAAAAGAAGGTGGTTTTAACCCAATAAAAAAAACCACCCCGTTGATAGGTGGTCACTCACTTTGATTGAATACTACTTTTCCACTCTTTCCAAATTGCCGTTTCGATCCATTTGAAACTTTACCTTTTTATTCTTCTCATCATCCTGGAGCACGACCATCTTTCTCGCGCGCTCCATTATTTCAATCAAGGCACGATAGTCTTCCTCGACAAGATTCATCGATGTTTCAAGCTCCAATTTCGCTTGCCCCAATAGCTGGACTTCCCCTTCAAGCATATCGACCTGCCTTTTAAGCTGAAGGTTTTCATCTTTGAGCTTCGTGTATTCATTCTCCAATTGCTCCAAATGGTTCAGATAGCTTATGACAGCAGAAATGGTGAGGTTATCTGATGCATATAATTTTTCATTGATACTGTTGAAATCCGATACTTCAGGAACGGGATTTTTTGCTGCATGTTCCCTTTTGATTTCTTTTCGCTGCTTTTTGGCAAGTTCGATTCCTGACTTATATTGCTTTCTGACATATGAATTCCACCTGAAGCCACATGCGGCAGATGTTCGAGAAAGTTTTTTTCCGACTTCCTCAAAGGCCGTAAGCTGCGTGCCACCATCTCTTATATATCGTAACACCACTTCCGCCAACAATAGATCTTCATCTTGAGTCCATGCATCTTGACGAACAGTAGACATAAGCGCTATCCCCCTAACACACTTTTTATTCCTATACATATGCGTGTAGTAGAAAAGATAGACTAAATGAAGCACCAAAATGAAGTAACACCTTATTTTTTCTTACTTTGAAGAAACCTCTCCACAGCGCTGTGATGTTCATCCTGTTCCCATAAATATGCACATTGCTCTATTTCTGCTAGCATTCTCTCTTTCAGGTTTGTCTGCTCCCATTTGGAGACCAGTGCCTGTTTATAGCTTCTTAGCACTCCCGAAGATTGGACAAGGCTCTCATGTAGGGCGCGCGTTTCAATAGCAGGTACTATTTTCTGAACGAAACCAAGAGTTTCTGCCTCCTCTGCTGGATAGATAGTGGCAGAATTCAACATTTGCAAGGCTTGAGGTGAAGGGATTTTCTCGAATAGCATGCTCGCCCCTCCCCAACCGGTTGTAATTCCAAGCTTTCCTTGAACAAACCCCAATTTGGCATGGGGCAATGCCCACCTCTGATCACAGGCAGAAGCAATTTCGCAGCCCCCTCCTATTGCCGTGCCATTAATAAGTGCATAGGTGGGGACAGGAAGTGTCATAAGACTATAAAGGATCGCCCCCATTTTTGAAAGCATGGCGTAAGCATCCTCTTTCGTGTGGAGGGCATGAAACACGGAGAGATCCCCACCTGAACAGAACGAATGCTCCCCGGTACCAGTGATAATGAAGGCTCTGATGGCTGTATTCCTTTTTACTTCTTTTAACGCCTGCTCCAGTTCATTCATCACATCGTAATCGACCGCATTTCTTTTGTCGGGGCGGTTGATTTTGAACCAGAAAAACCTATGTTCATCTATGTAGCTTACAGTTTTTGAACTTTGCATAGCTGAGCTGCTCCTTTTTTGGATTTTATTTTCATATTAACTGATTTCCGGGTGCTTGTATTGCTTTATGTAAGAGATTCACATATAAACGAACACAAATAAAAAGGCTCTTTTCGAAAAGTTTGTTGCTTTTGTCCGTAAAAAATCGGCATTTGGATTTTTTACAGCAATTCTCCCTATATTATTCAAAGTGAAATAAATCTATCGCAAGGGAAAAGAGCACGAGAGCAAGTAATATTAAGTGCTTACGGTGGATACGTCAAAAGCAACAATATATGCGAAAATAGCCAATAAAAAAAGCACAAGGGACGGACCCTGTGCTTTTTTCATTATTTATTTACTACTTCTTTTCCTTTGTAAGTACCACATGCTGGGCATACACGGTGTGATAATTTCTGTTCACCGCAGCTTGGGCATTCTACCATACCAGGAACTTGTAGTTTAAAGTGTGTACGACGCTTTCTTTTTACAGTTTTAGACGTTCTTCTGAAAGGTACAGCCATTCTTCCCACCTCCTTAAAAACGAGTTTCCATTACAAGCGTAATCTCTACTCTTGGTCTTTCTCAAAAAACTTAGCCAGTCCTGCAAGCCTTGGATCAACCTTTTTCTCTTGATCCTCGTCTGTAATGACGCCCCAGTCTTTACCTGATTGGGGAGCAGCCTCTTCCTTATCGGGAGAGTCTGAGAAAATCTGCATCGGTACTTCGAGAATGATTGCCTCCTTAATGACTGGCATTAAGTCGACAACATCACCTTCAACAGTGTGCAGCTCTTCTTCATCACTTTCATACTCAGCAGGCTGAAAAAGATAAGTTTCAGTTGTTTTTATCGTAAAAGGATAGTCCACATCAACCAATGTACGTGAACATGGTAAAACCATTCTACCTTCCACAGTTAAATGAAACGTAGCTTTTTTCGAACTTAAATCAGCTCTGCCAGTTACGTGAACGGCTTCAATAGATCGAATATCACTATGTGTCGTAATTTCACTTACATCAACTGTTTCATCGATTTCTAAACCTTTATGTTGTAACTGATTTAACTGGAATAATGTCCATTTCAACAAGATATTCACCTCAAGGCAACAAAAGTAATTATAGCTTTCACCGATATATTTGTCAATATTTTTTCTTTACACTATAATTATAGACATAATCCTATGATTTGAACAAGTACTTAACAAAAATAGCTGAAAAAACAATCGATAAAATAATATTACCATCAGACAATGTGATTATGTTCATATTTGTCTGCATGAAGGGGTCTGAAAATGAAATCTTTAGGCGTAATTGTTGAATACAACCCTTTTCACAACGGACATAAATTTCATCTGGAGCAATCCAAGAAAGCAACCGGGGCCGAAGTTGTCATCGCCGTCATGAGCGGCCAGTTCCTGCAGCGCGGGGAACCTGCTCTTGTTTCAAAGTGGACCAGGACGAAAATGGCCCTTATCAACGGTATCGATATCGTCGTGGAATTGCCATATGCTTTTGCCACCCAAAAGGCGGAGGTCTTTGCAAGCGGATCCATCTCCATATTGTCGGGCATGCATTGTGACACCGTCTGTTTCGGAAGCGAGCAAGGAAATATCCATGACTTTGAGCGGACTTTGGCCATCATGGATTCGAAAAAAGAGGATTATAACCTGCGGGTCCAGTCTTACAGTCAGGAGGGCTACAGTTTCCCAAAAGCGTCCTCCATGGCATTTTCCGAAATCACAAAAAATGAAAGGGTGCTTGATCTGACACAGCCAAATAATATTCTTGGCTATCACTATGTAAAAGCGATACGTGAACAGAATAGCCCCCTGAAGGCATTCACCATTGAACGGACAAATGCCGGCTATCATGATCCAGATTTCAATGCTACAAATATAGCGAGTGCCACAAGTATCCGAAAGGCTTTGTTTAATCATGGCAGTCAAATCGAGAATGTACAACAATATGTCCCTGAAGGCACCTATCAGTTCCTTGCCCATTATCAGCTTCAGGCAGGTGGCTTTCATCGATGGGAAGATTATTTCCCTTTCCTGAAGTATCGTATCCTTTGTAGCACACCTTCTGAGCTTGCCGATATCTATGAGGTGGAGGAGGGACTTGAGCATAGGCTGCAACAGACCATGAAGGAAAGCCATACCTTTGAAGAGTTCATGACCAAACTTAAAACGAAGCGTTACACCTGGACAAGATTGCAAAGGATGTGTACCCATCTTTTGACAAACACTAAAAAAGAGATGATGCAGCGAATCACGTCCCAAAAAAAGAGTGAGTACATACGATTGCTTGGGATGTCAAAGAAAGGGCAAAGTTACTTGAAGCATATCAAAAAAGACACAGATCTACCTTTACTGTCCAAGGTTACAGCTTTGGAAAGCATGATGCTGAATATGGATATAAGAGCCACCTGCACATATGCCATGAAATTCCCTGAACCTGCCCGCAGCGAATGGATGCAGCTGGAGTATTCAAAGCCACCTGTTAGATATAACGAAGAAACAAACAAATTCGTATAATATAAAAGACAGCGCCCATCCAAAAATAAGCCGTTCCGTTTTGAGGTGATTTTTTAAAAATATGTGCCGAAATGACAGCCGTATGGGCATCATTATTGGTTTATAAAAAAAAGTGAAACTCGCCGAAGTAATCGGCGAGTTTCTTTATTTCGAATACAAATACTGGATCGTCTTAATCTAATGTCCTTTTTCACAGAACTAACAAAAGTAAAATAAGCGGAGTTATTCCGGTTAAATGCAAAATGTAGCTTGTTTCAGGGGAGATAAGGGGAGTTTTTCCGCTTATGCACAGAAAAATCACCCATTTTCGAATACTTCAAGTCAATAGGCGGAATTTATCCGTCTATTTCAGCCTTTTTAAATAGTAATTACTAAGTAAGCGGAATTATTCCGTCTATTTATCAGCTCTAGCTAGTGGTTAACCTAATCTCCCAACCGATTAGTGAGAACCCTCTTGATTCCAGATGAAGAAATCAGCAGAATAAACAATTGGTACTCAAAATGAACAATCTTTTGTATTATTTTTTTTCTAAATGCTTTTCGTTTCCGTCTTTTGTTCTTTTTATTCCTCTTTAAGCTCTTCAAGATATTCGATTGCATCATCAAAGGTATTTACTGGAACAATTTTCATTTTTGTCTTGATGTCTTTCGCAGCTACCAACGCCTCCTGGTAATTGGAATTTTCAGCCCCGTTTTCGTTTGGAGCAAAGAAAATATCTACACCTGCGTTATCTGCAGCGACAATTTTTTGTGAAATTCCTCCGATACGCAATACTTCACCTTTTTCATTAATGGCACCGGTACCCGCAATATTATATCCTTTTGTTATGTCTTCCTCGATTAACTGATTGTAAACTTCGAGTGTAAACATCAGACCAGCAGATGGACCTCCGATTTGGGCTGTATCGATAGTGATTTCCGGATCGGTTGTAATCTCATAATCAGTCAGTAAACTGATTCCTATCCCTGGACTTCCTTCTTTTTCAGGGTGTTCACCCAATTTGATGGTGGCAGTTTCCTCATTCTTCTTACGTTCGTATGTAACTTCAATTGTTTCGCCAATCTTTTTGGCACTTACCTTTTCCATGAAAATTTCTGAAGTCGGAGTTTCCTCCCCGTTGATATGGGTGATTCTATCCCCTATCGCCAATTTTCCTTCAGCAGGCATTCCTTCAAGCACCGAGAAAACATAGACACCTCTTGAAATCAGTTCTACTTCCTTACCTGCCTTCTCATAAGCAACTTTGATGGCAGTCTCTTTAGAATTTTCCATCATGTGAAGCTGACGGTAGGAGTACTCCTCATCTGATTCATCTTCCCTGCGAATCTGATTGATCGGATAGATGTTTTGGTAATCGCTGAATTTTGCAAATGCATAGGTAAAGACATTCGCTTTCCCCATTTTAACCGTAGTCAGCATAAAGCGTCCCGCATCATCCTTATCTCCCCCTTCCACAGAAACCAGTGGTGCCAGCTCTTCTGCTGATCCAGGCCTGGTTACATAATAGGGCAATGTGACAAAATTCAATACCACAGCAATAATGACCCCGATTATCAAGGAATTCCGATACATTTTACTCTTCATTCTGATGATTCCCCTTCCACTCCTCAATCCTTTTCCGAATGAGAGGAATATGTCTTTTTGTCTCTTCTTCCCCTATCCGTATTATCTCTTCTATATTGGTGAACGCACGTGAACTGTAGTGCGCAACAGGTGGCCGTATCATAATATCAGATTCTAGCTCACTGCGCTTCACCAGTTCATTTTGCATGATATCAATGGTCTGCAGAATAACATCGAAAATCGAATCCACCGGCTCGTTTGTTTTTACATGGGAAACATCGATGGCTATTACCAGGTCTGCCCCCATCCCTTTTGCCACACTGACAGGTACACGATCTACCACCCCTCCATCCACCAGGAGACGCCCATTCAGCTTTTCAGGCACAAATATTCCTGGAATGGAAATGCTTGCTCTGACAGCATCTGCAATCGATCCTGATGTCAAAATAACCTTCTCGGCCTTCTCCAGATCTGTCGTTACGATGCTAAGTGGTATAGCCAGATCCTCAATATTTTTATTTTGGGTAAACATCCTGAACAAATCCTTCACTCGATTGCCGCTAATAAAGCCCATCTTCGGAACCGTAAAATCCAGATAATACTTCCGTTTGAATGCAGTAGCAATCTTGTATAAGCGGTCCATATCATGCCCCATTGCAAAGAAGCTGCCGACTAATGCCCCCATACTGCTCCCGGCAATCAGGTCAATCGGAATATTTTCATCCTGCAATACTTTCAGCACACCAAGATGGGCAAACCCCCTTGCACCACCAGACCCCAGTGCGACTCCAATTTTAGGTTCCATACACATCACCCCAAGCTTTAACAGCCACCTAAAAGCCCATTAAACCTGCTATTTTCTTCATATTCATTGTACGCTTCATTTATTTATATGGTGAGCAAACAGTAGAGACTTGGGTCAATTTTTGTTCTAAATCCCTACCCTTCCCTCGTATATTGAAAGGTAAGATGGACAAACCATCCCACCTTTCATAGGTAATTATTAATATTCTAACAAAAACCCAATCATTCTTGTACTAAAAAGAAAAGCGGAGGGCGCTCGCTCTGGGACTTACAAACTGGACTGAGCTTCCTGAGATAAAGGAAACACGAAGAGCACGAGCGTCGATGTTGACTTATCGTAGGGAAGTGAGGGAAGTTTGATAGTCCCAAGCGCCCGCAGCTGGACAAAGAAAAGCGGAGCCGGCTTGGGCAGCACCGACAAGCATAAGACAGGTTTCCGGAGGAGGTTGGGTTTCACCTCCGCAGGAAACATGGCTTATGACTCGAGGGGCTAGCCGGCGGAGCTGGACAAAGAAAAGCGGAGCCTGAGGAACCCTTTCATCCCCCAAGTTGGCTAGGAGGCTAAACAAGTGAACTTTTCCAAAATAAAAACATTATTCTTTGCTTTTATTATTTCCCTACTAGCACTATCACTTATACTTAATCCTCAGGCTTCCTTTGAAGCAAGCTTAAGGGGGCTGAAAATGTGGTGGGAGATTGTCTTTCCTTCCCTGCTGCCATTTTTGATTATCAGCGAACTTTTAATAGGGTTCGGGGTGGTCGCCTTTATTGGGGTATTGCTGGAGCCGTTGATGCGGCCATTGTTTAGGGTGCCTGGTGTGGGAGGATTCGTTTGGGCAATGGGTATGGCCTCCGGGTACCCTTCCGGCGCAAAGCTCACGGTAAGACTCAGGAAGGATAACGAGATAACCGCATATGAAGCGGAAAGGCTTGTCTCTTTTACGAATTCATCCAATCCGCTCTTCATTTTCGGCGCTATAGCAGTCGGATTTTTCCATAATGCAAAGGTGGGAATCATCCTTGCTCTAGCGCATTATCTTGGCAACATATGTGTTGGGCTGGTGATGCGTTTTCATGGACCTTACTATAAAGGAAAAAAAACGGAGCGCCATTCTACCGTGAAGAAAGTATCCTTGAGAAGAGCGTTCAGCGAGCTTCACCAAACCCGCCTTAAAAATCAAAAACCCCTTGGAAAACTCCTGGGAGATGCAGTACTGACATCTGTCCAAACTCTGTTGATGGTTGGTGGGTTCCTCATTCTATTTTCCGTTCTGAACAGCATGCTTGCTCTTATTGGGGTCACTGCATTGCTGGCAGGTATGCTCGGGCTATTGCTGCCTCTATTCCAAATATCAACAGAACTGAGCATCCCCCTGATATCCGGTGTTTTTGAAATCACTTTAGGAGGTAAATTAACCAGTGAAGTGATGCATGTTTCCCTGATGGATCAGATCATTATCACAAGCTTTTTCCTTGCATTCAGTGGCCTGTCCGTACAGGCTCAGGTTGCAAGCATTCTTGCTGAATCCGATATCAGATTCAAACCTTTCTTTTTTGCGAGAATCATGCATGGCTGCTTTGCCGCACTTATTACTTTCCTTCTTTGGAAACCAATTGATAAAAAATTGAACGGACTTGAAAATGCGAGCGTGGATATTCCTGTTTTTGCACCTTATCTGCCCGCAGGTTTCTGGGAGAAACTGCTGTCAAGCTTGGAGATATACGGCCCGTTATTTACTTTGGCTGTTCTATGGGGGTATTTGATTATTTTGCTTACCAGAAGACTTAAAACAATTTCCTGAATACTGCCGCTGATGGATTTAAATAGAAAATCAGCTCCTTCTCAACCCTAAACCGAGTTTCTTAAATAGGAATAAAAATACTGGGTTGTCTTAATCTTTTAATGTCCTTTATAGAAGAACAAACAAATGTAAAATAAGCGGAGTTTTTCCATTAGCATTGCAAAAATATCCACAAAAGAGTATCTATATTACTTTATATTGCTTTTATGTATAATTTTTACACCAGAATCGCGTAGCTTTGAGCCAAAAAGTCGAGGAGGTTGTAAATGAACCCAGTTATCCAAAAAATGGATATTATTTTCTTTTTTTCATATATTTTGCCATTGAACTAGTACTTACCCCAACCGGTTTTACCATGGCCACACCTGCATCATAAAGTTTAATTTCATTTGGCGGGTGCTTGCTCTTTTGTCTTCCTTTCGATTTTCTTTCTGGTAAACGGTGTAACTCATTGAGAAAACATTTCCATGTCCTTTCGGAATGGATGCGGAGAAGGGTGAGTACTTTCCAGGTGGTCTTCTTCGTATTCTCAACTAACCTAACATATAGTGTGATACAGTACGCCGTCATGGCGAAGAAAATCTGATTCCATATTCCTTGGGGTTGGGTACTCTGTAGTTTAACTAGGCGTAGATGTTGTTTCATCCACTTGAAAAACAGTTCAATGATCCACCGGTGCCGGTACAATTCGGTTACTTCTTCAGCTTTTAAATCCCAACGATTGGTTACGACACGGTATTCTTTCCCCTCTTCATCCGTGAATTCAACCAGACGAAGGGGCTGTTCCATGGATCTGAATTTACTCCCCATAACGACTAAGGCGTCTAGCTTAACCTTACTGCCATCGGGAACGTCATAGGATTTAATAATGTTCGTCTTATGCTTAGCTTGGATACGCATGGCAAATGGAATCTGGTTTTCCACCCAGTGGTCCATTTTTTTGTAATCCACATAGCCACGGTCCATCACATGGGTTGCATGAGGATCCTTCACGAGCTCAAGCATGACTTCACGATCATCCACATTACCTGTAGAGGGAATGACCATATCGGGATAAGCTGTGTCGGGATCTGTTACTACAATACGAGTATGCAGCTTCACGCAATTACTATACTTTGTAAAATACGTCCATTTTCCTAATGTAGGTCCAAGAAGCAGAGAAGAAGAATCCACGAGATGAAGACGCCCCAAAGAAGGAATTCCCTTTCCGTTACTCGTCAATTCATTCAATTGGGCAACAGCGGCAAGAAATAACTGCTGTGGTAGGACCGAAGGTAAGGCATTGACACGACGACATAGTTGAGAAGCACTAATACTAGTGAGTCCAAATAGTTCCTCTGTGCCTTCCATGGCACGAATACGTTCTTCTGTTTCCTCGTAGGATTTCCAATTTCCTAATTGCATGGTGAGACAAATCCTCATTAAGTTAGCGGTAGTAAGTTTTTTTACGCAGTTGTCTAAGCACGAGCATTTATATTTTTCAAACGGTAAGAAAGAAAGGCATTTACTAAATACACTCTGATTTGATATGATGTTATCCATGAAAGTCTCCTTTAGTAGCAGTCACGGATAACGTGGGTTCAGCTTCTACTTTAGGGGACTTTTTTGTTTTCGTCCATAAAATAGCCCCTATTATTCTATCTAATAGGAGGGAATTGAATTTATTTTTGGCCTGTGGATACTTATGCAATGCTAGTGGAGTTTTTCCGCTTATGCACAACAAAATAGCTCATTTTCTAATTTTTCGAGTCAAAAGGCGGAATTTCTCCGCCTATTTCAGCCTTTTTTTTTAGTAATTACTAATTAAGCGGAATTTTTCCCTCTATTTATCAGCTCTACTGCTTAACCTGATTTCCCATTGATCACCCTTTTCAATTGTACAAAACTAATTGTACCTCATAATAATGATATCAATTGCTTTGTCTAAGTTAATAGAATTCCGTAGAAACGTTGACAAAAAAAGGAGAAAAGCCGTTTGCCAATTCATTCGCCTTTTTTTGTGTCATTTAATTAGAATGCACCTGTTGAAATCAAATAGAAAACCAGCACCCTCTAAACCGGGTGCTGGCTCTACCTATATATTATTTAATTATTTTTGAATTTCTTTTTCAACGCTTCTTCTACAACCGGCGGTACCAGTTCTGATACGGAGCCGCTGTATTTTGCGACTTCTTTTACAATACTTGAACTCAAGAAGGAATATTGATTATTGGTCATCATAAACAAGGTTTCAATGCTTTCGTCGAGCACCCTGTTCATCGATGTGATCTGCATCTCATATTCAAAGTCGGAAACCGCCCTCAGTCCCCTGACAATGGAACTTGCATTTTTGCTGCGTGCGTAATCGATCAATAAGCCATGGAACTCTTCCACTTCCACATTTCCAAATTCGTTTGTGACCTCCTGAAGAAGCGCAACCCTTTCTTCCACAGTAAACAATGGCTTTTTGGAAGTATTATTCAACACACACACATATACCTTATCAAACACCTTGGATGCTCTTTTGATGATATCCATATGACCAAAGGTAACCGGATCAAAGCTACCTGGACAAACTGCAATACTTGCCAACTTAATTTCCTCCTTCATCACCCGATGCAAATTTATATACTGAAATCACGGTCAGCCCGTAATGCTCCTGCCTTGTCCGTTTAAAGCTTCCAAGAATGATTGGCAACTCAACCTCGTTGCTATGCTCTGCCATGATAAGGCCTGTTTCGGACAGTAAATGATAATCACTTATTTTATGTATAAGATCTTCCAGGTGATGCCTCTTATATGGAGGATCCAAAAGAATCAAATCAAAAGAAATCTCCCTTTTATTCAACGCATTCAATGCTCTCATTGCATCGTTGCGATAGATTTCCACCTGGGGCTCCAATTCAAAGGTTTCAATATTTTGTTTAATAGTCTGAATCGCTTTCCCGTCTTTATCAACGAAAATCACTCTATCGATTCCCCGGCTGAGTGCTTCGATTCCAAGTGAGCCGCTGCCGCCAAAAAGATCTAATGCCGAACCTCCGTCAAAATATGGTCCAATGATATTGAAAATTGATTCTTTTACTTTATCGGTCGTGGGACGGGTATTCATCCCTGGTACCGCTTTCAACTGTCTACCTTTAAATTTCCCTGACACTACTCTCATCTTCTCACCACTACTTTTATTTCTATAAACTCAATTACCAATATCCTATCATATTCGACATAAAATTCAAAAGTATTTATCAGGATGGAAGATAGTTGCAACTTGTGTGTATAGCTTTCCTTTATTTGGTTCATACTTACCTATAACAACATCTATTCGTGTGATGTTGTTGCCAACCGCGGAGAAGACTTACGTTTCCCCATAAGTTCTTCCTCCGGTTTCTCCTCTCCCTTTGCCTTCTTAACCTTGAATTTTTTCAAGGAATAGAAGGACCCTGCATGGGTATCCATGCAGGGTTTTTTTTATTATAGTACCGGCATATCCATGTCAAAGTCACTTAAAGTGCAGGAGTTGAACTCCGTGACACATACATTTGCCCATTCCTGCTCAGTTAAAATATTGTTGCTTAGAATATACCCTTCCAGTTCTTCTAAGGTCTTCGATTCAAGCAATTCCTTCTGATCGTCGTTTATCAGACCTCTTGACAGCAGATAGAATACTAATCCGGTGGCAAGAATGCCCTTTAAGGGTATATGGTTGTTCTCTTGGGAAGATTTCGAGACGGTGAAGTGATCTTTTCCATAAACAACGAGTAAACCACCCAATAAACATAAGAAAACCAATAACATAAGCTTTCCTCCCTTTCAATGGTCTTTGGGCTGTACTTCTATTTTTATGCGGAAAGTGTTAAAGTAAAACCGGGATATTGATAGTTGTTTAAATGAACATGTTCTTGGAGAGGAGTTATTAAAAAATGATTCAACGATTTATAGAATTAGGGGAAGGATATTCAGATATTTATGAGCTGCTGGAATTGGGAAGGTGCAACAAGGAACGGCTGCAGCATCTCATGATGTTCCACACCGTTAAGGACGGAAAAAAGGTCACTTCTTTGGCTGTAGTCATGAAACCGACAGATCCCGGAGACTTTCAGGCCATTTACATATGTTTAGAGGGGATACCCAATCCGAACCATCTGCAAAATAAGCGCGCGGCATTATTTGAGGAATTGGCTGCAAGCCTGGACAAGGTAATCATACAGATGGATATCAAGCCATCCACCACCTTTGCCGAAAAGGCATTATTCTACCAATACATTATAGGGATTTTGCGATTAAACCATTATATTCCGCCTTTAAGATAAATGTTCTATTTCAAAAGTGTTTACTGAAGTACGAATAAGGCAATTAAAAAGACAAAAAGCAGTACAAACCCAACCTGAAGTCAAAAGTTTGTACTGCTCTTTCTTATAGTCCCATCTTATAATCATATTCCTTTGCCTTATCCGGTCTGGAATTCTCGTAATGGGTTTTGATGGATGGCTTGTGGGATACTTCCACTTTCTTCACATAGGATTGCTTGTTCAGCTTTTCGACCAAAGTGTCAGTATCTTCACTATTACAGTAGAATAGAACATACTTCAATTTTTTTGATATATAAATGACATTGCCATAACGTCGCAGCAGCTTTGCCTGCTTTAACGAATGTAGCCATACTACAATGCCTTGTCTTTGTGTCAGCATATGTTTTTGCCCCTTTTATCATTCTAGCTTGCCGATATCTATATACTATTCCTATATTATCATATTCTTTCGACCTTTTTATTATTTTAGCACGGATGAATGGAAGATAACACACATAAACGCCCTAATATATGTGAAAATTCATTACTTTCCTTTATGAAAAAGGTTAGGAGGACACTATCCATGGAACTTGAACAGATCTGGTCCACTTTTTTGAATGAGCTGAAAGAAGATGAGCTGGTAGAGGGGTGCTTCCGGAAAAATATCACCGGAATACCTTTTCTCTATGTTCATGTTTCCGAAGAAAAAGTGCCAGAATGGGATTCTAAAGGGTCTGCCATCATAGCTGCCTGTTCCAAAAAAGCCATGTTCCGTAAAAAGGTCACAGTGGAAACACATTTTGTACGGCAAGCTCAAAATCAATATGTTTATAGACACCGTTTTTTCGTTCCGCAGGAGAAAATGTTCTGTTGTGGAAATCTATGTGAGGATTGTATCCGTTTAAGAAAAAAATCATAAAAAAAGAGACTAACGGATTAGTCTCTTTTTGCGTACTGAATGAGAATCAACTTGCTTTACAGCCGCATCCTCCACCAGATCCACAGCCTCCGCCGCAGCTTGATAGGGAGTCGAAAAATGGATTTCCTGTAGGGACCTTCACATTGACAGAGACGGAGTGGCCTATCATTACACTTATTTCATCAAGTGTCTTTTGAATGGCCTCCTCTGCCTGCTTGAACGCATGGATGGTCTCATGCAGATCTACTTTTCTCTTGAGCTCCCTTGTTTCGAGGGTGACTTTACGGTAATCGGGATGGTACTTCCCAAAACGCTGTACTTCCTCGTAACGGTCTTTCATATGTTGAAAAGCACGGATCAATTCCTGCGCCTCTTTATCCTGATGTACATTATATAGACAACGATGATAGTCTTCGGCAAGCTCTGACTGCCAAATCATCTTCGCCAACTCTTCTGCTTTTTCTACCATTTGAACTTGCTCAAAAGTAGCGATCATAGTGGAAAACACCTCCGATTCCATCATACCATGAAATGTAAAGGAAGTATAATACCTACCCCTAGTTTATCTCTACTTCAAAAGAATCCGAAATTCCATATTCCGTCTGGTCATTGTGCATAAGCTTGACGGTTATTGTGTGTTTTCCAGTAGGCATCCCTCTCAGGATGAAGGCTCCCTGCGACTTGGTTTCCAAAAATTTTCCATCAACATAAACGTGGAGCCGGCCCTCTCCCTGCTTTCTTTTTCTGCTATCGTCGGTAAAATGAAAATTCGGTCCGACAATGCATTCCATATAAACATGCTGTCCTTTGATTTGGTGATGAATGGTCATCGATAAAGATTTACCGGATGGCTTCTTTGCCTGAGAAGACATCAATGATACTTCTGTTGCCAGTTCATTTACATGGTTCATTACTTCGGGCTCTTTGCGTTTCTCTTCCTTGCAGCCTGTTAGAAGCACAAGAGTGAAGCAGGTAAGGGTAATAAAAAACTTATTCATCATGGTTGCTCCTCCCAATTTTTACTTAGTTTGAGAAATTGGAAGTGTTTCTATTCCTGGATATGTAAAATGGAGCTGTCTATTAGCTCCATCAAGATCAAGTTTTATTTTGTTCAATCCATATTCTTCATGGTCTGAAACATATGCACCATCATGGACGCCATCTGGACTGAATTCTGAAATTTTTCTACTTTGTGGGGGATGGTCTGTTTGTAATAGTGCATGGAAGATAACTCAAAATCATTTAGCTTTTCAGGGTTTCTCGTAAGTGTTCGATACCAGGATGGCTGTTCACGTAAGTAGGACTTTAATGTTTTTTTCTTTTGGATATATTCGTACACATCTTTTCTCATGGTCTTCATCCATTCCTATTAGCTTAATCTTTTCTAAACGAAAAAGGATTTTTGGTGCCTTGGGACGGCGAACTACCCTTTGACGAGTTTGGTATAAACTGTTGTATGAGCTGTTGGATATTGCCTATTGCAGAGTTTACATTGGTTAGATGGTATTGCATCTGATTCATATCCATTTTCTTCAAAGATTGTAGTATTTGAGGAATAACATCTGATTTTGACTCCTTTGAACTCTTCTCCTCCTCTGGAAGATTGGGATCCCGGAAGCTTTTCCAGCTTTCATCCTCCTCCCCAATCAAATACCATTCTTCAAAAAGCTCCTGCCAGGTCTTTTTGTTACTTTTTACTTCAGCTGCAAGTTTCGGATGCTTTTTGACAAACGCTTTGAACTTTTCAATACTTGGGTGCTTTTCTTTCGTTGCCATTCTCTCACCTCTCTCCTCTATATGCCTAGTGTATTTTATTGAAAAAAAGAAAAAGCGTTCGCCTATTTTTCTTTTCTTTACATGCCAATAATTGATAAGATGAGAGGAGACTGCTTAGAAAAGAGGAACAGAAATGGACTTAACACAGCAATGGAACGATTTTTTAATAGAAGCCACATTGGAGGAGCGCGAGGTTGCCTCTTTATACCTTGAAAGCCTAAAGCGGAAAAAAACGGGTAAGAATGGAACACATATCGGTGCACTGATGGGGATCACTAGTGAGTTCCATGAGCCTGATACATTGACAATGACCATTCCAAATACTGAGATTCTGCAGAATTCCTTAGACATTTTGCATGGCGGACTAACTGCCACACTTCTGGATTCAGCAATGGGAACATTGGCCTTCAGATTACTGCCGGAAGATAAAGCAGCTGTTACCACTGAGATGAAAATCAACTATGTTGCAAAAGGCGTCGGAAATGAATTTACTTGTGTCGCAAATGTAATACATAAAGGCTCAAAGCTTCTGGTAATGGAAGGGAGAGTTTTCAGGGAAGACCAAACATTGATCGCTCATGCTACCGGAAGCTTCTTCATTATCCCTAAAAAAGTGTAAAGAGGTTGTTTGAATGGTAACAGCAATAGTCATCCCTATATTAATCCTGTATTTTTATCTGATTACAAAAAAAGAGAAAGCAAAGCAACGTCAAAAATGGGAAATGCTCGACAAGTTAATGCTGGAGGCACGTATACAGGGTACGATCACCGCCTTGAGTACGGTGAAAAAACGCTATTACCATGAAATGTACATGATGGTAACCACCATTCAGCTGCAGAGCAACGACCGGACCGTTTCTGTGGTGCTTCGTCAGCCATTTACTCAGGATTGGAAAGAAATGAACCTTCGACCTGGCAACGCAGTATTGGTGGAGGGACAATGGGAAAAAGACATTTTTATTGCTGGAAGCATAAAAGAAAGCTGAACATCGCGAGTATTCCCGATGTTCAGCTTTTTTCACCATGTTTCAATAAAGTTCTGGGTATAATATTTTTCATTCACCCCTACTCCAAGATGGGTGAAACGTTCATTGAGCAAGGTTTTTCGGTGTCCTTCACTATTGAGCCAGCCTTCTACCGCAGCTATTCCATCGACATACTGTGCCGCAATATTTTCCCCTGCATATTGAAATGGGACATTACCGGTTGTCAATCTGTCAGAGAGACTTCCGGAAGTAGGAGACGTATGCGAAAAATAATCGGCGTCTTTCATATCTTTACTATGCAGAAATGCAACATCTGCCGTTTCGTCGTGCCACTCTACAGGAGCAAGCTCAAATCGGTTTCTGATCATATTGGTAAAATCGATGATCTGTTGTTCTGCCCCTGCCTCCACCGCTTTCCATTCCTCTTGGTTCAATTCCTTCGGATTGAGCAAAGGACCCCGATAAACCAGCTCATACGGACGCTGCTTGATAAGGGTCTCCGCATTCAAGTACCGTACACTCGAAAGCTCTTTATCGAAGCTGTCAAAGTATAGTTGTACATACACATCCCCCATCAGGACTAATGGACGGGTCAGAAGCTCCTCTTCTTTCATTTCGAAACGATAGGATCCTTCGTCGTATAAAACAGTGACAGAATCCGCAAAGGACCATTCCTCGTTAAGGGAATCATATGCTTGACCAATTTGGAAAGGACTGTTTTTACTGTTTGCACCTGTACTGAAAGCAGTTACCACTTTTCCGTTTTCCACCCCGAATTGAACATATTCTACCGGATAATTATTATAGATATACCATTCATAGTCATAGGCGGAAAGATCTTTTCTTACCGGTTCCCCGTAGGCGTCCAATAGCTCACTATCGGATTTTCCGATGAATGATGCTATTCCTTCCACTGTGTCGGATGATTGGATTTTGGACTGGATCACTGCCTGCTCTTCCTCATTTAAGGATTCACCCGATTCACCCTGTTCTGTTTGAGGCTGATTGCCCAACAGTTCTTCCAGCTGCTCGGGCTCTACATTGACAAATAGATAAAGGCAGAAAGCAACAAACAATAATATAAATAGTCCCCTCATTTTCCGGTCGATCCCTCCTTTTCTATTAATATATTTGATAGACTTCCTTTACATTCTACTTATGTACACAAAATGGTAGAGTTTTTATCTTTATCACTTTTATACCCAACTTCTGCGTAATGAATACGCTTTTTTCCATATTTACTTCATTATAAAAGATTTGGGAGTGGAAGGACAAAATAAAAGACTGCAGCTCTTTATGATAACTGCAGTCTTCATATTACCTTTCAGAAATGTCGCTTAAAGCATCTCCGGCACTGTCATCTGACAATTGATTTACAGCAAGATCTCCTAGAGCCAATATTCCAATCAACTGTCCATGTTCCACCACAGGAAGTCTTCTCACTTGATGCTGGGCCATCAGATGGGCCGCTTCCTCTACAGATGCTTCTGGAGTAATGGTTACCAGATGATCACTCATCACATTGGTGACAGGATTGGAACCGGCATGCTTTTCAGCAATTCCTCTGACTACAAGGTCCCGGTCTGTTATCATTCCAACTAGCTGATTATTCTCCACGATAGGGATTGCTCCAACATTCAAATCCTTCATCTTCGTTGCCACTTCATAAACATTGTCTAATGGTGTGCACACGTCTACATTAGTTGTCATTACTTCTCGAACTGTTTTCATTATGTCACCTCGTATTTTTCGATTAAATTGGATAGGATACTTAGTAGAGGAGGAATGTAACCTCCTCCCTCACAGATAGTTTGACCATTTTCTACAAAATCATGACTTTTTCTAAAAAAGTGCGTCGAAAAGGCGAGTTCGACTATTCCATTATTGAAAGTTATCCTTATTCGTACTATTATTAACAAGGAGCGTACTTTTTTGGTAAGGATCGAAAGGGAGTGTACATACATGAGAATTGAAAACACTGGAATTGAAAATGAAGTAGTGGAATTATCCCGTTTAACGGATATCATGGAAGACTTAGGGTTCGTACTTGCAGGACAATGGGATTACGAGCGCGTTACATTTGATCGTAAATTCGAAAATAAAGGTCACGTATATTATTTGCGTGTCCAAGGCTTTGCTGTTGAAGGGGATGTTGGCGGATCTCATGCAATGATCAAATTGATGACTCCTCTATTAGGTAAGCATTACTATCCTCATGGCGTGGAATATGGAGAAGGCGAAACTTTTCCCGCAAATGTTGTAGAGACATCCAAATCTCTATTGGTGCAATCAAAAGAAAGAATGGATCAAATGAAATAATTTCGGGATAGGGGGTGGATTTGTTTGTGCATGGCACGGGCATTCCACCTTTTTTTACTTTCTATAGACCTCCCCTACAAAAACTCGGACTGATTTTACCTCATAACCTGTCATTACCTCTATCTCATTCTTGATATGCTGCTGTAATTTGATGCAAACATCCGGGATGCTTGTGTGAAAGGCTACTGCAATAAATACATCTATCTTAACCAGATGCTCCTTTTCCAACTGAATAATGGCCGCTTGCCTCTGTTCCTGCTGCCATAAGGAATATACCTTGCCGAGTAGCCGAGGCGCAATCTGTTTGATGCCATCAATGTCAGAAACACATATGGAAGTGATCGTTTGAAGCAGTAATGTACTTATCTCAATCTGCCCTTTATTGATTTCCATAAAAGCCTCCTAAAATTTTTTCTTCATCAAATTATGATTGTGGAATAGGAAATGCCATCCTATTGTGGATAGCTTTATATTTCCCTTAAGACTGCAATGATTATCATATTTTGACTTCCTATACATATTTATTTTCCTACATACTATTATTTCAGTAAAATCCATACTATAATCTATATTAGAGAAGTTTTGTGTTTAGAAAGGAGTCATCCATTGTCCTCTTTGTTTTCGAAAAAAACGTTATTAATCGTTATTATCATTGCCGCAATCTGTGTCGTAGGTTACTTCATTTTACCGGTATCCATACCGATCATATTAGCACTTGTAACCTCATTCTTTTTAGAACCAATTGTGAAACTGCTGCAGCACCGTGTCAACTTGAAAAGAAATCTTTCCGTGATGATTGTATTTCTTCTCTTTATGGCTTCCATTGGGGCAGTTGGCTATTTTATTACAACAAAGGTCATTACAGAAGCAATAAATCTTGTGGAAAACGCTCCTTCCTACATAAATGAAGTGAATAAAGTATGGCAAGATTTTCAAGCAGATCTTCATAATGCCTCCGAAGACCTGCCACCTGAAGTAGTGGATGCAATAAGTGAACAGGTGGAATCTTTTCTGTATGATCTTAGAATATTCTTGACAGATTTCTTGAATATCCAAAATATCAGTAGCCTCTTCACGGATATTCCTAATTATCTGGTCAGTTTTCTCGTTTATTTAATCGCCCTGTTCCTCTTCCTCATGGATATGCCGCGATTAAAGATAGGATTCTATTCTCACTTGAAGGAATCTACTGCCAATAAGGTCAAATTTATGACCTCTAGACTATCCTATGTTGTATTTGGCTTTTTTAAAGCCCAGTTTTTGGTCAGTGTCATCATTTTTTTCGTTTCACTTGTCGGGCTATGGATCATTGCTCCGGAGACGGCTTTAATCATGTCCCTGATCATCTGGCTCATTGACTTCATTCCGATTATTGGTTCTATCGTCATCCTTGGCCCATGGGCGCTATTTCATCTGATAACAGGTGATATCAGCCTTGGAACTCAACTAACAGTTCTTGCCATTGTTCTTCTTATTATAAGAAGAACGGTAGAACCGAAAGTAATGGGAACACATATAGGCTTGTCGCCACTTGCCACATTGATTGCGATGTATTTAGGTCTGAAGCTCCTTGGAATCCTTGGTTTCATAGTAGGTCCGCTAATCCTGATTGCATTCAATTCCGCACGTGAAGCAGGGATCATCAAGACTAATTTTAAAATATAATTAAAAAAGGTGTTCGGAATTTTCTCCGGACACCTTTTTTCAGTTATATTCAGACAAGAAGAAATTAAAATCCCAAAATGGCTTTAAAGACAGATGTCGTTTCTCCACCCTGATAAATCACATAAAGTAGCAGATAGACCGCCACCCCTGTAATACCTGTAGAAAACCAGATAATACTTGTAATTGGTCCAAGCTTTCTATGCTTGGATAGGTTGTTTTTATATCCTGTCCATAATGTGATGATACCCATTACTGCACCTATCGTTGCCAATGTAATGTGGAACAGCAGGAACAATGTATAGTAGATCTTAATATTATCCGGTCCGCCAAAGCTGGTATTACCGACAAATATCGTTCTTGAAGCATAGATTATGAAAAAGATAATCGCAAATACCGCTGCAAGCAGCATGGTTTTCTTGTGTGCCTCAATCTTTCTTTTACTGATTAAATACCAACCGATACCGACAAAAATAGCACTGAGTACAATAAAAAAAGTACTGATGGTTGGTAGAATAGGAATCGAATAATCCATGTATTTCTCCTCTCACACTTATGCTCTACTCAAGACTATTTTAAGTTAACTCACATAAATCTTGCAATATGAATGTAGAACGTTCATGATATTGTAAAATTCACTGACCTCAATAAAAAACAGCAACGTTGCATGGTTGCTGTCGAAGCTACTGCTACTCCACTACTTTTGGGTTCATGGATTGTGATAATTCCATCTCTTCTTTTTCTCTTTCACGGCGAGCCCATTGGAAGAACACATAGGCCAAAATGCTACCGTACATGATTTCTTGAATAATTTTCATAATAACTCCGCCAAGCTTTTGATCTTCAATAAGGGGAAGGGCATTGAAGAGTTCAGGTCCTCCAAGATCCAGGCCTGCCAATGTTCCTGCAGGCACACACAGCTCAAGTGCTGCAAGCCATGCTGTCAGTTCCGAGTAGGTCGCATAAAGCGGTTGATCGGCGAAAATAATCAATGCACATGCTGGTGTCAAAAGTATGCCATCTCCCATAATGTAGCCGATTTTCAGAATACCTGAAAGCCTCTGTTCTTCTGGAAGAGGATTTACAAGAGGCCACCACATGATGAATGCAGCTACAAACATCACTGCAGTATAAGTCGTATGCAAGGTCATATCCACTTTCACTATATCAAAAATCACCGGAATGTGATAGATCGAGAATATGGCGTTAAATACGATCAATGCAATTAATGGCTTGGTGAAAAACCTGAAAAATGGCTTAACTACAGGCAGGTTGATCACTTTTCGAAGCAGCCATGCCGGACTACCCATCAACAAAAGCGGTGGGAGCACGAGGTAAAGCACTGCCATCTGTGTCATATGAGCACTTAACATCAAGTGGCTCAGAAGATCGACAGGTGACCCTTGGACAAGATAGAACATGATTAAACTGACAATGAAAAAGGATCTCTGCTTATTGGTAATAGCTTCCGAATCCTTAAAATGCTTCCGTCCGCTTCCTGTTATATAAATATACAAAGCAATGATTGCAATGGTCGTGACAAGTAAAAACGGGCTCCAGAGTGCCTGAAAGCCAAACATATCCAAGTTGCCTAACATGAAAGAAGTCACCTCATTTTTAATAGTGCCACCAAGGACACTTGTATGCTTACGACAATTATACTACAGCACCCTGTCCCCTTCAATGTAAGGCAGAATCGTGTAGAGGTATTCAAGCGTAATTGTCATGAATTGGACATATGGTGTGGTGTTTGAACCCTGGAAAGGAAATCAACAGGGTGTTCAAAGAAGCAAACAAAAAAAGCGGAGGACCAGTTAACTGGTCTCCGCTTTTCCTTTTTACCACCAAATAATTGTCGTAAACGCTAAGATTGTGATCAACCCAACCGCTAATCCAGAGAATAGGAACAATGAAGGCACTTCATGACCTTTATGGTTCATATGCATGAAATAGTATAGTTGGAAAATACATTGTACCACTGCCATTAAAATGATTACCGGTACAATGAACAATTTAGACATTTCCGCTCCTACTGCCAAAAATGCAAGAAGCGTAAGGAAGATCATCAACACAAATGATACTACCTGATATTTCATTTCTTCCTTGCTCTTTTTACGACGATATGCTAAATCTACTTTTGGATTTCCAGTATTAGTTTGATTTGCCATATGTCATCACACCATTCCCATTAAGTATACTACAGTAAAGATGAACAACCATACAACGTCGATAAAGTGCCAGTATAATGATGCTACATAGAACTTTGGAGCATTGTACAGGTCAAGACCACGCTTCATGTTACGGATCAACAATGTACCGATCCATAAAAGACCAAAGAATACGTGGGCACCGTGAGTACCTACTAATGTATAGAACGCGGAACCGAATGCACTGCTAGTGAATGTGTGTCCATAATGATGTATATAATGATAGAATTCGTAAATTTCAAGGAGAAGGAACGCAAGACCGAGTAACCAAGTGATACCCATCCATAATTGCATTTTCCTGAAATTGAAGTTTTTCATATGATACATAGCGTACACACTCGTCAATGAACTTGTCAAAAGCAACATGGTCGCCGCAAACACTAGAGGCAAGTCGAACATTTCCTTCGACGTCGGGCCGCCAGCAGTTGAATCATTCAATGCAAGATATGTTGCAAACAAAGATGCAAATAGAACTGTTTCTCCCCCAAGGAAGAGCCAAAAGCCTAAAAATTTGTTTTTACCTTCAAGGGTCGCTTTTTCAGGCGATGCTGGAAAAGTTTCTGCAGTTAATTTTTCTTCTGTATGCATTATAACTTCGCCCCCTTGTCATCATCTTCAGCCAATAGATCTTCCTTATGAATATGATACCCATGATCGTCGATTACAGAACGCAAGAACATTGCACCGAATGTAATTACCAATCCAAGAATCATCACAGGTAATCCCCATGCATAATCCAATCTGTACATTACACCAAACGCGGCAACGAATAGACCAAACGAAATGATGAGTGGAAGAATGGAACCATTCGGCATATGGATATCTCCAACAGGCTCAGCAGGAGTCATACCTTTTTTGCCTTCCATTTTCTCAACCCATAGAGGATCTAATCCACGTACAAGTGGAGTTTGCTTGAAGTTGTATTCTGGCGGCGGAGATGGGATGGTCCATTCCAATGTACGGCCATAACCCCATGCATCGCCAGCAACTGTCTGTTTGCTTAATGCAGTTTTTACGATATTGATGACTAGCACGATTGTAGCGATAGCCATGAAAGCAGCTCCGATTGAACTTATCAAGTTGGAAAGATCCCAACCTTGATCCGCTTTGAACGTGAATACACGGCGAGGCATACCCATCAGTCCAAGGAAATGCTGAATGAAGAATGTTAAATGGAATCCAAAGAAGAACAACCAGAAAGTAATCTTTCCTAATGTTTCGTCCAGGAATTTTCCAAACATTTTTGGCCACCAGTAGTGTAGACCAGCAAATAGACCAAAAACAACCCCACCAACGATTACATAGTGGAAGTGAGCTACTACAAAGTAGGAATCATGGTACTGATAGTCAGCAGCTGCTGATGCTAGCATTACACCTGTTACCCCACCAAGTACGAAAGTCGGGATAAAGGCTACAGACCAAAGCATTGCAGTATTTATTTTCAACTGTCCACCCCACATCGTGAACATCCAGTTGAAGATTTTGATACCTGTCGGAACGGCAATTGCCATTGTTGCAACAGCGAAAATTGCATTCGCAATTGGTCCAAGTCCAGTAGTGAACATATGGTGAGCCCATACCATGAATCCTAGGAATCCGATAAGAACTGTTGCGAATACCATGGATGAATAACCAAATAGTCGCTTTTTAGAGAAAGTTGAGAATACATCAGAGAAAATACCGAATGCCGGTAAGATCAATATGTATACCTCAGGATGTCCGAAGATCCAGAATAAATGCTCCCAGATTACGGTGTTCCCGCCAAGAGCAGGATCAAAGAATGCAGAACCGAATAGACGGTCAAGCATCATTAGAGCCAATCCAACCGTTAATGGAGGGAAAGCGAAAAGAATAAGTGCAGATGCTACAAACGTAGACCATGTGAAAAGTGGCATACGCATATAAGTCATACCAGGTGCACGCATGTTGATGATGGTAACAAGGAAGTTGATACCACCAATTAACGTACCGATACCTGAGATTTGAAGTCCAAGTACATAAAAGTCAATACCATGACCTGGGGATGCCAATGACAGGGACGCATAAGAGGTCCAACCTGCATCAGGTGCTCCTCCTAGGAACCAGCTAAGGTTTAGGAAAATCCCACCGAATAGGAACAACCAAAATCCGAGTGCATTGATGAACGGGAATGCAACGTCACGTGCACCGATTTGCAATGGCATCGCAGCGTTCATAAATGCAAACAATAGCGGCATCGCAGCCAGGAATATCATGGTTGTACCATGCATTGTAAGTATTTCATTATATAATCCAGCAGCAATGAAGCCGCTATCCGGCACTGCCAGTTGGATACGAATAAGCATCGCTTCTATCCCACCGACGACAAAGAAGAATCCGCCGGCAATTAAGTAAAGGATGGCAATTTTCTTATGGTCAACCGTTGTCAGGTAATCCCATACTGTTGCGCCAAATCCCTTTTTCTGTGCTAACGTACTCACAATGTAACCTCCTTTTCGTGAAAATCTATTCTACTTTTAGTCCTGATAAATATTCTACAAGTGCTTCTATTTCATTTGGTTTAAGATCGTCGTAAGCACCAGTCATTTTGTTTCCTGGTTTGAAAGTCTCTGGATCTTCCAACCAGTCAGCCAGGTTTTCAGGCGTGTTTGCTTCATGACCAGCAACCATTTCCCTGCTGCCGAAGTTAGTCAAGTTAGGTGCAACACCCTTTTGATCAGCAGAAACTGCGTGACAGGTAATACAGCTTTGTTCGAAAATTTCTTCCCCTGCTTGCGCAAGTTCAGTTTCTGCAGTTGGCTCTGCACTCTTCATGTTCTCAATCCATTGGTCGAACTCGTCGCGAGGAAGTGTTTTCACTTTAAAGTCCATCAATGCATGTGAAGGTCCGCAAAGCTCGGCACATTTTCCGTAGAAAAGTTCATCAGGTGCCTGCCCTACACGTTTGGAGTCGAACTCCAGCCAGAACTTGTTTTCGTTTTCTGTATTCGTATCCATTTTCCCCCCAGCAGAAGGAATCCAGAAAGAATGTTTTACATCGCTTGCTTTAAGATTGAAGTAAATCTTCTCATCTGTTGGTACGTATAGGTCCTGACTTGTTACTACCTCTTGGTTGGGATATTCAAACTCCCACCAGTACAAATGTGCAGTAACATTAACAACAAGTGCGTCAGTCTCTTCTTTCTCCATTTCCTTCACATCAGCCAATTGGAATGTGTAGGAAACAGTTGGAACTGCTAGGATCAATAATAGTAAAATCGGAATAACAGTCCAGGTAATTTCTAATTTGTGGCTTCCTTCTACTTGTTTAGGAATGCGCTCTTCTTCTCCATCACGTTGACGGAACTTAATCACAACGTAAACGAAGATAATGGAAACAACCACTACTACAAGAATCATAATTGCTGAACTTAACAAGATCAGTGATTTTTGCATATCTGCTACCTCACCAACCGGCTGAAGTGCAGATAAGAATGGTTTACCACAGCCTGCTAAGAATAGCGTCATTACACTAAAAAGCGATAGAATTCGCCAATTTGGTAGCCATTTCTTCATAGCTTAATCAAACCCCTCTTTCATATTTAGTAAGTGAAGTAGAATGTATTGATAAATTCCTTCCAATCGAAGAGAAAGAATTAAATCATAATTTGGAAAGCGGAAAGTGCTGCATGCAATTTGAGCGCATAACAAGATGCTCAGTAGTTGAAGGCAGGTTCTCTTCGCTTTTATGTAGCCTCGACAAGCATAAGGCATTTTCCGACAGAGGTTAACAGAAACATCTGCCGGAAAATGACTTATGGTGTCGAGGTCCTTTACACATTCTCTCTTCATTAGATGAAAATTTTTTCCTCTAGTTGTTACTATACCACAGCTTGCACTCTTTCACCCTTCAACTTTAAAGTTTCCGTCAAAAAAAGACAGTCATTCCTCTATAGGATCTGGGCTTATACTGCCTTGTTTTAAAAAATGGTAACAATAATCATGGAAACAAAAAGGATGGTAAGATAATTCAAGGAATAGACAAACATCAATGTTGCCCACTTCATTTCATCCTTCATTCTAAATCCTGCGACGCTTAATGCGAGCCAGCCCAGATTAAGGAGGGTTGCCAATATGACAAAAGCAAGGCCCAGGTCAAACATATAGAATGGCAATGGCAATAGACATGCCACCCATACGAGCATTTGTCGTCTGGTTATGTTGAATCCATGTACGACAGGGAGCATCGGGATACCGGCACTCCGATATTCTTCACAGCGACGAATCGCGATTGCCAGAAAATGTGGAATCTGCCAAAGGAACATGATGAAAAACAGCATCCAAGCAATCAATGAAAGGTTAGGATCTACCGCTGCCCAGCCAATTAGCGGTGGGACTGCACCGGAAATACTGCCTATCACTGTATTTAAAGTATTCCTTCTTTTAGACCACATAGAATATAGGACCACATAAGTGAAGGCTCCTATCAAACCAATAATGGCTGCAGTATATGTTGTCATCGCTAAAAGAATAGTTCCGATAATTGTTAAAGCCAGTCCAAGATAAAGTGCACCTACCGGATTCATTCGACCTGTTACGGTAGGACGGTTTTTGGTTCTTTTCATTAGATGGTCAATATCGCGATCGATATAGTTGTTAAGACTGCACGATCCGGCTACAACCAGTGAAGAACCGATAATTGTGAGTAGAACAACATCTATATTGGCTATAAAACTTCTTTGGGTAAAAAACAATGCTAACCAAAGCCCAGTAAAAGTAGTGATAAAATTAGAATTGACAATCCCTATTTTAATAAGCGCTAAGAAGTCCTTCCAAACAGAATTCACTTCTTTATCTTGAGGACGGTCACCTGACAAAGAAGCAGATGCTTGATCCAAAGTCCTCAATTTTGCCATTTGTATTCCTCCTTTGAACCTTGGTACATACATGTTAAACACATTATATCCTGTAAAATAAGGATTGAATCCGTTTCCACTAAGGAACTTTGAGATAGTGCAAAACACACGAAAACACAAGGATGTTAAGTAACATTCTCTCTGTATATTAAATCATATTTGCCTAAAACATTGTGAATTATATTTGAAGAAAATATGACTAATTTGTGTCACCTACACAGAATATTACCTACACTCTCTAAATCAGTATATAATAGGGTTTGTTGATCATATAGTCGATTGGACAGCTACAATTTCAACATGTCCCATATATATTTCTAGCAAACTCCACACCATTATTCAACCTTTTTCACGATAATAAATCGCTTTTGTAACTTCATGTTGGATATTGTCAATTTCCGTTACATTGTGTAGTATGGGGAGGACGTTTACTATTTTACCATTTCTGCTTGTTTTAATATATATGGGAGAAATAAATTCTTTGTTAGAAGGTGAATCGGTTGTATAAATTATTGAAATGGTTCGCCGTTTGTACCTCTATTGTCATGCTTTTTGTATTAATCGGGGGAGCTCTAGTTACCAAAACCGGATCAGGTATGGGGTGCGGAAGAAGCTGGCCATTATGTCATGGCGAATTGATTCCCAGCAATATCGATTTTGCACTGATTGTCGAACTGAGTCACCGTATCGTTTCCGGCTTGGCTGGCATCATGGTATTGGTATTGGCTGTTTGGGCTTGGAGAGCAATTGGCCATAAGAGAGAAACGAAATTTCTTGCACTGCTTTCATTTGCCGTTCTGATTCTTCAGGCTCTTATTGGGGCAGCAGCGGTTATCTGGGGACAATCTTCAGCTGTATTAGCGCTACATTTCGGAATTTCTCTAGTCTCATTCGCTTCTGTATTTCTGCTGACATTACTTATTTTCGAAGCAGACAAGCGGTTTGATGCTGAAACATTGATTATAGACCGCCGAATGTCCTATCATATCATCGGGATCATCACCTATTGTTATATGGTTGTGTATTCAGGCGCTTTGGTTCGCCATGTTGGTGCAAGTTTAGCATGCCCTACATGGCCGACATGTACCCGAAATGGACTTGGCATTCCTACACAAATGCATGAATGGATTCAAATGGGTCACCGGGCAGCTGCTGGACTTATTGTAGTCTGGATCATTTATGTGACAATTCTTAGCTTTAGGAAGTATAAGCATCAACCAGTTATATATAAAGGTTGGATGATTTGCGCGGGACTAGTTTTGTTGCAAGCGACAACAGGTGCTTTAGTAGTGTTAACTAAATTGAATATTTTTGTTTCCCTGTTACACGCATTAATTATTTCCTGCCTTTTCGGAGTGCTTAGCTATCTATTCATGCTAGTGACTCGAAATAAAGTGAATAGGCTGAAACAGCAATAAAAGCGAGCGGATCAACTAATAGATCCCTCGCTTTTTTCTTAATTTACAGTACGGTTTTGAATTTTATTGATCTTTGGATGCTTAATCCTTCATCTAGGATTAAGAGGTTCGCACTTTTCGGTTGGGAGATCAGGTAAGTACATAAACAGATAAATAGACGGAACAATTTTGCTTAATTTGTAATTACCATTTAAAAAAGGCTGAAATAGATGGAGAAATTCCGCCTATTGACTCGTAAAATTCGAATTTGGGTGATTTTGCTGTACATAAGCGGAAAAACTCCCCTTATTTGTCCCGAAACTAGCTAGATTCTGCATTTAACCGGAAAATCTCCGCTTATTATACTTTTGCTGGTTCTTCGATAAAGGACAAGACTTTACAACGAACGGAATCATCTGTGAGTGAGGTTATATTTAAATTTGGTTTTTGTATCCCTAATAAAAGAAACTCGCCAATTACTTCGGCGAGTTTCACTTTTTTATATACCAATAATGATGCCCATACGACTGTCATTTCAGCACATATTATTAAAAATGCACCTCAAAACGGAACGATTTTCGTTTCTTTTTGGGGCTTTTCTTTAATCAAAACTGATTAGATCTGTTCCACTTCTATTAATAAATCACCTGTGGCTATGCCTTCTCCGGCGTTTGCATGGATTTCCTTGACCGTGCCGCTGAAAGGTGCCTGAACGGTCGTTTCCATTTTCATGGCTTCGGTGATCATGAGGTGGTCACCTTTGGAGACCTTCTCCCCTTTTTCAACTAGTACCTTAATGACGGTGCCTGGCATGGTTGCTCCAATATGAGTCGGATTGCTGCCATCCATTTTCGGTTTGGTCACAACAGCCGACTTCACGCTTTCGTCCTTGATATTCACTTCACGAGGCTGTCCATTCAATTCAAAGTAGACCACTCTCATTCCATCCCTTTGAGGTTGTCCAATTGAAACAAGCTTTACCATCAATGTTTTCCCTTGTTCAATTTCCACTTGAATCTCTTCTCCAAGCCTCATTCCGAAAAAGAAGGTCGGAGTATCAATCACGGAAACATTTCCGTATTCCTCCTGCTTCTTCTGGTAATCGAGAAATACTTTCGGATACAGAGC
This sequence comes from Sutcliffiella sp. NPDC057660, assembly GCF_042800035.1. NCBI lineage: Bacteria > Bacillati > Bacillota > Bacilli > Caryophanales > Bacillaceae > Sutcliffiella > Sutcliffiella sp. NPDC057660. The sequence continues at coordinate 57,179 of NZ_JBHVHV010000019.1, forward strand.
ATATGCAATTATCTCGTGGCTTGTCACCTGACGGTTCAATGTATCAAACAATTTTTGCCGGATATCATCGAAGTCCACATCATCCAATAGTTCGCCAGGTCTGACTGTAATCGGTGATTTGCCTTTCAAAATAACCTTCTGCAGCTCTTTCGGGAATCCGCCATGTGGTTGCCCCAAGTAGCCTTCAAAAAGTTCGATGACGGAGTCGGGGAAATCAATGGATTCTCCTTTTTCTATTACATCTTCCTCAGTAAGATTGTTTTGAACCATAAACAAGGCCATATCCCCCACCACTTTGGAAGAAGGTGTTACTTTGACGATATCTCCGAACATATCATTTACCCGGCGGTACATCTCTTTTACTTCCTCCCAGCGCGCACCAAGCCCCACGGCTTTCGCTTGCTGTTGAAGATTACTGTATTGCCCTCCAGGCATTTCATGCATATATACTTCAGAGTGAGGACTCATCATTCCACTTTCAAAATCGCTGTAATATTTTCGGACATCCTCCCAATAGTGAGATAGCTGCTCCAACGCTTTCACAGACACGTCAGGTTTGCGCTCCGTTTCCTCCAGGGCGTAGTACAATGAGTTTGCACTTGGTTGTGAGGTCAAACCTGCCATCGAGCTGATAGCGACATCGACTATATCAACACCGGCTTCTATTGCTTTTGCATACATATAGATTCCATTCCCGCTTGTGTCATGGGTATGAAGGTGAATAGGTATATCTATCGTTTCCTTGAGTGTAGAGATCAGTCGGTAGGCAGCCTGTGGCTTCAAAAGCCCCGCCATATCTTTTATAGCCAGGATATGTGCACCGCTGGATTCCAATTCCTTAGCAAGGCTACAGTAATAGTTCAGGTCATATTTCGTTCTGGCAGGATCGTTGATATCACCTGTGTAGCAGATGGCAGCCTCGGCGATTTTACCGCTATCCCTCACTGCATCAATAGCTAAAGTCATTCCTTTGACCCAGTTCAAGCTATCAAAGATCCGGAACACATCCACCCCGGCATATGCGGATTTTTCCACGAATTCTTTTATCAAGTTATCCGGATAGTTTTTGTAGCCTACTGCATTGGAAGCACGCAACAGCATTTGGAAAAGCACGTTTGGTGCCTTTTCACGCAAGGTGAGAAGACGGTCCCATGGATCTTCACTTAAGAAACGGTATGCGACATCAAAGGTAGCTCCCCCCCACATTTCCATCGAAAATAGGTTTGGCAGCAGTTTTGCGGTCGGTTCCGCAATCTGCTTGATATCATGTGTACGCAGGCGTGTAGCAAGCAGTGACTGATGCGCATCGCGGAAGGTTGTGTCAGTTAAGAGCACTTCCTTTTGCTCACCGATCCATTTGACAAGTCCGTCTGCACCTCGCTCATCCAATATCTGCTTTGTACCGTTTGGAACCGTATCCATGCCTTTCATTTGCGGCATTCTAGGATTTGGGAAGATCGGCTTCTTTCGCTTTTCCACTCCCGGGAATCCATTAACGGTAACGTTCCCGATATAGCTAAGCATTTTGGTTCCACGGTCTTTTCGCTTTGGAAACACGAACAATTCAGGTGTCGTATCAATAAATGATGTATCATATTCACCATTCATAAATTTCGGATGGCGTACAACATTCTCCAGAAAAGGAATATTCGTTTTTATTCCACGAATACGAAACTCCTTTAAATTCCGCTCCATCTTGTTAGCTGCCTGCTCAAAGGTCAGTGCCCAAGTGGATAGCTTTACGAGCAAGGAATCGTAGTAAGGGGTTATCACAGCGCCCTGATAGCCGTTTCCTGCATCCAGACGGACACCAAAACCACCCCCAGAGCGGTATGCCATGATCTTTCCGGTATCAGGCATGAAGCCATTTAACGGATCTTCTGTTGTAACTCGGGATTGAATGGCAAAACCATGAACTCGAATATCCTCTTGCTTCGGTATACCGAGCTTGCTTCCATGCAGTGCATGTCCTTCTGCAATCATGATTTGTGATTGTACGATATCAATACCGGTCACCATCTCTGTGATGGTATGCTCAACCTGCACGCGCGGGTTTACTTCAATAAAGTAGTATTCATCCCCGGCCACAAGGAACTCCACTGTCCCGGCATTAATGTAATCCACATTCTTCATCAGTTCCACTGCAGCATTGCAGATCCGGTCACGCAGTTCATCAGGGATGGAGACACTTGGCGCGATCTCCACTACCTTTTGGTGACGTCGTTGAATGGAGCAGTCACGCTCGAATAAGTGTATGATTTCTCCATGCTGGTCCCCCAAAATCTGCACTTCGATATGCTTCGGGTTCTCTATCAATTTTTCTATGTATACATCATCGTTGCCAAATGCAGCTTTAGCCTCCGATTTTGCACGTTCAAAAGCCTCTTTCAATTCTGATTTGCTGCGGACAATACGCATTCCTCGTCCACCGCCACCTAAAGCGGCCTTGATCATCAACGGGTAGCTGTAAGTTGCTGCAAAATCCATGACCTCATCAAGCGAATCGACAGGCCCGTCCGTTCCGGGAATAACCGGGATGTTTGCCAGCTGTGCTTGGCTTCGAGCTTTTACTTTGTCTCCGAACATATCTAGATGCCTGGAGGTTGGTCCAATAAAAACAATGCCCTCTTCTTCACATTTTTTAGCAAAATGAATGTTCTCCGATAAAAAACCATATCCTGGATGAATGGCATCCACATCATTTGCCTTCGCTATTTCAATGATGCCTTCAATATCCAGATAGGCATCGATCGGCTTCTTTCCTTCTCCCACTAGATACGCTTCATCCGCTTTATACCGGTGAAAGGACCCGATATCTTCATTTGAGTAAATAGCAACCGTTCGAATATTTAATTCTGTACAAGCTCGAAAAACACGAATTGCAATCTCGCCGCGGTTGGCAACAAGGATCTTATTGATTTTCTTCGTCATTTTGTCTCCCCCTAGTAGCTACTTCTCTCCAGAAAAGTTTAGAATATTTTTTCAATTATACTTGCAATTATACCTTATGTATTTAAATTTTTCCTTCTTTTCACATCGGATATTCGGAAAAATGTAAATATTTACTTATCTTTTTTGATTAATAAAAACGCTCAATCAACAATGTTGTTGTAGATTGAGCGTTCTATTCATTCAATTTTTCTCCCAGGCTTCATGTAAAGCAGACAATTCCCTTTCAAGCTTGGAAAGGATGTCTTTGCCTTCCTTTTCGGAAATCAGGCCTAGGCGAACAGCGAAGTCCATTTCCCTGGACAAACCAAACATTTGTGTATCCAGGACCTCTTCGTAAAGTGGACATTGAGGCATAGTCAAATTATCCATTTGTACTTGAATCAACTTCAAAATTTTATCTGAATCAGCCTTTAAAAGCGAAATAGCTTTATCACGATGATCGACCACGATATCTGATGCCAATATCGATCCCTCCGTTTACGAACAAATACCTATCTTATCTTTAAATATTATCGTTATTCTGGAAAAATTGCAAGCTTCGTGCGAAAAGATTGGATTCTCGGGTCAATAAAGGAAGGGTTGATTTGCCCGGGGCTTCTGTGGACATGACAAAAATTTCTTTAGGCATTATAATGATGAAAAAGACAACAATTTCAAGGGGGACAACATGGAATCAATCATCAGAATTGAAGGAAAGGTGCAATTCTCCATAACATTAGATCCAGGTGTGTGGATTTTTGACGACCGCCGTTTGGATTTGGATACATATTTCACAGAACAAAAAAGTGAGGAGCTTGACGAACTAGAGGCCTACACGAAGGCTGCTTCAAAACAGTGGGAACGCGAAATAAGCGAGGGTGCCATCCAGCCACCAACATTAAAAACAGAGCGAAGATTTAAAAAGGAGCAGTTGTTAACAGGATCATTCGGTATTAAATTCGCTCCCTTCCTGCAAAATGCTGAGCCGCATGAGGATGCTTCCTCTATCGTCTTTGTCTGCGGCGAACAAGAAGTGGAAGTAGCTATCGACCAAGCACAAGATATTATTTTTGGATTCTCCAATAAGGGCAAACCTTTGAAAGAAGATGGACCTGTCCATGTTTACTTTGGGGACGGATCCAATCAGCATACACCTTTAAAGTGTGTAAATAGAATAATCGTAAAGTGAATATGCGCCGCCTTTGGGTCTGAGAGGAAACATCTCAGACCCTTGCTTTTGCAGCAAAATATTTCAGCCCTAAAGGAGATCTGCCGCCAATTTTGCCAGCATGGACCTTTCCCCTTTGATCAGCTTGACATGTCCTGCCAGCTTTTGATCCTTAAATCGTTCCACTACATATGTCAGACCATTATTATATTCATCAAGATACGGATGGTCGATCTGTTCAGGGTCTCCCATCAGGACTATTTTACTTCGTTCCCCTACCCTCGTAAGTATCGTTTTCACCTCATGCTTTGTAAGGTTCTGGGCTTCATCAATGATGATAAATTGTTCAGGGATGCTTCTTCCTCTTATATAAGTCAAAGCCTCCACTTCAATCGATCCCATACCTGCCAATATGGCATCGAGTTCACCTGGTTTCTTCGTATTGAACAGATACTCCAGATTATCAAAAATAGGCTGCATCCATGGCCTTAGTTTTTCCTCTTTTTCGCCTGGCAGAAATCCGATATCCTTTCCTACAGGTACAATAGGCCTTGCAACGAGCAGTTTTTTGTAGCGGTTTAGGTCTTCCGTCTGCAGCAGCCCCGCCGCCAATGCCAAGAGTGTTTTTCCGGTGCCAGCTTTTCCTGTCAGGGTAACCAGTGGAATGTCAGCTCGGAGTAGCATTTCAAACGCCATCGTCTGTTGTACATTTCTTGCCCTGATTCCCCAGATGTGATCCTGATCAAACACTAGTTTCTTCACCTTTTTTCCCGTTCCATCAACAAGCCCCAGCGCTGATGCAGACCCTCCCAAAGCGTCTTTCATAATGATGAATTGGTTAGCGTAAAAGGGATGATTTGCAAGCTCCGATACATTCATTTCCCCCTTTTCATAAAAGAGGTTCATTTTATCTGGCGCAACATAAACCTCCAAAAACCCTTTATAAATGTGATCCACTTCCACCACTCGATCATTGAGGAAATCCTCGGATGTAAGGCCGATCGCATCTGCTTTTACCCTTACAAGCGCGTCTTTGCTGACTAGGATGACAGCTCTTCCATCCTCTTTTGTCTGCTCTTCCAATGAAAGGTTTTTGGCTACTGCTAGGATCCGGTTATCATTCGTCTTTTCCACAAAAATTTCCTGCAGCTGATGGAAGCTTCGATGATTCAGTTCAATTCTCAGGGCGCCTCCATTGTGCAAAGGAATTTTTTCATGCAGCTTGCCTGTTTCCCTTAATGAATCGATAATTTTTGACACTTGCCTTGCATTTCTTCCTATTTCATCCATATATCGTTTTTTAGAATCCACCTCTTCCAGGACTACTGCCGGTATAACCACTTCATTATCAGAAAAAGAATAGATGGAATATGGATCCTGTAACAATACATTTGTATCTAAGACATAAATTTTATTCAACCTGCCGCCTCCTACTCCTGGCTCTATATTCTCATTTTCTTTCGGGAGTGAATCAAGGCATCCATCACCTTCAGAAATTATGGCCCCACTGTATTGCGAGCTCTTTTGCTTGACCATATTAAGGGACGGACCGTTGATAAAATATATGTCAAAATGAATAAAGATAGAAGAACAAATAAACAATAAAATCAAGCGACATGAAAAATTGGTCAAAGTACGTTAAAGGAGTGAGTAGAATGAAAATACGACTTTTGGTGTTATTCATCGTTATACTGGCTGTTTCGGGTTGTAATAATCAGCCCCGGAATATATCCCGAGAAGAAGATGATAAGTCTCAGATTATCCATGTCAAGGACTCTGCTGATATACATGTGGATAGAAAAACGGGACAAGAGGTTTCCGCTCATCTTGTAGAATTGGCTACACGCGTACCGAATGTCAATGATGCAACTGCCGTTGTATTGGGACCATATGCTGTGGTTGGTATAGATGTCAATTCTGATCTGGATCGTGCAAGAGTAAGCACCATCAAATACTCGGTGGCAGAAAGCTTGAAAAACGATCCTTATGGTGCAACAGCTGTCATCATTGCAGATGCGGACTCCTTTGTCCGCCTGGAAGAAATGGGGAGGGACATTCAGCGCGGGAGGCCAATTGCCGGGATTATGGAGGAACTTGCCGAAATAGTGGGACGTGTGATGCCGGAGATTCCGATTGATTTGAAAGAACCGACTGCTCCGAATCCGACAGAGCAGAACAATTCTCAACTTCCAAAAGGTCAAGAAAGAGAATTGGAAGAAAAACAGCAGGAACAATCCAATAACCAAAAGGATGAAGACAGAAATAAAAAGGTAGAACAGGAATAAAAAAAAGTGCCAGAACCACAATCTTTTCCATGTGTGTTCGGCACTTTCTTCATGTCTTTACCTTAGATTCTTTAGGAGTTTCATTACTTGCTGATCAAGTTTTTTTGCTGCTTCCTTGTCATATGTTTTTTCGAACCGAGGTTCAACACATATTTTAGCACCATAGAACATCACGTCTCGTACCTCTTTTATATTCAAGGTTATGAGTGCCAGCTTTAGAGGAAGCTGGTCTGTCTCTTTTTCTTGAACATTTGCTGTGGTATGGATGGAATAGACCGATTCATTGGCATACAACGTAACCACAACATGGTTATTGTTTTCGATATTTTGGACAATCCTGGACTTGGCGGTAACTGCAAGATGGATGGTTGCCTCGTCACTGGCATAGATCCAGGACAAAGCACTGACATTTGGACCACCTGTTTCATAATCCACTGTGCTAATGGAAACAAGCTGCTCTTCCTGTAAAGCCGACAACAGCGATTCGACAAGTGTCGATTCCACCAGATTTGGCATTCATAATACCCCCTGCAAATTGGATTTTCTATTATCATACCACAAGCGTTCTTTGGGGCGTGCTACTATTATATTGAAAATAATCGGCCCTTCTTTTGTTATTCTGTTCCCTCACCTTTATGCTATACTATACGTAATGTTGGATTAGATGAGGTGGACCATGAGAGTCAAGTGTGTAATTTGCGATAAAATTGAAAGTATAAATGATGAATCCCTGATAGCAAAAAGACTTCGTAACAGACCTATCCACACTTATATGTGTGATGATTGCAGCGCAAGAATCGAAAAAAGAACAAATGAAAGAATTGCTACTGGAAACTTCCGTCTTTACGAACAAAAGCAGAATCAGGATGAGTGGTAAAGGATGATTCTGAGAGGGGCACTTACAGGTTTCATCAGCGGCTCGATTATGGGACTTGCGATGAAGGGCTTGGAGGCCGTTTTCTCCAAAAAGATATATATTTTATTGCTGAATGTTGATTTCATCCCTTTTATCGGCAACCGGAATCTTCCGGAGCTTGTGGAATTTTTGTTCCATGTTCTTATAGCCGTCTTTATCGGGATTATTTTTGCATGGCTGATGGAAAAAAAGGCAAACTCAAAAACGAGCCCTTATATTTGCTCTCTCCTTTTAACCTTGCCTACGGTGTTTCTTTACTTTCCATTGACCATTGTTGCGATAAAGGATACTCCCCCTGTGGACGATCCTATCAGTTTTTCTTTATGGACAGTTAGTCATATACTTTTTGCAATATTAGTTCCTATTTTTTATTTTCCTAGACAAAAACAAAGAGGATGACTCAGATGGTGTGCTTTGCACTAGTGAGTGATCCTCTTTTTTATTTACTCATAATTATGGTATTTTTCGGGTTCATTCTTGATCTGCTCAAGCATGACATCAATCAATTCAATCGGAAAGCGGTTTTTCTGAGCTTCCCCATCCTTTATGTACGTTACATAGTACATGGGTTCTTCCTTTGTTACCGATATCTCCTTGAGATGATGGTCATCAATCAAAATGGATTCGAACAACTTCATCGTGTCCTGTGCGGATTTATCATCCGGTCTGGCTTCAGCAACCACTTTAATGGTCAACCAATTATAAAGTGTATCCTGCAAGGATCTCATCACGAGTCCTCCTTTAAGATTCTGCGCCTTCTTCTTGTTTATGGCGGCGCAATCGAATTTTATAGATGATCAGAATCAAAGCTGCGACGACCAATCCTTCTGCAACTGGCAGGAAGATCCCTAAAAAAGTAAGTACGGTCCCACCCAGTGCCAAGAATAGATAAATGATAGCAGACTTTAAGATTGGCAGCTTTAATGCAAAGCCAAGCTTGTACACCAATATGGACAGTGCCAAGATAGTTAGGTATAGCAACCACATGCCTAATACAGGGTTTTCAACCACATTGTAGAGGCTGGCAAAAAAAGAAAGATATTCCGGTACTTTTTCTTCGCTCACGGGATTTTCACCTTTCCCTTCCTCGATTTAGAAAAAGGGGAGCAAGGATAGGCTTATAAAAACCCATCCATGCTTCCCCTATTCATTTGCAAATTAAGCTTCTGCGTATTTCTTTTTCTTTGCTGCTCTTTCACGTTCGTTCTTGTCTAAAATCTTCTTGCGCAAACGGATCGACTGAGGAGTGATTTCACAGTACTCATCATCGTTCAAGTACTCTAAAGATTCTTCCAGAGTCATTAGACGAGGCTTTTTCATACTAACAGTCTGGTCTTTTGTTGCAGAACGGACGTTAGTCGCCTGCTTCATTTTACATACGTTTACTACAAGATCATTTTCACGGTTATGCTCTCCCACGATCATTCCTTCGTAAACTTCCGTACCCGGCTCTACGAAGATAACACCACGGTCTTCAATACCCATGATACCGTAAGTGGATGCTTTTCCTGCTTCCATGGAAACAAGCACACCTTGGCGGCGTCCACCAACTTGACCTGCAGCCATTGGCTGGTAGCTGTCAAATGTGTGGTTGATTATTCCATATCCACGAGTCAAGGAAAGGAATTCAGTTGTGTAACCGATTAATCCACGGGAAGGAACCATGAAGATAAGACGTACTTGGCCATTACCGTTATTGATCATGTCCACCATTTCACCTTTACGGGCACCAATGGATTCCATAACCGCTCCAGTATAATCCTCTGGAACATCGATTTGAACGCGCTCAACCGGCTCTGATTTCTTGCCATCAACATTTTTGATGATAACCTCAGGCTTGGATACTTGAAGCTCGAAACCTTCACGGCGCATGTTTTCAATCAGGATGGACAAGTGAAGCTCTCCACGTCCTGATACAACCCATGCATCAGGGGAGTCAGTTGGATCTACACGTAGACTTACGTCCGTTTCCAACTGAGCTTCAAGACGCTCTTCGATTTTACGGGAAGTGACAAATTTACCTTCTTTACCTGCAAACGGACTGTTGTTTACAAGGAAAGTCATTTGTAGTGTCGGCTCATCGATACGAAGTACCGGTAGAGCTTCCTGATGGTCAACCGGGCATACAGTTTCCCCTACGTTGATATCTTCCATTCCGGAAACGGCTACTAGATCTCCTGCTTTTGCTTCTTCGATTTCGACACGCTTAAGACCGATGAAACCGAACAGCTTTGATACACGGAACTGCTTCACAGAACCGTCAAGCTTCATCAATGCAACCTGCTGGCCAACCTGCATTGTACCGCGGAAAATACGGCCAACACCGATACGTCCTACATAGTCGTTGTAGTCAAGAAGGGCAACTTGGAATTGAAGCGGCTCTTGACTGTTGTCGATTGGAGCTGGAATATGCTCGATGATGGACTCATAAATAGCTTCCATGTTCTCATCTTGCTTTTCCGGGTTATTACTTGCAGTACCATTAATGGCAGAAGCGTATACTACCGGGAATTCCAATTGCTCTTCTGTTGCATCAAGCTCGATGAACAAATCGATTACTTCGTCCACTACCTCTGAAGGGCGTGCAAAATCACGGTCGATTTTGTTTACGACAACAATCGGTGTCAAGTTCTGCTCTAACGCCTTCTTCAATACGAAGCGCGTCTGAGGCATACAGCCTTCATAAGCATCAACCACTAAAAGTACACCGTCTACCATTTTCATGATACGTTCCACTTCTCCACCAAAGTCGGCATGTCCTGGTGTGTCCATGATGTTAATGCGTGTATCTTTATAGTTAATTGCCGTATTTTTTGCCAATATGGTAATCCCACGTTCTCTTTCTAGATCGTTTGAGTCCATGGCACGTTCTGCTACCTGCTCGTTCGTTCTGAACGTACCAGCTTGGTGTAGCAATTTGTCTACTAACGTTGTTTTACCATGGTCAACGTGAGCAATAATTGCGATGTTTCTAATATCATTGCGGATGTTCACTATTTCATCTCCCTAATTTACAACTTGATAACTTTAGTATTATACCACAAACATAGTAGAAAAGACGAAGAGACTTCTGTAAAATATGTGTTAAGTGTTGAATGCGTTATCAAAAAGGAGGTTTAATCATGAAAAACATTCAATGGATTTTCGTACTTTTCGCTTGTTTAGCGGCTTCCTCCATGGGATTGATTGGTATAGCAATAGCAGAAAGAAGCTTAACAGGTATAGTATTTGCAATTATTTTATTATTTATAATAATGGGTTTCGGATTTAAAAAGAAACGCAGTATGAAGGAAAATGGTCACTAAGAAAGAAGAGTCTGGGACAAGACTTAAAAAAACGCTAACAAAAGACGAACAATTAAAATACCGGTTCTAAATACCGCTATTGATTTCCGTGCAACCGCTGGAGTAACCTAAAAACTAAACGCATATTTGAACACAACATCAAAAAAAACGAATCAATTTGATCACAAAACTCAAATTGGTTCGTTTTTTACTATGACTAAAACACTTTTGTCCCAGCCTCTTTTCTAAATTGCTATAATTTTTTCTCTAGTTTGGACAAATACTCTTTGCTGATTGCTTCATGCAGGCCTGGCTTGCAGACAAACACACTGTTCTGACCGAGGAGGTTCAGCTCTTCCCCATGTAAGGTCGTCACTTTCCCGCCAACTTCATTCACCAGGATAAGCCCGGCAGCAAAATCCCAAGGTGATAAGCGGAGCGTAATATACGCATCTATACGTCCTGTCGTTACATAGGCCATTTCCAGTGCAGCAGATCCATATGAGCGTGTTCCTCTCACTCTTCGTACAAGAGGAGCCAATATGGAAGGATCGATTCTTTTATTTTCAGTAATCCACGTTGCATTCAGGCCGATTATCGCCTGCTCAACCGCCACCTCTTCAAGCCTAGGCAATTTCACATCATCCAGGTAAGCACCCTCACCGGCTTTTGCATGATAAAGCTCATCATGCACTACATCATAGATCAACCCTATCTTACCGACTCCATCATGATACACTGCCACAGAAATAGCGAAATTTCTCTGCTGATGCACAAAGTTCATTGTCCCATCTATAGGGTCTATGATCCAGACGGTTCCGTCGAGTTTATCTATCTTGTCACCAAAGCCCTCTTCACCAAGTATTTTATGTTCCGGATAGGTGCTTCTTATTTTTTCTATAAAGAATTGCTCTGTTTCCCGATCGATATTCGTAACAAGGTCATCCGGAGACGATTTCGTATGTATCATCAGCTTTTCATTAAAGGAAGCGCGTATCCTTTCCCCGGCCTCTCTTGTCCATCTCTTTGCATTTTCATCAATTTGTGACCAGTTCATGACGACTCCTGCCCTTCCACAACTATGTATTCCTTCTTACATATGCTAATTGTTCTTTTTAGCTTACTGAAATGGGCGTTTAAAATCAAGTAATGCGACACAGAGAAAAACGAACCTCTTACAGGTTCGTTAGGTAGCGATGGCTACTAAACCTCTAAACTCAACAGTTCTTTACGCAATTTCTCTAATTTGACTTTGCTGCTATTGATCATGTCGGTATTATTTTCCGTCATCGCATCAAACAAAGTTACCAGTTCATAATCAATTTCAAGCTTCAGCACTGCCATCTGATTTTCTTCCTTTTTCTTTTTCCAAGGCTTCACAACTTGCTTCATTCCAATCCCTCCCTCGAGTGATGTTCATGGTTTCAAGATACTCTCAACTTTTATGGTTGATATATCATATGAAGCGATTAAAAGTTGGTAACTAAAATGTGCAATAACCCAGAAAGAAAAAAGAGGCACCGTGGACGAAGCTCAATCTTTTTGAAAAGACATGCAGCTATGCTAGAATATCCAGTATAAGCGGCACCTGAAAAGAAAAATTCATCCTGTTCATCTTTTTAAGTGGAATACATAAATGTGGAGTGATAAATGTGGCATCAAGAAAATTTAACGGCTTTAAAAAAGCAGATTTTAATGTTTTCAAAATTGATGGTCTGGAGGAGCGAATGGCTGCTCTTCAAAAAAGAATTCAACCGAAATTCCAGCAGCTTGGAGAGCAATTTGCACCTTCATTGACGGCGATGACCGGGGATGAAATGCAATATCACATTGCCAAACATGCAAGACGTACAATCAACCCTCCCAAGGACTCGTGGGTGGCATTCGCAAACAGAAACCGGGGGTATAAAATGCTCCCCCACTTTCAAGTGGGACTTTGGGAAACGCACGTTTTTATCTGGTTTGCAGTGATCTACGAGGCGCCGATCAAGGAAGCATACGGGGAGAAGCTACTTGAGGATGTAAAGCAGATTCGCAAATCGATTCCTTCCGATTATGTGTGGTCCAAAGATCATACAAAACCGGAAGTTTTCCGTCAAAGTGATATGTCAGAGGCCGAGCACAAGGAACTTTTTCAACGATTAATGAATGTAAAAAAAGCGGAAATCCTATGCGGCATTCAAATCCCTAGAGAAGAAGCGGTCACCCTCTCCGGCGACGAAACGATCGCAAGGATAGAAGAGGCATTCCAAACGCTGCGACCTCTCTATAATCTGACAAAGAAAACAACTGTATCCTAAAAAAACAAGAATCGGATCATTTCCGATTCTTGTTTTTTTTACATTTTCACTTTATCTCCTGATTCCAGGCTTTTTGCTTTTTTAATCGTCTGATAGGCAGAGAAACCACTCAATTCTTCATACTCATTAGCGAGATTCCGCTCCTGCGCTTTCCCTGGTACGATTTCCTTGAAGCGTCGATACACGCTCATCAGTTGATCACGATCTATTCCTTTGGCATATGCCTGCTCCACCGCTTCGTAGAAAGCAATCACATCCACGATTTCATCTGTTGTCCAGTCGAATGAAATGGGATAAGAATAGTCCATACCGTCACCTCATTTATGTAAGCTTATTACGTTACATAGTATAGCATTTATTTAGGTTAGATTGTCCAGTCTCTGCGAATTTCTTCCGCTTGTTGAATGATTCGATTTATCAGCTCGCCTGCAGAGGGGACGTCATCAATCAAGCCCATCACCTGCCCTGCCCACGCAAATCCCTGTTCAATTTCCCCATCATAGATGAAACGTTTATTCGCCATTCCGCTTATATATTCCTTTAATCCTTCATATCCCTCAGCATTCTGTTCACGCACCAGTATTTCTTCGGTCCATTTATTGTGAATGGCCCTTGCAGGAGCACCTATGCTTCTCTTAATAATGACTGTATCGTTTTCCGTACCCTTCACAAGCATTTCCTTATAGATGGGATGCGCATGCGAACATTCTTTCGTCGCAATAAATCTAGTACCCATCTCTATTCCTTCTGCCCCAAGGCTCAATGCCGCCATCAGTCCCCTTCCGTCTCCGATTCCACCAGATGCTATCACAGGAATGGATAGGGCATCCACCACTTTAGGGACGAGCACCATCGTGCCAAGATCCTGCTTCCCTAAATGTCCTCCACCTTCCTGGCCAACGACCATGACAGCGTCAGCTCCCAATTCCTCCGCCTTTTCCGCCTGCCTTCTTGCTGCAACCAGAACAAGCTTTTTACAGGAGGTGCCCTCCAACCTCTTGAATATAGGTGCAGGGTTTCCTCCTGTCATGGATATAACAGGAACCCCTTCTTCAATTGCGACATCCAGCATATGTTCAAAAGGTCTGCCATGCTGACCAATGGCGTAGTTCACGCCAAATGGCATGTCTGTCAAGCTCTTCAATTTATGTATCTCGGCCCGAAGCTCGTCCGGAGTATCGAGGCTCATTGCTGTGATTTGCCCAAGCCCACCAGCGTTAGAAACCGCAGCTGCAAGATCAGCATAAGCTAAATACGCCAGACCTCCTTGTATGATTGGATATTCTATGTCCAAAAGATCTGTAATTCTCGTTTTCCATTTCATCTATATAAGCCCCTTTCTGTCGTACCCATATATCTTCTTTTTTGAAGGCTTAAATCCTGTATTTTCTACAAAATAAATGCAAGAAAAATCTATGCAACCTTAGTTTTAAATGCTATAATTCACTTGTTTTATGTGTAAGTTTGTTCTGCGTTTTAAGATACGTTAAGATGAAGATATATTTTACATGATAAAAATGACAAAGAATTTATATAAAGAGGTGCTTAGTAAAGTTGACATACTCCCAAAATGAAACACCATTGTTTACTGGACTGCTTGAACACGCAAAAAAGAATCCGGTTCAGTTTCATATACCCGGCCATAAAAAAGGGGCAGGCATCGATCCTGAGTTTCGTGCATTCATCGGCGATAACGCACTGTCCATCGATTTGATAAATATCGGTCCTCTAGACGACCTGCACCAACCAAAAGGTATGATTAAGGATGCACAGGATTTAGCTGCGAAGGCTTTCGGTGCCGATCATACTTTTTTCTCTGTACAAGGTACGAGCGGAGCCATCATGACGATGGTAATGGCGGTTTGCGGACCTGGCGATAAAATAATTGTTCCAAGAAACGTCCATAAGTCTGTCATGTCAGCGATTGTATTTTCTGGTGCTGTACCTATATTCATTCACCCTGAAGTGGACAAGGAACTTGGAATCTCCCATGGGATAACAACTGAATCTGTAGAACGGGCCTTGCAACAGCACCCTGATGCAAAGGGTGTACTGGTCATTAATCCGACCTACTTCGGCATTTCAGCCGACTTGAGTCAGATTGTAGAAATCGCACACAGCTTCAATGTACCTGTATTAGTGGATGAAGCACACGGGGTTCATATTCATTTCCATGAAGAGCTTCCGCTGTCCGCCATGCAGGCTGGAGCAGACATGGCAGCAACAAGCGTACATAAGCTTGGAGGATCTATGACACAAAGCTCCATTCTGAATGTACGTGGAGGGCTCGTGAATGTGAATCGCATTCAATCCATCTTGAGCATGCTTACAACGACATCGACATCCTACCTGCTATTGGCTTCGTTGGATGTAGCTCGTAAAAGGCTTGCAACAGAAGGACACATGTTGATTGAGGAAACAATTCAGCTTGCCAATCAGACAAGGGATGCAATCAATGAGATTGACAATATATATTGTGTAGGACCTGAAATTCTCGGAAGAAAAGCAACCTTTGATTACGACCCGACAAAACTGATCATATCTGTGAAGAAATTGAACCTGACCGGTTATGATGTAGAAAAATGGCTCCGTAAAAACTATAACATTGAAGTGGAACTTTCCGACCTGTACAATATTCTATGTATTGTTACTCCTGGGGATACTTCAGTAGAAACAGGGATACTGCTTACTGCATTGAGAGAGCTTGCAGAACAGCATCGCGACCAGGCTGAAGATCTAGCTAACCAGGTAAAGGTATTTTTGCCGGACATTCCTGTACTGGCTATTGCACCTCGTGATGCCTTCTATTCAGAAACGGAAGTCGTGCCATTTGAAAAGTCAGCAGGAAGAATCATCGCTGAATTCATTATGGTCTATCCTCCTGGAATCCCAATCTTTACACCAGGAGAAATTATTACAGAAGATAATCTGGCCTATATTTCCAAGACATTGGAAGTTGGTCTTCCCGTTCAAGGCCCTGAAGACCATGAACTCAAAACACTTAGGGTCATCAAGGAACATAAAGCCATCAAATAATGCAAAGAAACAGCAGTCGAAGTTGCGACTGCTGTTTTATTTATGCCTGAAATTAATTAACATTCTATTACTCTAGGTCTTCCACTTTCTCAGAGCACTTACATTCCGCACATTTCGCATAATAAGTCGTAACTTTTTCATCCTCGAAGTGATCTACTGCACTGTTGCAAGTTTGACAAATAATTGTACCCATACACATTTACCCCTTTTCAAAATAGATTTTATTGGAAAACAGATTGTGTATCAAGAAATTGTAAGCGTTTTCTCTTATTAATTACATAATAAACCGTTAAATGTGTTATGTCAATAGACAAATTGTATAACACATTTAAAAATATTTTTGCATATTATGCATACTCAATTATATAATGGAAGATTCATAAATATAGTAGGGCCATCACCCTATCGATGGATGATGGCCCTTAAACATTTGAAAGACTTATTCGTACTGTTCTTGGAAAGGAATTGCAGGAATGGCTTCGGAAAAGAATTCCGCAAGATCTTCCGCCTGTTCTTGAGAGTCGATTCGGAAAACATGTTGAAGGTGATTTAGGTCAGTAATATCTTTGGGATCGAGGAGCGTGGAGCGGCCGGTTTGCATACAGATGACGAGAGGTTTACCAAAAAACATATTCGTATAGACAATACCGAAATCATACCTGGTATCCTTGGTGGTGAATCCTACGAAACGGACAGGCACATTTTCATTGTTATCATAAAGCTTGTCAAATAGGTTCATACGGTTCCTCCTTTTTAATTTTTTGTTTATTCAGATATTTATTATATCCTACAATTTGGGCTAATTGCAAGAATTTTAACTTAATGATTGTCAAGGACTTTCTGCAAGTGCTAGAATAATATTCAAATGGATTGTCATATTTGGGAGTGAAACAAATGGCTAGCAGCGCATATATTAACCTTGTTCCAAAATCTTCGAAGAAAACCCTTACAATTGAAGATGTAAAGGAACTGCTCACCTACTATAAAGAAATCACAGAAAAAACAGGAAAGCAATTGGGGTGGGAATACAGCCAGGCCGCTTTCCCTTATGAAATCAAGGAAACACCTGAGGGACAAGGGCAATGGTTCTACCTGAAGGCCAAGGAAGATCGCTATAAGATGATACTGATAGGAGTTGGCACCCAAGATGGTGAAGACGAGCCTCTATCGTACATACAAGTGACACTGCACGATCAAAGTACACATGGAGACAAGGGAAAAGCAAATGAACTATGTAAGTTTCTAGCTAAAAAGCTTGAAGCGGAGCTAAAACTATTTACCGGAAGCATCATGTATTACTATAAGCGTTGATGACACTTAAAGCCCCGTCTGACAATATCAGATGGGGCTTTACATTTATCCATGCCTTATCTCTTTATTACACGAAGACTCCTCATTTTACTCATCTACATTTGCGAATCAGCCATCTGAATATCGATTAGGTCTGGATCTAGCATTTCATACCCTTTTTCCTGCAAGCCTATTACAATGTCGGCAAGGGCATCGTTTGTCCATTCCCGGTCATGCATGAGAAGGTTCGCCCCGCTTCTCAATTCCTTTGCATTTACCATGATGTCCGCTATAGCTTCGGCAGTTGTATATTCCTGTTCCCAATCATATCCGTAGGTCCAATTCATACGTACCATTCCCTCACTTGCAACGAGTTCATCGGAATAGTCCGTATTGATGCCAAAAGGTGCACGGAAGAACTTAGGCTTTTCTCCAATAATCTCTTCAATTAAATCATTCAATGCTACGATTTCCTCATATTGTTCTTCTTCCGTTATTTGTCTCAAGGACTTGTGGTTCATCGTATGATTTCCAATGGGAAAACCCATCTCATGAATTTTTTTCAATGTAGCTTTTTCTTCATCCGTCTGCAGGAAGTGTCCATTGACAAAGAAAATTGCTTTTACACCCAGTTCATTCAATGTCGTTGCCATCTCCATGGCGTAACGGTCCGGAGCATCATCGATTGTAAGAAGTACAACTTCTGCATTTGCTTCACCAATTGGCTGAACGGAAGAATCTGCAGGATTGATTGTATATTGAGGCTCTAAGGGTTTCCCTTCCTCTGATTCGGTATCAGTTGTTGCCTCTTCAGCATCTTTCGAACTTTCTTCTTCCCGAGGAGCATTTTCTTGTTCTTCCTCTGATGCTGGCTCTTCCTCTTCTTTGTTATTGTTATCGTTCTGATTTTCTGCTCCAGCAGGTTCCTCTTCATTCGCTTGTCCGTCTTCGTTTTGAGGTGAAGCAGTACAAGCGGTCAGGAGGAGCATTAGTAACGTAAGCAAGATCCATTTTTTCATGTTCTTTCCTCCATATGCAAAGTTCACCTTTTATCATACTAGCTCCCGTAACATAATAGCAATGCTTTTACTGAATTTAGGATTCTCTCATTAAACAGGCAGATAATGAACAGTAAAAAATGCCTAGAATTAAAAAATGAAGTAATAAAATAGACTCTGGAAACTAAAATAGAAAAGGAAGCTAACTACAGTAGTAATGGCAGCCTGCTTTTTCTTATGAATGATCGAGTGCGCCAATACATAGCAAAGATAGATAAAAATACCCAGAAGAATGACCTTTGCCTGAATTTTATCTCTTACAGAAAACCATTCAATGATACTGTAAGCGCCAAATAGGATATTCTGTATTAAAAACACTACATAATTTTTCATAATAGCAGCTCCTTACTGCATATTTCTATTATGGTAATAGCCTTTTTAACCCAATAGGAAACCTTTGTAATAATTATGCAGGTAAGCAACATTCTATTTTTCAATTTTGTAACATTTCCATGACAAGCAATTATTTGCTATTTTTTCATGATAGAATAGCACCGTATAGTTACATAGTAGGAGTTTCATCTTACCGTTCTATTTAGTGTTTGATTAAATAAGCTTTGTTGTTTTCATATTATCTTTTTACAGAAAGTGAGGATTGCCATGATTAGAGGCTCTGTCATTTTGATAACGTTGTCTTTTTTCATATTGTCTTCCTGCCAAGAGAATAAAACAATTACTCACGTTCAATTTCCTGAGCATTCCAAAACACTTGTTTTTTTTACTGATGAAAGCAATATACAGGATGAAAGTACGTATTATGACGCAATTTTGGATTTGAAGGGATCTTTTCCGAACGAAGTAGCCAATCTTATGGTCGTTCCGTTAAGAGAGGAAAAAACATTATACAAGCAGTTTAATATAAAGAGCACTCCTTCCTTGCTGGTAGTGCTAAATAACGAAGTGGTAACACAGATAGATGGAACACGCCGAAAAGAAGACATCATTGGTTCCATTGAAAAAGCATTAAGCAAATCGGAAGAAGTCTTTCATTGAGAGGCTTCTTTTTTTCATCCGTTATATACATATAAAAAAGCACCCGAAAATCCGGGTGCTTTTGAGTGGATTACTTAATGATATGAATCGGGCTACCCATCGCTACTTCTGCAGCTTCCATTGTGATTTCTCCCAATGTTGGATGAGCATGGATTGTCATTGCGATATCTTCCGCTGTCATTCCAGCTTCGATAGCAAGTCCAAGTTCAGCAATCATGTCTGATGCACTGGAACCGGCAATTTGAGCTCCAATAATCAAACCATCCTCTTTACGTGTAACAAGCTTCAAGAACCCGTCAGTAGCGTTCAGTGCAAGCGCACGTCCATTAGCTGCAAATGGGAATTTGGCAGCGACTACTTCTAGACCTTCTTCTTTAGCTTGCGCTTCAGTATAACCGACAGATGCCAATTCAGGCTCTGAGAATACTACTGCAGGAATTCCAAGGTAGTCGATTTCTGCAGGATGGCCAGAGATAGCTTCTGCAGCGATTTTACCTTCATAAGATGCTTTATGGGCAAGCGGTGGTCCCTCTACGATATCACCGATAGCATAGATGTTAGAAACACTTGTGCGGCACTGCTTATCAATTTTGATTACGCCTCGGTCTGTCATTTCTACACCAACCTGGTCAAGACCAAGCTCGTCTGTGTTAGGACGACGGCCGACAGTAACCAATACATAATCAGCATCAATTGTTTGCTCTTCGCCTTTTACTTCGATTGTTACTTTCACGCCATCTTCCGTTTCTTCCACACCTTTAGCCATTGCTTTTGTAAAGATTTCAACGTTTCCTTTTTTCTTCAGGTTACGTTTAACAAGTGAGCTCATTTGCTTTTCGAATCCAGCCAGGATCTCATCTGCAGCTTCCACAATCACAACTTCCGTTCCAAAGTTGGCATAAGCTGTCCCAAGCTCAGTACCGATGTAGCCACCACCGATGACCACCAATTTCTTTGGAATATCTTTAAGTGCCAATGCACCTGTAGAATCAAGGACGCGCTTGGAGTACTTGAATGTCGGGATTTCGATAGGGCGAGAACCTGTCGCAATGATACAGTTATTGAACTTGTATGTTTGCGCAGAGTTGTCGTCCATGATACGTACGGTGTTGCCGTCAACGAAGTAAGCTTCACCGGAAACGATGTCGACTTTATTTCCCTTTAATAGACCTTCCACTCCACCAGTAAGTTTTTTAACAACTCCAGCTTTCCATTCTTGTACCTTTGTGAAATCCACTGTTACGTTCTCTGCGGTAATTCCCATGTCATCGGAATG
Source organism: Sutcliffiella sp. NPDC057660 (assembly GCF_042800035.1). NCBI lineage: Bacteria > Bacillati > Bacillota > Bacilli > Caryophanales > Bacillaceae > Sutcliffiella > Sutcliffiella sp. NPDC057660. The sequence goes on from NZ_JBHVHV010000019.1 coordinate 77,716, forward strand.
TTTAGCTGTTTCATAGCGATGTCCTGCAGAAATCAGGGCTTTGGAAGGGATACACCCTACGTTCAGACATACTCCTCCAAGCGTACCTTTTTCTACGATTGTTACTTTTTGTCCAAGCTGAGCCGCGCGGATTGCAGCAACATATCCGCCAGGGCCCGAACCGATGACAAGCGTATCTACATCAATTGCGAAATCTCCTACTACCATTTAAATTAACCCTCCATTAACAATAATTGTGGATCGTTCAATAGACGCTTGATATGGTTAAGCGCATTTTGAGCAGTAGCACCATCAATCATACGATGGTCAAAGCTTAGTGATAATGCAAGAACTGGAGCCACTACAATTTCTCCGTCTTTCACTACAGGTTTTTCAGCGATACGGCCGATACCCAAGATTGCTACTTCAGGGTGGTTGATTACTGGAGTGAACCATTGTCCACCAGCAGAACCGATGTTTGTAATTGTGCAAGAAGCGCCCTTCATTTCATCGGATGCCAATTTACCATCACGAGCCTTACCAGCAAGTTCGTTGATTTCATTGGAGATGGAGAAGATTGATTTTCTGTCTGCATCTTTCACAACAGGTACCAGTAAGCCTTTTTCCGTATCTGCAGCAATTCCGATGTTGTAATAGTGCTTGTGTACAATTTCGTCTGTAGCATCATCTAAAGATGTGTTAAGTACAGGGAACTCACGTAACGCAGATGTAAGTGCTTTTACTACGTATGGTAAGAATGTTAACTTAATTCCTTTGTCCGCTGCAACATTTTTGAACTTTTTGCGGTGCGCAACAAGATCAGTCACGTCAATTTCATCCATCAATGTAACGTGTGGAGCTGTGTGCTTGGAATTGACCATCGCTTTTGCAATCGCACGGCGCATTCCACTCATTTTCTCACGTGTTTCTGGATATTGACCCGCTGGAATAGCTTGTTTTTCCTGCTTAGCTTCTGTTTTAACTTCTTCTTTAGCTGCAGGAGCTGCATCAGTTGTAGTTTCTTCTGCTTTCGCGCTTCCTCCGGATAGGAATGCATCGATATCGCTCTTAAGAACGCGACCATTGTCTCCGGAACCTGCTACTTGGCGAATTTCCACGCCTTTTTCACGAGCATATTTACGAACGGATGGCATCGCAATAACACGTCTGTTCGGGTCCACTTCAGCTTGAGCTTGTGCGCCTGCACCAGTTTCGGCTTTAGCTTCTTCTTTAGGAGCCTCTTCTTTTTTCACGTCTTGGCCAGCCTCAGCTGTAGCTTGCACTTGAGCCTCAGTTTTCTCTTCTTTTTTCACTTCATCATGGCCATGGTCGTCGCCTTTGAATTTAAGGTCTTCGTAACCAGGAGCATCCAATGTAATGATGGTTTGACCAACTGTTGCTACTGTACCTTCTTCTACTTTCAATTCCAATACTTTCCCTTTAACAGGAGATGGAATTTCAACAACCGCTTTGTCATTTTGCACTTCCGCTAAGATAGCATCTTCCTCGATCTCATCACCTGGTTTTACAAACCATTTAACGATTTCACCTTCATGGATACCTTCACCGATATCTGGCAGTTTAAATTCGAATGCCACAGTATTCAACCTCCTATGATAATCATGCTTTATTTTCAAGCATAAAGTAGGGAATGATCCGCTACAATAATGGTAAATTGGAGAGCCCAATCTAAGCTTAGCTAAGAATGGGCTTCAATCCGAACTCATGTATTCCATACACGAGGCTATTTTTAATTGCATTTAGAAATTAAGAACTTTTTTCGCAGTTTCCAATACATCCTTATGGTTCGGTAACCATACGCTCTCTGCTTGAGAGAATGGGAATACAGTATCAGGAGCTGCTACACGAAGCACAGGAGCATCTAAGCTTAAAATTGCGCGATCGTTGATTTCTGCAACGATTTGCGCGCCAATTCCTGCTTGCTTTTGAGCTTCTTGTACAACAATCGCACGGCCAGTTTTTTCAACAGATGCAATGATAGTTTCGATATCAAGTGGGCTGATCGTACGCAAGTCGATAACCTCAGCTTTAACACCGTCTTTTTCCAATTCATCTGCAGCTTTAAGGCACTCATGTACCATAGCGCCATATGTGATCATCGTTAAGTCGGAACCTTCACGCTTTACGTCCGCTTTTCCTAGTTCAATTGTGTATTCCTCTTCAGGAACCTCTTGACGGAAAGAACGGTAAAGTTTCATATGCTCCAAGAAAATAACTGGATCGTTGTCACGAATCGCAGAAATCAATAATCCTTTTGCATCATATGGAGTTGCCGGAATAACGACCTTTAGACCAGGTTGTTGAGCCATAAGTCCTTCTAAGCTGTCTGCATGAAGCTCAGGTGTATGAACACCGCCGCCAAATGGAGAACGAATTGTAACAGGAGAACTCCAGCGTCCGCCAGTACGGTAGCGCATACGAGCAAGCTGTCCACTCACGGAGTCCATTACTTCATAAACGAAACCGAAGAATTGGATTTCCATAACAGGACGGAATCCAGTTACGCCAAGGCCGACAGCTAGTCCACCAATACCTGATTCTGCTAGTGGAGTATCAAATACGCGGTCTTCTCCAAATTCAGCTTGAAGGCCCTCGGTTGCACGGAAAACCCCACCGTTTTGACCAACGTCTTCACCGAAAAGCAAGACGTTTTCGTCGTTTTTCAATTCTGTGCGTAACGCATCAGTGATTGCCTGAATCATTGTCATTTGCGCCATGGCTTACTTCGACTCCTTCTCTTTATAAATTTCATTTTGTTCTTTTAAGTTATATGGTAGCTCTTCGTACATGAAAGAGATTAAGTCCGTAACTTTTTGCTTAGGCTGTCCATCCGCTTTTTTGATTGCTGCTTTGATGTCTTCCTTCGCTTCTTCAATTACTTTATTTTCCTCATCTTCGCTCCAAATGCCTTTGTTTTCAAGGAATTTGCGGAAACGAACCAATGGATCTTTCTTTTCCCATTCATTATCCAGCTCTGAAGTACGGTAACGAGTTGGGTCATCACCAGCCATTGTATGTGGACCGTAACGGTACGTTAGTGTTTCGATGAGTGTAGGACCTTCTCCGTTAACGGCACGCTCACGTGCATCACGAGTTGCTGCATAAACAGCTAAAGCGTCCATTCCATCAACCTGCACACCTGGAATACCTGCTGCTACAGCTTTTTGTGCAATAGTTCCTGCAGCCGATTGTTTTTCAACAGGAGTGGAAATCGCGAATCGGTTGTTTTGTACAACAAAAATCGCTGGTGCCTGGTAAGCCCCTGCAAAGTTCAAACCTTCGTAGAAGTCCCCTTGAGATGCTCCACCGTCACCTGTATATGTAATTGCAACGGATTTTTTACCTTTTTTCTTCAATCCAAGCGCGACACCGGCAGTTTGGATGATTTGTGCACCAATAATGATCTGAGGTGGCAATAGATTAACACCCTCTGGCATCTGGTTACCATGAAAATGACCACGTGAGAATAAGAACGCTTGGTATAGAGGAAGACCATGCCAGATCATTTGGGGAACATCACGGTATCCCGGCAAGATGAAGTCTTCACTCTCCAAAGCAAACTGGGAAGCCAGTTGGGAAGCTTCCTGTCCTGCAGTAGGAGCATAGAAACCTAGTCGTCCTTGACGGTTTAAACTGATGGAACGTTGATCAAGAACACGAGTATATACCATGCGGCGCATTAATTCTTTTAGTTGATCATCACTTAATTCAGGCATCGCAGCTTCGTTAACCACTTCGCCCTCTTCATTTAAGATTTGAAACGTTTGGAATTGCTCTTCAACTTTTGCTAACTGCTGCTTTGGATCGAACTTGGCATTTTTAGTTTTTGCAGCCATCTACGTCACCTCTTCCTTTCTATTAAGAGAACTGATTGATACATAGTTTACATACAAAATTAGGGTACCCAAAAATATACTTTAAAAGACATTTTTCTGCATCCCACGTAAAATTGTACTTTTTCTCTTTTATTGTGCTTTTCAATTTGAAATCAATAAGCAAGATTCTTCATCTGTATTAATTCTTCAATTAAATATATTAATACAACTTTTGAACAAGTTCAAGTATACATCTAAGCCGTTTATTCCGTCAATCTCTTTGCATTTATTGATTTCATGCGCTGATTCGTAAAAACACAAACTACTTCTTTCTAAAGCTGTACTAATACAATTTCGCTTTCTGTATCACAAGGAGGGTGCGGCTTGTCTATCAAGTTATATTATCATAACAAAACCGTGGATATTAACCCTTTCCCTTTCCACAACAAACATAATCATCTAGAGCAAATTGACTATTTTAAAATACATTTTGCTTTCATTGTTATAAGACAATATTTATTTTTCTTCTGTTATTTTTCGTAAAAAAAGAGATCGTCCCGCATCAGGGTCGATCTCTTCCTCGTATCAGTTTTTGTATTCAACATTCAGTCCTGCGTTTTTATAGAAGGTGAATTTCGCCTCATTATATTGCTCTGTAAACTCATTGAATGCTTGATTGGATTCTTTGATCTTTACTAGCAGTTCGTTGATCTTATTGATTTGAAGCTGCAGTTCTTCCAAAGTCAAATCCTCTTTTTGAAAAAGTTCATAAAGCTCCTTGTCCAATTCAATTGCTTCCATATAGTGGCCAGATAGCGTCATGTATGCTTCATAACGCTTTTCCATCAATTGATACAAGCTTTGCGCCTCTTTTTTCAGATTCTCATTATCCAAGGATTCAATTGAGGTTTTCACTTCTTCAAACTGTTTTCTTGCTGTTTCGATACTTTCTTTTTCTGCTGTCATAGCCTCTTCTCTTTGTTCAACCAATGAAGAGCCCTCTTCGGCGAGCTTGACAATCTGATCGAATTCTTTCATTCCAAGAGTGATGATTTCATCGTAGATTTGCTTTTCCTTCTGTTCCAACTCCAATAAAGGTTCTTGCTGCGCTTCAAAGCTTTCTTCCAAATCGACTACCTTTTCGAGAGTCTCAAATATCTCCTGCTCCGGCGTTTCTCCATTCATACAGCCGGATAATAGCAGTGAACTTGCAAACGTAACAGAAGCAATTGTTTTTTTCCAATGACGCAATTTAAATCCCCCTAACATTTCTTTCCCCTTTAACTATAAAATTTATCATGTATTTTGACAACATCTATTTGAATACAATGGAAGAATAACGAAAATAATCCATTTCCATTTTATTTTATATTTATTAAAGGATTTAAATTTAAATGTCCATTCTTTCATTTCCCCTAATGATGATTTTTCTGTTAAAATTATTAAATTAATGTGTGAATATTAATAAAGAAATAGTTTTCCGATTGGAGTGGTCAAAGCTATGCTAACGACAAATGAAATAATTAGGGAAGGTCATCCCACACTAAGAATTGCAGCAAAGGAAGTCGATCTGCCTCCGACACAAGAGGAAAAAGACACGTTACATGACATGCTGCAATATTTGATAAATAGTCAGGATCCAGAAACATCTATGAAATACAACCTTCGCCCCGGGGTTGGTCTCGCGGCGCCACAAATCAATGTGCAAAAAAGAATGATTGCTGTTCATATTGCCGATGAAACAGGCAAACAGCACAGCTACGCGCTGCTTAACCCAAAAATAGTAAGTCATTCAGTGGAAAAAAGCTATCTGACTACAGGTGAAGGATGCTTATCTGTAGATAGGGATGTCCCAGGTTTTGTTCCAAGGTATGCCAGAGTAACCGTCAAAGCCACAACGGTTAACGGGGAGGAAGTAAAACTCCGGTTAAAAGGACTTGTAGCGATTGTGTTCCAGCACGAAATAGACCACTTGAACGGTGTGATGTTCTACGATCATATTAACAAGCAGGATCCATTTCATGTACCCGATAACGCCATTGCAATTGAACGATAAAAAAAGAGGCTGGGACAAATTTAAAAAACGCTAACAAAAGACGAACAATATAAGTACGGCTCTAAATACCGCTATTGATTTCCGTGCAAGACTTCGCTTTCCGTGGGTGACCCGTGAGCCTCCTCGGCTTCGCCAGTGGGGTCTCACATTGGCCACTTCTCCCGCAGGAGGCTTCGTCTTGCACTCCAATCAACCGCTGGAGTAACCTATAAACTGATCGCATATTTGAACACAACATCAAAAAAACGAACCAATTTGATCACAAAACTCAAATTGGTTCGTTTTTTACTTAGACTTGTCCCAGCCTCTTTTTCATTAAATAAGTCCAACAAGTTCCAGTCCATTTTTAATTCCGTCCTGTGATACATCTGTTGTCACTTTATCCGCAACCTTCAACAGAGCGGAATGTGCATTTCCCATTGCGACTCCAGTTCCCACATATTCAAGCATCTCGAGGTCATTTAATCCATCACCAAATGCAAAGACATTTTCTTTTTTAAAAGGCAAGCGCTCCAACATACGTTGAATGCCAATGGCTTTTGAACCACCTTTTGGCAAAATGTCTGTGGAATAGGAATGCCAACGGATAAAATGAAAATCCTTGTACGCATCAAGATATGTTTGCTGGTCCTTCTCCTCTATAAACAAAAGCGCCTGATAGATCTCCGTTTCTTCAAGAAAACCGGGGTAATGCTCCGGGTGAGTAAATTTCAAACTCCCCATGCTTTCATGTATAAACGGATGGTCCCCCACGTTCGCTTTCATTGTTTCATGATTTAAATATACAAGTGGATGCTGCTGTTTTTCTGCATACTTCCTTAATATCTTCATTTTTTCAAGGTTAAGGGGATTCTTATAGATTACTTCCCCTTCAAAGACAACATATTGTCCATTAAAGCTTACAAATGAATTTATATCCAGCTCTTTTCTGAGGTCTTCAAACATGAATGGCGCTCTTCCTGTTGCAATTGCAACGTATACACCATTTTCCTTCAGTTTCGTTATCGCTTCCTTTGTTGAAGCCGGAATTTCTTTGTCATGGTTAAGCAATGTCCCATCTATATCAAAGAATACGATTTTCTTGTTGTCATCCATAATTGAAACCACCTTTTTTAAGCAACAATTTTACTGGCCAATTTTTGCTTTTTTGTTTTATACGACGATAAGTATACACCACTGAAAATCAGAACTAAACCTATAAGCATTGTGAGGCTGATATGCTCATCCAACAGGAGGCTTCCCCATAGCATCGCCGTGATTGGTACGATATAGGTGACAAGTGAAGCGAATTCCGCACTGCCCTCTTTTACCATATAGTAATAGAGAAGATAAGCAATCCCTGAACCAAATACACCTAATCCAACCAAGGAAAAAAACGTCGATATACTTGTTATACCCAAAAAGGCTTCCGGTTGAAATAGAAGGACGAAAATGCCTGAGACAATACCCGCCAGCCCCAAGGTACTGAAGGAAATAATTGTGATTGGTACATTTTTCAGGTGTTTTCTACTCAGATGCGCACCAAATCCATAGCAGATTGTGGCACCGAGCATCGTCCCGACTCCCATTAGGTTATGATGGAATAACTGCACAATATTTAGATCTAAAAGAACAAGAATGCCGAAAAAACCAACCAGCACACCAAACCACTGTGTTTTTTCCATTCTGCTTGAAAAAAGAGAAAAACCAATCAGAATTGTCCAAATTGGCGTTGTTGCATTTACAACAGAAGCCATGCTGCTACTGATGGACATTTCACTCATTGCAATCAGAGCCCAAGGAAAAGCATTATTTAATAAGGCTATTAGAAGCAATGGTACCCATGGGAGATTTTTTAGAAGCCCCAATTTCCCTTGGAAGAAAAGCAAGATGAACAATGTTCCTACACCAAACATGCATCTCCAGAAAACCACGCCCCCTACTCCAATTTCTCCGACAAGCAATTTTATAAATAGAAATGATGTTCCCCAAATCAGGCTTAACGTTAACAATGCCATATATAGTCGCTTCATTTTTCTTACCACCTTGTCATTCTTAGGGTAACGAAATATTAGTTTACACTTAACCTACATGAGGAAAGCGTTTACTGTCAATAAGATTTTACACCATGTAATCCTTACAAAATATCTAGCTGCAGAAAGATATCTGCCCGATGCTTATTCCCAAGTCAGCAAACTTATGATAGGCTAAAGTCAATACGTCTCTATATTATTAAATAGTCCATATGCCTCTGACAGTTACTGGCCATTCCTTGGATAAAATAAAATACTTTTTTCCTAATAACTAATTGCCCTGTTTGAGCATACTAACACTACTACAAACAGACAAACCTTGATAACAAGGAGTGAGGCGCAAATGCTTAGAAGGCTTCGAAAAAAAATACTGCGACGAATGAACAACTTCCTAAAAAGAAAAACGATAGCTTAAGAAGTTTTGATCAATGAGTCCTTCATTTTTGAGGGGCTCTTACATATATGTAGCGAGAATAAATTTTACAAGACCAGTTCCTCTCACTATAATAGTATTAAGTACAATGCTGGCAGCCATGTATTCATGGTCTTTTTTTATACATATCAGACTCGGACTTTTAATTTTTTTGCCATTTGGAGAAAATAGAAATTAAACTCTTACATGAAAAACATGAAATATCCTATTAATTCGTATATAATATAGGATATTAATGGCTTTCATGCCAAAGTACGGCTATGTTGAAAAATCAAGGAAGCATTGATAATTGGCGCGTTGTCTTTTTGTAAGGTTGCATATGCATAGAAGAATCACACAATACGGAGAGTCGTCGGACACTTCCGCCTATGCAGCCAAACATAAAATAACTATAGATATACCTTCCCTTTTCATCACCTGCTGACTTCTCAGCGGTATTCAAAAGTTTGGAGGAGAAATTTTTTAAGGAGAGATTTGAATGATATTTAAAGTGTATTACCAGGAGAACATTGCAGAAGCACCGGTAAGAGAGAATACCGAATCATTATATGTAGAAGCTTCTGCTGTTTTTGAGGTGCGTAGAAAATTAAAGGACAAACCATACAATATCGAGTTCATTCAGCCAGTGGATGGAGCTTTTTATGAGTATGAAAAACAAGCTGAAAACTTTAAAGTATTGGAGATATGATAGAAAATGAAATTTGTAAAAAATAATCAAGCAGCGGTTTTCGCTTTAGGTGGACTAGGTGAGATCGGGAAAAACACCTATGCAGTCCAATTCCAAGATGAAATTATTCTGATCGACGCTGGAATCAAGTTTCCTGAAGACGAACTGTTAGGAATCGACTATGTTATTCCTGACTACACATATTTAGTTAAAAACCAAGAAAAGATCAAGGGCTTATTCGTAACTCATGGTCATGAAGATCACATCGGCGGTATCCCTTACCTTCTTCGTGAAATTGATGTACCTGTCTATGGCGGGAAACTTGCTCTTGGATTGATTAAAAACAAACTGGAAGAGCACGGCTTGTTACGTAAAGCGAAGTTAATTGAAATCCAGGAAGATGATATTATCAAATTCCGTAAAACATCTGTCACTTTCTTCCGTACCACTCATAGTATTCCTGATTCATACGGAGTTGTAGTTAAAACACCTCAAGGAAATATCGTGCATACAGGAGATTTCAAGTTTGATTTCACTCCTGTGGGTGAACCGGCTAACTTGACGAAAATGGCGGAAATCGGGAAAGAGGGCGTGCTTTGCCTACTTTCCGACAGCACAAACAGTGAAATCCCTGACTTCACGATGTCAGAACGCCGTGTTGGAGAAAGCATCCAGGACATCTTCCGTAAAGTGGATGGCCGTGTCATTTTCGCAACATTCGCTTCAAACATCCACCGTTTACAGCAAGTGGTGGAAGCTGCTGTTGCTCACGGAAGAAAAGTTGCAGTATTTGGACGCAGTATGGAAGCGGCAATCAATATCGGGCAGGAGCTGGGATATATCCGCGCTCCAAAGGACACGTTTATTGATACTCATCAAATTAACCGTATGCCAGCAAATAAAATAACGATCCTATGTACAGGAAGCCAAGGGGAACCGATGGCGGCACTTTCAAGAATCGCAAACGGTACACACCGTCAAATTCAAATTATCCCTGGTGATACGGTTGTATTCTCATCTTCCCCTATCCCGGGTAACACTTTAAGTGTAAACCGTACAATCAATATGCTATTCCGCGCTGGTGCAGATGTCATTCACGGCTCATTAAGTGATATCCACACTTCCGGTCATGGTGGACAGCAGGAACAAAAGCTTATGCTTCGTTTAATCAAGCCTAAGTATTTCATGCCGATACATGGTGAGTACCGTATGCAGATCACCCATAAACAGCTTGCCATCGATTGCGGAGTTGCCGAGGAGAATTGCTTTATCATGGATAATGGTGAAGTATTGGCACTATCCGAAACAGAAGCGTCAGTAGCAGGTAAGATTCCTTCCGGCAATGTATACATTGATGGAAACGGTATCGGAGACATCGGTAACATCGTATTGCGCGACCGTCGCATCCTTTCTGAAGAAGGACTTGTTGTGGTAGTCGTAAGCATCAATATGAAGGACTTCAAGATTGCATCCGGTCCTGATATCATTTCACGTGGATTTGTTTACATGAGAGAATCCGGTGACCTGATTAATGATGCACAGTCCTTGATCACAAAGCACCTGTCCAAAACAATGGAGCGTCGTACAACCCAATGGTCTGAGATAAAAAATGAAATCACAGACACACTAGCTCCTTTCCTTTATGAAAAAACGAAACGCCGTCCAATGATTTTACCGATCATTATGGAGGTTTGATAAAAGAGCCACGTGCTATTTACTGCACGTGGCTTTTTATTGACCATCATTATTGTTATTAAAATAATACTGTTCCTCTTCATACTTATAATCTATTTTGTAATCCCATCCCACTTCAAACTCTTCACAATATGAAGCTGCTTCCCCACTATCAGCCCCCACAAACCTATAGCTGACTCCTGATTCTTCATCCACGACATCACAGTAATATTGACCGGTACCCTTTGATTCATTCAAACTGACAGCTTCCACTGTAATAGTGGCGGACCCCTTTACCACCGGACGATTTTCATTCACTACAAAACCAATGATGATAAGTATGATTCCTGCTAAAACAGATTTAAGTGCAAACTTATTATCACGTTGCGTCAAGAGGTAGAAAATACCCATTCCGATTGCACCTATCCCAATGGCATAAAGCAATAACACCAAATACATGATGATTCCCAACCTAATCACTCCCCGCTCCCCGTTATAGGTTATATATGATTTCACATCCGAATTATGCCGAAGATTCCTGCTACTCTATTTTATATACGATCCTTCTTGAAAAATGTTACAAAAAAATAGCGGGATATTAGATATCCCACTAAGGTTTGTTACTTATTCCTCAACCAAATTCTTCTCAAATCTATCAATATCCTTGTCTGCACCGATCACAATCAGAATATCTCCCTGTTTGATTCCCTCGTTTGCCTGAGGTGAAACGATAATATTTTTTCCCCTTTTGATTGCGACAATATTTATCCCATATTTTGCTCGGATATCAAGGTCTATCAACGTGTATCCACCCAATCTTCTACTGGCGACAATCTCCACGATACTGTGTTCATCCGAAAGCTCCAAATAATCAAGAACATTATTTGATACGATATTATGCGCTATTCTTCTACCCATATCCCGTTCCGGATGAACCACTTGATCCGCTCCAATCCGGCTAAGCACTTTTTCATGGTAGTCATTTGTTGCTTTGACTGTAATATGCTTAACCCCGAGCTCCTTCAAGATAAGTGTGGTCAAAATACTTGCCTGGATGTTGTCACCGATTGCAACAATAACATGATCAAAATTCCGGATGCCAATGCTCTTCAAAACCGCTTCATCCGTTGTATCACCTACAACAGCATGGGAGGCTATGTTAGCGTATTCATTTACTTTATCTTCATCCATATCAATGGCAAGGACCTCTACTCCCTCTTCACTCAAAGCCTTTACCATGCTTCCTCCGAACCGGCCGAGGCCGATAACCGCAAACTCTTTTCTCTTCAACGGATTGTCCCCCAATAACAACGTTTTCAATTTCTTATATTGTACCATAATTTTGAGAAATCATTACTGTCAAGGTCACTCTCCATTAATTTTTTCCGATATACTGCTTTCACATAAGGTAGGTCACGTCATAGGATTCGTAGGATTTGTCATTGTAACAAACTCAACACCATTTTGTTCAAAGGTGATTTTCTTCTCGAATCCAAGTTTTGAGTATAATGCCATAGCCCTTTTGTTAAATGTCGCTACAGTAAGCCTGAACGTCGCTTCCCTCTCTTTTTCCTCAGCCAAGGAATCCAGGATAAATGAGAAGAAAGAGCTTCCCTTGCCTGATCCAGTCAGATTTGGCTTCATGCCTAGGCCGACATCCAGGCAGGCATCCAAATAAGCACCCTTAACATGTCCTGCCGGCACCTGGGCAGAAATCCCCGTACAGTAATAGCCAAAAAGCTGTCCATCCTCTTCATATACGGAATGATAACCTCCGTCCAGCAGTTCCGACAATGTTTCATCACTATTATCCATATTATAAAACTCGTATGGTTCCTCATAGTGCCATAACAAAATCTCTGCTGCATCAACTCCATTCATCTTCCTGCTATAGAATGTCATCTATCCCCCCCCTTTCTTATAGTCTTTTCGATAGTGTGCTATAGAGGATCATCCCAACGATTATGATTACTAGGCCAACAGTTGCAACTTTACTTGGCAGGGGGCTGGATAACAGTACCACCTCTCCTATCAGTACGAAAATGACTTGTGTCGATTGGGTTGCTTCTACCGAGGCAAGCTTCGCATGATTATCTCTCACCCGGTCTGTTGCGAAGAAGAATAATGTGGTAGCGATAATACCTGAACAGACTGCTACGATAAAGGTTTGCAAAACTTGGCCTGATGATGGAAGTCCTACCTTTACAATGCCTACGACGGAGATAATGAGCCAAACTGGTAGCGTCGCTATGGTCATTCCGAATATACGCTGAAAGGTATCAAGACGGCCCCCACAAAGCTCCATCATTTTCCGATTGCCAAGGGGATAAGCGAATGCAGCTATGATAACTGGTACCACGCCGTACATGAAAGCTGATAGCGAGATGCTTTGGGCTTTTTCCCATTGGATCAACACAACACCAATAAAGATGACCATCGATAACCCGAGTGCCTTATAGGGTATTTTCTGTCTAACAGTAATAGTTCCTGCATCTGATTCCCGAGTAAAATAAAATAACGGACCAAGGAGAATACCTGCAATTATTGTAAGCTGCCACGTTCCCGCAACAAGCCAGCCAGGTCCAAAAGCAGCTGCGAACGTTATCGGTCCATAAAACAGAACAAAACCAACCACACTCCAGCAGAACCATGCAAGCGGGTATCTTGCCATTTCGACGAGGACCTCTTTAAGATTGCGACGCATAAAGACAATAAGAAGCAGAAACGGGACCATAAAGAAGAAACGCAAAGAAGAGCTCCACAACCAGCTCCCTCCCGAAAGCTCCATGGACCTATTTAAAATAAAGGTTACTGCAAAAAACATGGAAGCAAATATGCCGATCACTATCTCTTTCATCAGGTTCCTCCTCTCAATTCCCACATATTATACTAGATACAAGCTAAGGCACCGGCTGGTTGCACCGGTGCCCTACTTATGAATAAATGTCTATTACCCTGCATCCTGCATCGTGAATTGGGCTTTAACCAAATGATAGTATATCCCTTTATGCTCCATTAACTGATCATGGTTACCCTGCTCCATGATGTTACCATGGTCAAGGACGAAAATACTATCCGCTTCCCTGATTGTAGATAATCGATGGGCGATAATGATGGCCGTTCTTCCTTTTAGCAGCTTTTTCAACGCAAGCTGGATTTGAACCTCTGTTTCCGTGTCAATACTGGCTGTAGCTTCATCCAGAATGATGATACTTGGATCTGCCAGCAAAGCACGGGCAAACGAAATCAGCTGTCTCTCCCCAACGGATAGAACGTTACCTCTCTCTTCCACTTCCGTTTCATAGCCATTCTTCAATCGCTCAATGAAGGTATTGGCACCAACAGCTTCTGCAGCTGCCTTCACTTCTTCATCTGTCGCTGTAGGACGTCCGAAACGGATATTGTCATTGATGGTTCCTGAGAAAATAAAGGTATCCTGAAGAACAACACTGATTTGAGATCGTAAGCTCTGCAAGGAAATATCACGAATATTATTTCCGTCAATCTTCACCACACCACCGGTTGCATCATAAAAGCGGGAAATCAAATTTGCAATAGTCGTCTTCCCTGACCCGGTATGACCAACCAAAGCAACAGTCTGACCAGCTTCCATCTTCAAGGAGATGCGGTTTAAAGCTGTTCGCTTATTGTCGTAGGAGAATTCCACATCTTTGAATTCAATTTCCCCACGAATTTCTTCCAGTCTGACTGCATTATCCTTTTCATCGACAATCGGCTTTTCATCAAGGAATTCAAATATACGTTCAGATGAAGCCATACCTACTAAAAGCATATTATAAAGCTGGCCCAATCGGGAAATCGGCTCCCAGAACATGCCCAGATAGAAAGCGAATGAAATGAAAACACCAATTGTCAGTGTACTTGTTCCACCTTGCAGACTTGATTGAATGAGATATGCGCCAAACCAGATTAGAATAGCTGTTCCGACCGCATTGGTCATCTCAACAAAAGGTCGGAAAATCGCATTCTGTTGGGTGGCATTTCTCCAAGATTCAAAGTTTTCGGTATTGATACGGTCGAAGAATGCGATGTTCTCCCATTCCTGTGTAAAGGATTGCGTGACACGAACCCCTTGGATGCTTTCATTAAGATGGGAATTCAGCATCGCTTGCTTAATACGTACATCCTGCCAGGCTCTTCTTATCTTTCTTCTTAGACTTGTAGAAATGAAGAACATGAGTGGCAAAATGACCAGAATTGCTATAGCAAGCTCCGGACTTAGTGCAAACAGAATGATTACAATACCTATCAAAAGTATAAAGTCCATAAGGAGGTTGATGACTCCGTTTGTAAACAATTCCTGCAGGGAGTTGATATCATTCATAATGCGCACAAGAATGGACCCTGCAGAACGCTGATCAAAGAATCTGTGGGACAATCCCTGAACATGGGTAAACAGATGCTTTCTCAAGTCGTAAATGACATTCTGACCCAGCATATTCATCCATCTGATGCGCAGCGCATTTGCCACATAAGAGACAACGTACAGAACTGTTATCAGAATGGCAAGGTTCATCAACAGATCCATATCTTTCTCACCGATTGCAAAGTCAAACATGTATTTACCGATGATGATCGGTATCGCGAGCCTGACTCCAGTTGCAATCAGCATCGTGATGATTGCAAGCGGGAGAAGATTCTTTGAGTAAGGCTTCATGTAAGAAAATAGACGCCACATCTGCTGCCAGTTAAACGGCTTTTCAATTGCATTATCAGTAGAATAGTAGAATCTCTTTTTTACGTTATCGTTCATTTCTATTTTTTGTTTCTTTCGCACTCTTTTTCACCTGCCTTCAATTTGTCTGTGCTTGCAAAACCGTTTTTTGGTCCTTATATTGAATATCGTAAATTCGACGATACGGTCCATTCATCTGGATCAGTTCTTCGTGTGTACCTCTTTCCACCACTTTACCTTCATCCAATACGAGGATTTCGTCAGCGTGCTTCAATGATGAAATGCGGTGTGCGATGATAAAGGTAGTTCTGCCAGCCAAAGCCTCTTTCAGTTCTTTCTGAATATTGAATTCCGTCTGCATATCCACTGCGCTTGTAGCATCGTCGAGGACAAGGATAGTCGGATCGAGAATCAATGCACGGGCAATTGCAATACGCTGCTTCTGCCCACCGGAAAGACCCATTCCCCGTTCCCCAAGCATAGTATCGTATCCATTAGGCAGTTCCATAATAAATTCATGCGCCTGTGCCATTTTAGCAGCACGAACAATTTCCTCCATGGAAGCATTCGGTCTTCCATACGCTATGTTAGATTTAATCGAGGACGAGAAAAGAAAAGACTCCTGCAGCACAAACCCAATCTGATTTCTTAGCGAATGCAGTGTATAATTGTTTACTTCTTCTCCATCAATTAAAATACGGCCTTCTTCCGGCTCATAGAATCGTGTAATCAGTTGTGTGATGCTTGTTTTCCCTGAACCTGTTGCCCCAATCAAACCGATCTGTTTTCCTGGTGGTGCATCAAAGGAAACATTTTGAAGGGCCGCTTTCTCTTCATTCGGATAAATGAATGTCACATTTTCAAATGTTACATGCCCATTCAGGTTTGGCACGTCTTTTGCACCATGGATATCATGAATATCCTCTTCTGCTTCGAGTATCTCCAATAGACGTTCCCCCGAAGCCTTTGCTTGTGAAAACTGATTAATAACAAAACCTAGATTGGCAATAGGCCAAACAATGTACCAAACCAAACTGAAGAATGCTACAAGAGCACCTTCCGATAATTGGCCATCTATTACCAAATATCCTCCAAAGCCAAGTAATCCAACCACACAGGCATTCCCGATAAACTCCATAAGTGGGAAGTACTTTGCCCAAACATTGGCTGTAGAAATAAATTTATCTTTGTAATCGACATTGGAATTATTGAATTTGTCGATCTGGTAGCCTTCACGTGATAAAGATTTTACCGTATTGATTCCACTGATATTCTCCTGTACGTTCGTGTTCAGTTTTCCGAAGGATTTTCTTATTCCACGAAACGCAGGATGAACCCTTTTATCAAAACGATAGGTGACAAATGCAAGGAATGGCATTGCCAACAAGGTAACGAAAGTCAGAGCCACTGAATAATAAAACATCAGACTTAAGCTAATCGTTACCAGTAATGCAAACCTGATCAATTCCGAAAAACCGTAGGATAGGAAGAAACGGAACCCTTCCACATCAGCCGTCAGCCTAGACATCAAATCCCCGGTTTTGGCATTGTCATAATAACGGAACGGTAAGAACTGCAGCTTTTCGTAAAGCTCATTCCGTAGGCGGTAAACGGAACGGATGCCGAACACATCCCCCAAGTACTGGTTAAAGTACGTAAACAGCCCTTTTAAAGCCATGATTCCAATGAACCCGAGCGCTATATACGGTACATACTGGAACTGCTGTTTCTTCATTACTTCATCTATTGTCACTTGCAAAATGACTGGATAGATCACAGTAATAACTGTAACCAAAAGTAAAAATATCAATGAAATATAGAAATTTTTACGATAAGGCCAGTAAAATTGTTTTAATTTCTTAAAAGTCTCCACATGTATTCCCTCCCTTTGTTCACTCATGCTGGAAAATATAAGATAGTATCTAATATATCGAGTTTCGAAATATTTTTCCAGTGTTTTTTACAAAAATTAAAATTATTTACACTATTAATTTTATATGGGACAAACGAATTTGTAAGCAATAAGAAGTCGGATGTTTTCTACATCTTTAGATGGAGAAAAAACGAATAACTTTAGAATATATGTAAGCTGATGAAAGATAAGAATGGGAAGGAAGGATGATTTAGGACAAAATAGAGTAGGCGCATGAATTTATTCATGCGCCTCTCACAGATCCGTACGTGCGGGTCATCGCATACGGCTCCTCCATGTTATCCCCTCTGGGGA
>NZ_JBHVHV010000020.1:0-92738 GCF_042800035.1 Sutcliffiella sp. NPDC057660
GAAAGTCATCGGATGAAAAATCGGAAGAGCATTTTTTCAGCAGAAGTGTAAAAAGGAAACGAGCAAAAAGTGTAAAATTCAACTTGACGTCTACACCTCCACCAATTCAACTTCTAAAACGCTCTAAAAATTGCAAGATGTATAATCGAATCTCTCTCATAATGGCATTTCCAAGTAGTGATACAAATACAACCCGCAAAGTACAAGAAAGTTTTCCTATACATAATATAATTATCATTCTCTCTGTTGAACGAATCTCAACATAAAAAAACAAAATTACAAATAATTCAAATTCTGCTAACAGTATAGAATCTTCTTCTGTTATTGCATTTTATTATTGCCATTTTAATAGTAATTTGTATGTTGTTTAAAAAACGAATACTATTATAGCTATTATTAGTAAAATCAAGGCCAAAAGAAATCGTACAAATATAGGCCTTATTTCTACTTCTTTTTCTACGTTCTTAACTTTCTTCCTGAAATCTCTCCAAGTAAAGAAAATAGCAATCAAAAATATAATTAAAAATACAATTTTCAAGTTAAATTCCTCCTCCCTGTCAACTTGTAATTCTAAAATATTTTTTATGTTGAACTTACATAGATAAGCTTATCATGGAAAGAAGAAAACCTTAAAGTTCAATTGTTTCATTTGAGTTTATTGTCAAATGGTTTACTTAAATTGTGAAAACAAGGGTGTTTGGTTTTTATTCGGTTTTAAAATTATACCCACTTCAGACCAAATTGTATGGAGTGGGTATTTAATCGGAAATCCAATTGTTCACTAAATTTCATAATCAATTTCTTCAAGTTGTTTAACTCTTGGCTGGTGTTTGAAAATGTGAGTATAGCATTTTACCTACATCCTTTTCTATTTGCATTAAAATAAGTTCAATTGCTGGTCCTCTTCCAACTTAGCGCCTGTCAATATAGAATAGAAACTATTTTCATGATTATAGGATAGCAATTTCAGTACACCTTCAGTGGCTAACATTTTCATAATTAATTGGACATCGAAATATATCCTTGGCTTATTATTAGTTGAATATAAATCACTATCCGCTCCATAACTATTAATTAACTTCCAACAAACGTCCAAGGTATTTATCTCTACATTTTGGTGATTATTAATAATTTCTAAGATAGCTTCCTGGTACTTTCTTTTTAACGACAATCTAACTTTATTAAAATCTATTTCTTTTCTATTTTCTTTACGATCAACTAACATTTTCTCTATTGCTGCCTTATTTTCTTTTTCTGCTTGTTTAGCTTGCTCCTGCTGTTCTAATTCAAGTTTCATAGAAGATTCTATCTGAGCAGCTTTTTGCAAAGCCTGAGACTTCTTTTTAGCCTCCTCTTGCTTCTTATAAACCCGCTCCAATAATTGTTTATCTTTTTCTTTCAGGTGCTGCCTGATTTCCAGTCGAAGCCTCTCAACTTGTCGTTCAAGTAGTGGTATACCTTGGTTTAGATGCTCTGAAATATCAGTCGGAAAGGACAAGTCCCCGGGAATTTCAGGTAGCCATTCGGCTTCAAGCGTCCAACCATCTACCATTTTCAGAAGGATCTCATCCAACTCATAATCAATTCTTTCGAAACCTTTTATAATATCCTTTACAAGCTCTGGTTCAATCTTGGTATGTTCTTGAAAATGTTGAATACCAAAGGTTTGAACTTCTCCAGTTAAAGTATTGGAGACTTTATATTGTCTGCGGAGTTGTCTTCCACAAGCACAAAAGAGTGAATCATTCTGCCAATCTGGGCCAGCATCAATATAATCTATTAATTCCCAACTGGCTGCAGCGACTTCTATTTCTTCATCCTTCACAGAACTCGCCTTCCAATTGGCAATGAGGTTAGAAAATTGAGTTTTCTTTCCTCTTTTGAGGAAATTTATAAGGTATTCTCTTTGAGAATCAGTAACGGACTCTAATAATTCATCACGTTCTTTTTGTGAGAGGATTTTCTTCATGGATTACTTCCCCCTTTTACCTTTCTAATGTCATTCTGTTATTTATGGTATATGTACTTACTATTTTGATAAGAGAGAAAGCTTAAGTATATATCGTGTTTTAAGTTCAGAATGCAACCTTGAATTTCATCCTTAAAGTGAGTGATTTCTCGAGTATCTGGGTTAATATAAATACTTCCATTATCTAAGTACTTATGACAATTTTGACAAGCCACAACCATATTACCTTCAAAATCTGGACCCTGTTCCCCCATCGGTCTAAGATGGTGAGTTTCTGTAAAGTATTCTCCAGGCTTTATTTCAATTCCTTTTTTTGAACAGATTTGGCATGTATGATTGTACAGAGCTTTTAATTTATTGCTTTTTTGTTGATCGCGATAATAAGATTCAGATTTTACTTTTACATTGTTCTTCGCAATTGGAGCAGCTCCTAATGAATCATCTATAATCCCTAGAAAAGTGATTTTGGATTTAGAAGCTTTATTATTACAGGATCTCTTATTACTTATTTCAGTTAATCTTGCCGGGAAGTCATTATATTGTCTTTCAAAGTATATTCTTGTAATCTCTTCTATCTCTTCTCTATGATCGTCATAAATATCCTCGTCTTCTCGCATTTGCAAATCATTGTAATCAAAGAAATCATCCTCATTCAAATAACACATATTTTTTTCTCCTCTTCTCTAGCATAAGATAGAAATAGATGGGATTTTAAAACCAACTAAATCACCAAATTTTCCTCACATATACTTATCATTGAGAAAAGAAATATCACACACAAAATAAAGCAATTAACCTAGTCTCTATAATTATTTCGTTCCTCTGCTTCCAAGACGATACTGTTTATTTTCTTTTTTAATCTGTTCTTCCCCCAAGGAGTAATAGCCTTTGTCATTCGCCACTTAAGAAACTCAATTTCATCTTCCTCTTCTTTGGTTAATAGGTCCCGAACGGTAGGAGGTTCAAACGCATTGCCGGCAGTACCCTTATGGAGCGGGACTAATGAAGGGTTTTCCTCGTAATGACGTTTGGCTGCGGATTCCATGAGACGTGTAATCTCACGTATATATTGGTCTTTGATCTCGGAATTCTCAATATCCAATTCTAGGATCTCTCTTTGGTAATGATTTATCATTTCTAATTCTCTAGGGTTTAGGATACTCTTCCACTTTGCCATTTCTCATCCCTCCTTGTTTTCGGTGTCCTGGCTCCCATAAACTTCATTTAAAGCTTGTTCAGTGACTAGCCATACTCTTCCTTCCTTCTTAATAAGACCCCGTTCCAGCTGACTATCAAATTTTCTATATCGAACAATGTCGTCTTTCAGGGTGCTATAAGGAATATTTCTTTTGTTTGAAGCAGATGCAGCAGTGTATATTTCTGATAAAGCAAACTTTTCCACACTTTTCACCCTTACAATATTTTACTTATCTTTCATTATACGTCCATTTAGACGTATGAAGCAAATAAAAAAACAGCTAAAGAATAAATCTTTAGCTGCATACATTTAGCTGATGAAGTTTCTCAATTTTGGTGTAAAATTACCTTTCGCTACACCCCTATGGTATCTATCCTCTGCCAGGTTAATAATCTTCTTAATCGTCAACCAGCTCTTAATAACACCAATTGGCGTTCTTGAATCTTTCATTGATTCTCTAAGGACTTTGATATGGTTAGTTTCCTCGTCTGTTAGAATGTCGCTAACTGTGACTTTTTGGTACATAATAGCTTCTCCTCTCAATCACAAATTTAGTTTAATTACGATGATTTTTTGTTTTGGTTTTTGTCCTTTGATTGAGTTACTTCTTTCTCTAATGACTTTGTAATATTGGCATCTGTTACTTGATTAAACATTCGGGAAAGATATTGGATTACTTTCTCTGCATTTAGTGCGCCGATAAGAGCCACAAGAAACATCCGATATGGATCTCCTGGGTTAAGAGCCAATACAAGAGCAAACGCTCCAAATGCAGAATCCATACAATCGTATAGGAATCCTAAATCCCAAGATTTTTTTAACCGTCTGGGCCACTTAATAACTTTGTATTTCCTTGCGTGTAGGTAAAGTCCTAACAAGGTACCGAAACCACCTGCTATTAATGGTTGCTCTAAAATCTCTAAAATCTCTACTAACATACTCTTCACCTCCTAATTAAATTGGCTTTCTTTTTTTGCAATCATTTTTAACAACAAAAAACGCCCCAGGGGTGAACTTTGGTTATACCTCATCTACCGAAATAGATACAAAAGTATAATAAGTTCGCCCCATAGGACGCTAATGTGTAATATTAATAGACTGCTAACCTTAAAGGTTGCATAGAAAAAAGAAAGGTAAAAAACTATACCTTAATTATATGGAAATTTTTTCACATATGCAATCATTTCTATGAATGGACCGGTTCTTTTAACCACTTTTGAAGCTCCGCAACCAATTCTCTAGCACTCTCTTCACTTAATATTAGTTTTCCCCCAGCTAATGATAAGTTTGTCTTCTCAACTGTCCCTGATACTAAGCATTGGTTATAAGCCTGATATTTCTTAAGAATTATTTGGTCTTCATCAACAAATATCTCTAGTGGATCTCCGATGTTTATTTCTAGTGAGCGTCTAAGCTCTACAGGAAGGACAATTCTTCCTAATACATCAACTTTTCGTGTAATACCAGTAGATTTCATGTAAATCACTCCCTTTTAATACATTATATAACAAATATGAAGAAGTTTCTCATTTAGTTTTCTTTTCAATTAATCCTCTATTAATGAATACTGGGTTAACTGATGATAACCGCTTTTCAATATATAAACAGTAGAATTGAATCTGTAATTAATTAACACAGTATTATTTAGGTTAAGCCGTTTAAGGCTAAGGTCTTTTAACATGATCCAAACCTCCTGCAGAACAGCAAGGAGAACCTTCTTTTCTAAAGAATCACCTTTTGTTTGAATGTATTCTAATCTATTTTTTAAGTTTGACTTAAATCTTTTAAATTTAGTAGATAACTTTTCTTTTATATGGGACCGTTCCAGGATATTAGAATGAGTATAGTCTTTCCATAAAGACATTACTTCTTCGAATTTGGTAATGAGACTTTGGAATTCAGTGTCCAAAGCATGTAAATATTCATTAGGCTCCATACAGAGATCCTCCATTTTTCCTTAAATTATACTAATTAAAGTAAATGGGTGAGTTCCTTATATGAGGGTGTTTAGTAGTACTTATAGTGTACGGTATTCTTTCCTATGTTAAATTCCGAATATTATATAGGATTTGTTATATATTTTGTATTAATGAAAGTATTTGGTGGAAGCTGCAACAACTATTTTGTTGTTTTATACACTATTTTAATATGTTTTAATGATTTAATTGTTTTATTGTTTTAAGGTGTCGAAATCCTTTGATATATAAGGGTTTCTGACAGTTAAGTATCACTAATTTTGCGTAAACTATCACTTTTCTTGCGTGAACCCTCACTAATTTTGCGTTTATCCTCACCAATTTTGAGTGAAACCTCACTGATTTTGCGTTAAACGATCACCAATCTTGCGTATACTATCACTTTTTTTGAGTAAAGTATCACTAATTTTGCGCCACATTCTTAAACTATCACTTTTCTTGCGTGAGAAAATTTAAGTTACCGCCAACTATCACCAATTTTGCGTTCAAGTATCCTAGAAATTACAATTTTATAGTCAAAGGGTATAAGTATCACTAATTTTGCGTGACTTAGAGGAATAATTTGGATAAAAACCTCTATAAAGCCTGATATGACGCAAAATAAGTGATAGTTAATGACTATGCGAAAATAATCTCTATTTCCTCTTTCTAAAATTATCACCTTTCCATTATACTAGTGATAGATTGCGAGGAGGTATGGTTTTGGGAAAGACGACAGAAGTGCAAGCCGCTCCATATGAACTTGATATTAAAAACTGGGTTACAAAGTCTAACCAACTGATCGAAGCTACATACAAGCTATCTCTACAAGAACAGCGCATATTATTGGTTTTAGCAAGTAAGGTGCAGCCGAACGATGAAGAACTAAAGGCATATAAATTCCGTGTGCAGGATTTTATGGACATTGTAGGGACGAAACCAGGTACAGGCTATTACTCTCATATTAGGCAAGTTGTAACTGATCTACAGACCAAAACATTAACCATTAAGCAAGGGACAAAGACAATGGTTGCTAACTGGCTGATGACGGCCATTTATGAAGATAATGAAGGAAGCATTCTCTTGAAATTTAATCCGGACTTAAAACATCTGTTTCTAAATTTAAAAGAAAAATTCACTTCCTATCAGCTTGAAAACGTGATTAAGCTACAATCGATATATTCCATTCGTATCTATGAACTACTTAAGCAATATCTAAGCATTGGAAAACGACACTTCACTATCGAGGAGCTTAGAAACTACTTGGCCATAGAGGAAGGGAAATATAAACAATATGGGCATTTTAAAAATAAAGTTCTGAGTGTCGCAATGGAAGAGTTAAAGGTGAAAACGGATCTCTCTTTCACATTCGAGGAGCATAAAACGGGGAGAAAAGTTACCTCTATTACTTTCTTTATAAAGGATCGCAGGCAAGAGAAAGGAAATTCGTTAAGTACAGAGGTGCAACCAGACGATGAGGGTTCCAAAGTAGAGAAATCCTCTACCAGCGAGTGGCCAACAGAGCTTCAAGAGATTGTTATGGATATGCTAGATTTAGGTATAGAAGAGGAAAAAGCTAAGTACCTCATAAATACATATCCTAAGGATCAGCTTGAGAGAAACATCGAATATGTAAAACTCCAACAACAGAAAAAGAATATTGATAACCTGGGTGGTTATTTGTTCAATTCTATTAAGAAGGATTATGCTAAGGCTAAAAAGTCTTCTGTTCGTTCATCCCGTTTTGTGAGTGAACCTGAAGATTCAGAACAGCTGGAACTGCTTGTTGGCAAATCCCATAATGACAAAATAAAAAATTACATAGAAAAGTACGGGGATACTGCTAAATTTGAAGAACATTGCCTGGCGGTAAAAAAAATTAAAGACCGGCTAAAAAAATACTCTAAAGATGATACAGACATTGCCCATCAGAGCATTATGGAACTAGTAGAACAGGATATAGAAATACTTAGTAATAGTGAGCGTGGACCAAGAAATTTAGAAGAAATGGAAGATTCCTACCTTAAGGAGATATATGCAACCATGTTGCTCCATGTATAGTGATCCCTTAGTTAAATGGTTATATAAACAATAAAAACTCAGTTCTATAAGAACTGAGTTTTTATATCATTTTCTCTACCTACGTGGTTCAACAGTCGGGAAAATGAATTATGATTCATTATTTAATCAGGTCAATAATTTAGGAATTTGGTCTACAAAGCCTTTTAATTGTTTTTTATGAGACCTTAACTTATTTTTAACCAGTAAGATCTCTTTTATATCTTAACCGTTTAGAAAGCAATTTTACTATTTAAAGTCTTTAACTCTTTCTTGTGCACCGAAAGCCTCTAAAACATCATCAAAAGCAGAAAAAACCCTTTGTTCTAAGAATTTCGGCTTTCGCATAGGAAAATTTCGGTGATATAGAAAATTCTTAAAGGAAATAAGAGGGTTTTTTAAAAACTCATCAACAATATTAAAGATCGGTCTCTTCTTTGACACTAGATAGCATAGCGCTTCATATTCTTCTATATCCAATGAAATACAACCTTTTACTATTTCTGAGTTATTTACTTGTTCGAGTTTCTCGTTTACATAATCATCATAAAACCCTAAATTATTACATTTATTATTAGTTACAGAAAATATATAAACTTCTTCCACCCCTGATAATTTATGCGATATTTCTGTTGTTAGAATCTCTGAAATTGACGTGAAAGCCTGCTTAACTGGTTCAATAAATGTTCTATCTAAGTCTTTCTTAATGGATAATTCATCGCCTTGTAGGAAGGCCGCTGCTCGTACTCTGCGGTTCTTAACTTCAAAAACTGCTAGCTTTTTTCCGAGTCTGATCATTACATCCGGAGATTGTTTAGAGTTATTTTCACCAT
Organism: Sutcliffiella sp. NPDC057660; assembly: GCF_042800035.1. Classification (NCBI taxonomy): domain Bacteria; kingdom Bacillati; phylum Bacillota; class Bacilli; order Caryophanales; family Bacillaceae; genus Sutcliffiella; species Sutcliffiella sp. NPDC057660. The sequence continues at coordinate 8,014 of NZ_JBHVHV010000020.1, forward strand.
ATGCAAACTCTTCAATATATTGGTAAGGAACTTTAGAATCTTTAACACTCTGTCTACCTGCTAAAGCAACATATTCTTCAAAAGGCCTTCCAAGAAATCCTAGAATTTTATCATTATCATACATTTTCCTCACCTTAAAAAAGAAAGCCTCATATACTTCATCTTCTAAAAAGGGAATACATATAGGAATGAAGTTTTTACCATCATAGTTAAACAATGGTTTTATTTGAAATAATGAAAAATCCCAGGGGTGATTTATCTTTTCTAAGACCCATTCCTTTGCTTCTGAAAAAGAAAAGGAAAGTTCATTAACGATTTTGATACCAGCCTCTTTTATAGAAACTTCAGAATAATATATCTCTGGGTTAATGCTTACTGGTTTAGTTATTTTGGTGTTTACTTTAGAGAATCCGCTTATGAGGGAAGTAATAACTGATAAATACTCCTTCATAGTATAAGGATTTCTTTCACAAAAGTCAGATTGAATATCAATAAATTCTTTTCTATTATATTTTTCTTTTTCTGCCGCTAAGTCTAAATATATATAAGAAGATCTTCCTAATGATGCAAATACTTCTGGCCTGTTGTTGAAATGAATATTCCTAATCAACTCACTTTCCAAAGTTGAAGAATTTCCTCGATATAAAAAATCACCAATCTTGGCACATAAGGTTATCACCTGACCTAGTAATTCAGTTTCAGATAAATTCGAGGATTTAGTTAACATTTTTTCATCACCATATGCAAAAATATATTTCCAGAAAGTTAAAATGCATTGGTAGTTGATCATGGCCCTATTAGCTACGACTGTAGCAACTCTTTCATTTAAGAGTCCCTTCTGCTTCAAGAATAGCAAAAAAGTTCTTTTGGTATCTTGGTCCATGTAATCAACATACTGCAACCTAGACAAAAGTTGAAGGGTATCCAACAATGGCTTGTCCTTTATTTCATTTATCACGCTTAATTCTGAATCTTTATATCCATATAATTCACTGTAGGTTAAATAAACGAGAGTGTTACTTTGCTTGATTTTTTTCATATTGAACCCCATCCATAATTAGGTTGAAATTATGATAATCTAACGCTTGCTAGAGCAGCTTGTCTGTCTTTTTTAATCTTCCCATACATCGTTCATAAGGTTTTGAATATGCTTCTTTCTCTTCTTTGTTTTGCTGAGATTTGGTAACCATATTCCTCCTACTAGTAAAACTACATCATTAGGCTTGCAGGCTGGATCCACTTCGGATTTTGGAAAATCTTTTGTTTGACCATCAATTTCAATTACAACTATATCTCCTTCAAAACGATCAATAATGCCTTCCATGGATTGAATCCCCTTTCTTATTGAGGTGTAAAGGCCGTTAAGGTATTTGTAGTCAATCCGTTAGCAGTTACACTAATATCCCCTTCCACTGTAAACCCTTTAGCAGCTCTCCCTATTCTGAAGCTTATATCAGCCACACCATTAGCACCGGTGGACCCGGTATACACCGTTTCTGTTGATTTATAATGGAGTGTTAATGTTACTTCCGCGCCAGATACTGCATTTCCTTGACCATCTGTTACAGTGACACTTACGACTAAATTAGAGTTTTGGGTAGGTGTCGCATTACTAATTGTAGCGGCAGCGGATAACGACTGTGTTTTTTTTGGCTTTTCCTCTACTGGAGGTGTTGCCGGAGTTGCAGGAGGAGCTTGTTCGTTATTCTTTTTGGTTGTATCTTCTGTTTTTGGTTTAGTGGTTGGTGCTTTATATACCCAGGCATTTGTATTTACCTTTATGTCACTACCGTTTGTAGTAAATACAATGGTTCCTTGTTTATCATTTCGATAAATCTCGGCCCCTGTGTTATTCAGACGTTCTAAGACCTCTGGAGTGGGATGTCCGTATGAATTCTTCCCTACCTGGATGATAGCGTAGTCTGGTTTCACACGTTCTAAGAAGGCATATATAGAGCTACCGTTGGATCCATGATGCCCTACCGCTAATACGGTCGAATCAAGCTTATCTCCATGCTGTGTAATCATTTCATTCTCTGAGCGCTCATCTGCGTCTCCTGTAAAGAGGAAACTGTTTTCTCCATATGTTACTTTTACCACAATACTCATTTCATTCCGATCAGAGGAAGAACCTATTGGAGCAAGGAACTCGGCTTTGATACCGTCACCCAAATCAAAGGAGATTCCCTCGGCCCCGGTCTTAACAGAGAGACCTTTGTTTTTAATCGACTGTAATACCGATTCAAAAGTCTGGGTAGTGGCAGAAATTTTCGGCATATAAATGGCGCCTATATCAAATGAATCTATTACTGCATCCATACCACCAATATGATCTGCATCCGGGTGACTACCAATCATATAATCTACCTTTTGTACACCGAGATTATTCAGATAAGCTACCATATCATCTTCATCGTCATTGTTACCTGCGTCAATAACCATTACCTTACTGCTAGGAGTAACAATTACCTGGGCTGATCCTTGACCGATATCAACGAAATGAACAGACATTTCTCCACTGGCTGCTGGAGGGTTTGTAGCTTTTGCTTCAGTTTCTTTTGCTTCTACTTCTTTTGAGGTTTCCTTGGAATCTTCTTTTTGCGACTCTTCATCGTTTTTTTCATTAGCCGTAGCAGCAGTTTCTTCGGCTTCTTTTTCTTCTAAATTCTCATCGAATTTCGTACCGATTTGATTATCTTCTGTGGTAGTACTTTGTGCTTTATCTGCTTCAGGTAAACCGGTACCAAAACTAAAAAACGCAATAAAGGCAAGCAATAGTGTAATGCCGGCAATTTTACGATTATGTATCTGCAAGCTAGTGACATTTCCTTTTATTAAGCCTATGATCGAGGCAACTATTAAAATTAAAGCTAAGTAGGTTAATAGAGCCCATATTCCATCTTCTAAAAAAATCATGGTGATAAAAGGTATTGAAAATACTCCTCCTACAATAAAAGGCAAGTATTTGGGATATTCTTTTCGATTCCGTAATAACAAATAAATACCATAAGGTGGCGCCAGGAACAGCATGAGCCATGTTAGCCATTTTTTGTTTGAAAAATGCATCTCTTCAACTCCAATGATTATTACACTATTGATTTATTGATTGGTATACTCGATTCTGGTTATTGAATTCTTATCCTAATAACCCCATCCTGATCTGATTTATAAACAGGAACCGTAGTTTTTTTCATTTCTTTCTCAATCAAATCTTTAACCCATCCAGCAAAATTTTCTTTTTGTGATGCGAATGTATGTAAATCATTATCACGTTTGATATCAAGATTAAACTTAACACTTTTTACTTTGTGCATATCATTCACCTTCCATTAATTAGAATGGTAATATCTATGCACCCTATGAGGATAGTATTCAGCTCTTAAGGATTTTATAATTTTTATGATTTACCACTGTTCTATCCGTGGAATAACCTAGGTTTATGGCATCATCATGAGAGATTTCTACCACAGCGGAGTTTTGATAGAGAATACTTACTCTCCCCTTTATCGTCATATTATCCCTTTTGAATGAAATTACATGCCCCTCTTTTGCCTTAGCCACATTTATACACCCCTTTTGTCTCTTTTTGCACATAAACTATAAGTTCGTCTAATTCTTGTGAAATCTGCAAAGTTCTTTCATTTGATAAACCAAGCTTTTTCACTGCATCTAGCAGTTCTAATCTCTTATTCTCTAACGCACTATAATAGTCTATAATTGTAATCACCTTCACTCTTTTATTTATATTTTTATGAAATAGAAATGCAATTTCCTAGAAATAAAAAAAACCCAAAGCAAGGCATGAAAGCCTATCACATTGGGTTTTTCCCATAAATTAAATAATTTACATTTATTATACATTAAGTAAACCTTTTAAAAAAGACTTAATTGCTTCACTGGCTCTTTTTCTAGGTTTATTAAATGAAGAAGGTTCTGTTTAATTATATCTATTGTTGACATTTCTTCATCGGCTGAAACCCGCTCCCCCGTTTCTAAGTAAACTTTTCGCTGATCTGGTGATTTTCTGGCATTTAAAAATGCAGTCGTATCAGCAGAAAACAGGGATATTTCACATAACCACCGGTTAGCTAATCCCAAACAGTGGAAATTTACTTCAGGAAACTTATTTACCAAATCAATGAGTCTAGCCTTTGTTTCTTCCTTGTGTTTTAAGATGCTTGGTACAAGACCCCCTATACAGATCACCTCATGTTCTTCTTGGGATAGCTCCATTAAATTATCTACCGTATCATTAAATTGCCATACTGGCCAAATGGTAGCTGCAGGACAGAGGGATTTTAATCTCTCATAATTACTTCTGGTTTGTTGCGGGTCGCCAATTACATCTAAATTTATAAAAGCCTTTATTCTATTATCCTGACACTCCTTATTAATAAAATTAGCATATTCCTCCACGGAAATCATTTCTACTTCATCAATATGGAATAGTTCCAGCTGATTATCCAATTTTTTATTCCATCTTTGCTTGTATCTAAAGGTACTGAAGGCCCCACTGTCCACGATACAATGAAACCCCTCATCCAATATCCTCTTCCAGTTTCGATTGCCTCTAATATGATAGTAGTTAAGAAGCAGATATTTTCCGCCTAACTTTTTAAGTTCACCTCTAATATATGGATCCTTTTCAAGTCCAGACGCAAACACCCTTGTCCCTGTAAGGCTTATACGCACTTCTCCGCTCTTCATTTTCCTAAGAATCACCTTATCAGTAAAGACATCTACTAGGACCGCTAGCAACGACGAAGTAAACTTGCTATAGCATTGTAGCTGCTTCCTGGTAATCGTCTTAGAATCTATAAAAAAGCTTATTGCCTTTCTAATGGATTTTCTTGAAATAGAGAAAGGTTTAACACTCTTGTTTGTAGTGATAGATAAAAAGGAATCACTTATCTTATTAATATAATTGATTCTGCCTTTAACAGTAAAAGTAAGAATTGAGTTATTCTTGGATACTCGTCGAATAAAACGTCTTTCAATTTCTCTTGCAGACTTTTCAAACATATTGTCACTCCTTTTAAATAGGAAAAAGCAGAGGGAAGATCCCGCTGCTTTTAATTATTCATCCCTTATTAGATTAGGTTGTTACAGGTAGACTATTTTCTTCCTGTACCATTACATTCTTTACATTTTTTGTGTTTGATAGATGCTTCCTCTACATACATTAGAATTCCTTTTCCACTGCACTTTTGACAAATTATCATGCTTTACTCTCCTCAGTTAGTTAACTATCATCTTTTCTTCAAACTGTGTATTAGTTAATTGGCACGAAATGTAAAGGTGAATATTCCTTCGTTAGCCCGTTATCATTCTCTATAATTAAATTCTTCGTTGGGCTAATACCTTTTATCTCATAAGTTTTTCCAACCGTACAAGTTGAACCGTCAAATCCCAGAGACCAAGAAGCTATAACCATATCTCCTTTACCTGCCAAATATTCTTTAACATAACAGCCTATTTTTACTTTCATTTTTTTCTTCCTCCTTACGACGTCTTCTGGGTCGAACGCGTCTAGTAAGAATCTGTTTTAACCTAGACACTATCAATAAGTCTATATTTTTCGTCCATTAGCTCTTCAATATATGCTGCATCCATTTCATAAGTAGCTCTTTTTATCTCTTTATTGATAACCTTTAATTCAGAACGAATGGTGAGAAACTTATTTTTTCGGCCAAATTGTCTTAACAAGGACCAAAATGTAGCTCTTATTTTACTCTGGAAGCCAATTTCCTTATTTTTAGGAAAGCACTTATAGCATATTGCTTCAGGATCCTCTTCCTTTCCGCAATACCCACAAGCCTCCAGATTCATGTAACTTCTTACAATATAAAGAAAATCTTTCTTCCTACTATTGTTTATTAGAGATTTCCACATTTCATCACGCTCTTTCCGAAAAAGTTTAATAAAAAAGAGTAGAGTGGTATTACACCTCTACTCTAAAAAAATCATTTTTTTACTACAATAGCTTCGTAGCATTCTTCACAAACAGTCACTTTTGTAATATTTCCTTCGCCAAAATCAACAGTTATTGATTTATTAGCTTCAATGTATGGATCCTGGTGAAAATGACATATGGCTATTTCTTTTCCCTCTATCGCACTGGAATGGACATCATTCGTAGCTACCGAATTCTTTGAATACAAAGCGATGGTAGACTTTGTTTGCTCAAGTATAATACTTGTCCAGTCGTCCTTTAACCATCCTTTTTTTTCAAAGTTTTCTAGTGTCTCAAGTGGTAAATCTCCATAATTGTCGCTATGAAATGAAAAGATGATATCTCCATCCTCATCTTCCTCTTGGATCGAAACAAAAATTCCAGTCTTTGCTTCAAATACTTGCTCTAGTGCCTCACGAATCTTTACCAATGAACCTACTAGGAAAAAGTCCCCTGCTCGACAATCTAACTCATATAAATTTTTTTGCATGCTCGTAACACTCCTTTTGATTTTTAATAAGTTTGTTTGAACTTCTCAAACGCTTGTTTAAATAGTTCCATTTGTCGGAAAGGTATAATATGGTCAATGAACTCTCTTCGAGCTTCTTTAAGTGGTACATCACTCATAATTGATTTCATATCATCAATATTTTGCTGATCCCAAGTTTCCAAATTTGACTGCATAATCTCCTTTTTGCACCAGGAAACAGTTACACTTTCAAACTTGTAATAGCATTCAGAGCTTTCATCTTTCTTATAAAAAGCATATTCCTGAATGGCATCCTCTGAAGAAGATACGTTTAATAAAAATAGGGATCCGAACTCAAAATACTGGTGAGGAATCTGTGTATTGTTGACTAACAAATCAGCTAATTCCTCTGCTTGTTTTTCCGCTGTTAATAACATTTCTCCACTCTCCTAAAAGGTTTTATATATATAAAAAAGACGATAAAGTTTTATGAAACTTGGACCGTCTTTGTTAACACAAGAATGTTTGTTGAAGTTCTTGAAACACAAAAAAGCCCATGAGTAGCAAGAACGGTAATACCGTAACTTGACCCATAGGCCTGAAATTTATTAAAGTAACAGCTGACCAAATTTGGTCGCATAGAAAAAGTAAAAGAAACACTTGAATAATCTCATTATATCAAAAGCTTCAATTACTTTCTATTTTTTTCGGTAAAACATTTGCCTTTTCATCATATATTTTCGCGGTGATCTCAATTTTCATTGCTAATTGAGGTTTATTCATCTTGGACCGACCTATGATGTGATGACTAGTTCTTTTGCAAACTCTTATAACTCTTCAGCTGCCAAGTTAATCGTTAATTCTTGGTGTAGCTGTGATATTAAGTTTGATCATTTTCTACCTATGTTGTTCAACAATCGCGCCCGATAATGGAAGATCGTTCTTGAACATCAGCTTCACAGATATTCCAGAAAAGCATCCTTAACTTAAATAAGAAATAGTCATTTTAGAAAATACGGTTTCATCTAAGCATTAAGTTGGATAAATAACTTTTACTAGTGGTTCAACTGAGATACTTGTTAAACTGGATCATAGATGGATATTAATCCTAATTTTTTAACATGGGTCTTTTCTCTTGTCCCTCAAGTAAACACAGATGAATTTTTAGGGTACAGTCATTTCTGAAAGCTATGGATCCTATCTTGTGATAAATGGAAACTACTAGACAAGTGGTAATAATATATCAAAACTCTCTTTAATCTTCATCCAAAATAACGGAAATTTATAATAAACAATTAAGATTGTTGTATGTTAACTCTGTGGAATCAAATTTTTTGTAAAGAAGAAATTAGCTATCAGTTCATCGTACTATAAAAAAATTGGATGAAAACAATTAATGTTTTCATCCAATTGCATCCTTTTAGCATTCATCGATCATAGGTTACTTTATAGGAACAATAAATACCCCAACATAAATTAATGTTATACCAATTATTATTAGTAAAGTTTTGATTACCCAAATAGGCATCACTTTTAGGATTTTCGATACTAGAAAAATAACGACCGTTTGTAATAGAGAAGCATCGTAGACTGCAATTTGATCAATAAATTCATCTTTTTTTTGTGTAACTCTAGATAAGGTTAAACCTTTAATAAAAAATAACAGTCCAAATACTAATAAAAACAACTTAGAAATAATTAACCAAACCATTGATTCTTCCTTTCTAACTTTTACAAAAGTATTATTAGCAGAAAATTATTTTAGTAATCTTCTGTTCTTATATATACTACCTAAATTTCCTTTTGAACCAAAGATAATAGCGTTAACTAATCCTTTAAATGTCGGTCTATCCCCATTTGCAACTGTTGTTAAAATATAGCTTTTAGCCGAATATGAAATGTCATTTGCTAAGCGTCCGTAGAGACCAATTTTCTGGGCAGCGATTACTTTTGACCATCCGCCACCTACAACTCCACTAATTGCTCCTACTGCTGCACGTTTAGCAAAAGTCTTCCAAGGAAATTTTGACTTCCAATATTTAAATTTATATTTTTTCCAATGACTCCAAAATAGACTCCAAGTATTTCCGACAGCTCCAGCTGCAGCCTTTCCAAGGACCCACCAAGGAAAATGACCATTTGGATCAACAAACATTACTGGGTTATTCTTTGTATAGGTATATTGATTTATAGATTGTGGGTCGTCCTCAAATCCATGGAAGGTATCCCTTGTGATAAATCTTCCGATCTCCGGATCATAATAGCGAGCCATTAGATAATATAATTCAGTAGTTTCATCATATCGGTAACCAGAGTAACGATATGGGTTAGAAGAAGCCATTGTTCCTGTTTGAGTTGTGATGTTTCCCCAAGCATCATAATGATATTGAGCTACTGTAACACCCTTTGCATTCGTAAGTGCAGTGACATCACCGTGTCCATTAACATGGTAATAGTAAGTTTCAGCACCCTTAGTCATGCTAACCGGATTACCTTGGGCGTCCCATGTGTAGGAAGCTACAATGCTGTTATTAGCATCTGTCTCATAAATCACTTTATCCCCACTATAGTGAAAGTATATCGTTCCATTCGTAGTAGTCTTACTTAAGCGTTTGCCATCTTTATCATAGGTAAAACTTGCCAGTGATGTACCGTCGGATTTCTTTACTTCAATCAGACGGTTCTCTATGTCATAGATATACGTTTTTGTTCCATTATTTTTTAAGTTTCCATTCGTATCGTACGTATATGCTTGACCGTTGACAGCGGTAAGTTGATTCGCAGTATCGTTAGTGTAATTGGTTGTCGTTGTATTTCCATCTTGAGTTACTATTTTCTTCGTACGGTTCCCAACTGCATCATACTCGTAAGAAATCGTAGATCCATCTGCCAATGTTTCCTTTGTCAGCTGATTTAAAGCATCGTATTGATAAGAAATTGTTCCGGCACTTGTGACTACACTAGTTTGGTTGTTATTGGCATCATAGGAGTACGTGTAGGTATCTAATAATCCTCCGGCTACATTATAATTTTTCACCGATTTCAAACGGTTAGCATCATCATATTCAAAAGCAGTATAAGTACCATTACCTTTACTGGTAGAAATGGAATTCCCACGCTCGTCGTATATGAATTTCGCTTGGTTTACACCGTCTCGTGTAACTGCCGTTACCTGGTCCAATGAATTATAACTATATCCATTAGTAATTGTCGTCGCTCCTGAAGTAACAGTTAATGAAGTAGGATTACCGTTATCATCATATGCATAATCAATCTTGTTTGCCGCCCCTACAGATTGTTGGGTGACACGGTTATTTTTATCATACTTGAAACTTGTTGTTTTACCAGTATTATCCGCATACCAAGCAATATTTCCGTTGGCATCATAGCCCAATCCCCACTGTTTAACGCCATTATGGTATATACCGTCCATCCTATTTAAAGCATTAAAGGTGTAGGATACGGTGTCGCCTTTAGGAAAGATCAATTTTTTCGTATTTCCATTCTTGTCATAACCCAATTGAATCACTTGATTTAATGGGTTCGTAATCTTTGAAATCTGATTAAATTCGTTATAATCGTAAGTGTTGACATTGTTTTTGGCATCTGTAATAGTTGTCCGATTTCCAACCGCATCATACCCGTATGACGTTGTTTTCAAATTGGCATCCGTCACGCTGGTAAGCAAATTACGTTTGTCATAGGCAAACGACGTGGTTTTTCCTTTTCCATCGGTAACACTTGTTTTATTTCCAACTGCGTCATAGCTGAACTTCACATTATCTCCAACGGGATTATCTACTTCGGTGAGATAGTTTCCACCAGCGTCATAGGTGTTAAAGGTGTGAGAAGCTCCTTTTTCTAAGCGCATCGCATCAAACCAAGCTGTACCCAACTGATCATTGTAAAGATATAGTACATCAACGGAATTGAAAGCTTTCGTAGGTTTTACTTGTGCAGCCCCATGCTGCCAACCAGCTGTTGTTTTGCTGAAATCATTCGCAAAAGTCCCTACTGTTCCATCAGTATAATTAATCTGAACTTGAACAACATAGTTTCCACCGTTGACGTCAGCCCCTACTTGTTTCGACCACCCAGACAAAGTCAATGGTGTGTTGGCATCTCCGGAAAGTTTAATGCGTTGCTTGATAAATTTATTTTTCGCCTTTTCACCAGTAAGTTTAAGGGAATAGGTACCTACATATACATTATCTTCCCCTGTATCACTTTGATAGATTCCATCGTTGGCAGACAAGTTGGCGCTGTTTGCCCAGCCTAAAGGAGTCTTATCGCCAGCACCGGTATTTCTCTCAAAGCTGGAATTTTCCACGTGGTTATATGCACTGAGTACCGTTCCTTTTTCCAACTGGATGCCGTCAAAATAAGCTGTACCAGTTCCTGCATTAAGACCTACAGATACTCGAATGTTAGCTGTATTCGCTGGTACATTGTTGACAACAGCCTGTATACGTGTCCAATCATGCGTTCCTTTTAATTGATATGCTGCCTTCTCACTAATCCATGCACCAGTCGAATCTAAAAATTCTAACTTTACGACTGCTGTATTGGTCATACTTGTTGTTTTCACATATCCACTAACAATATAATGATTTCCTGCAACAAAAGGAATCATCTGATCTGATTTAGCAATCGCCCACCCTGTAGGGTTCGAAATACTGATTGATTTTGTACCAATTTTCGCTGTATCTGACCATGCAAAGGTAGCTGTCTTTCCAGGTTCGATTGCCTGTGTCCAGCTATCTGCCCAGTTATCCGTATTGCTATCAATCTCAAAACTTGAGTTTGTAATCTGATTATCAGCAGCAGACATAGGGTGTGTATCATAATCTACATTTCCATTTGTTGCATACCTGCTTGCAGAAGTCTGTACGTTCGCGTCAGTCGATTCCGTATTATTGTTTTCTGAATCGTAATCAGACGTACTAACGTTACTGTTAAAGTCCTGTTCCTTTACTAAGTTGTTTTGACCATCGTATGTGTAAGAAGCCGTTTGGTTTTCCGGAAGCTTCATGCTGGTAATATTGCCATTTGCATCATAGGTGTATACCCATGTTGCAGTTCCATTCGCTTTATTGGTATTAGCATCTTTTACCTGTGTCAAATTATTGTTGTTGTCATACGTAAAAGTAGTTATCGCTTTATTGGCGGCATCTAATGGATTTTCCGTTTGCTGTACAATATTTCCATTTGCATTATACGTGTAATCCACTCGGCGACCTTCTCCATCGGTCACAGAAGTAGCCAAATTGGTAGTATCATAAGAATAAGTGCTCGTACTTGTTTGCTGAACACCGTCGATCGTGATCGGGCGGCTGATGCTTGAAATGCGATCTGACGTATCATAACCAAGTGTTGTTTTAATGCTACGAGCATCTGTAATTCCCGTGATGTTATGATCAGTATCATATGAAAAAGTTGTTGCTTTTCCTTCTGAATTAATCACTTTTATGAGGTTACCAGATGCATCGTATTCGTAACTTGTTGCTCTGCCTGCCGGATCAGTTACACTTGAAACGTATCCGTTTGTGCCGTAATTGATCGCTGTTTCCCGCCCGGAAGCATCTCGAACTTTTGTTAATTTTCCAGAAGTGTCATATGCGAAAATCGTTGTGTTATTATTTGTATCAACGATTGAGCTGACTTTACCATTACTGTTAAAGTTCGTTTCTGTACCGTCAGTTTCAGTAATCGTATACGTTCCGTCACCATTTTTGATTAAATCAAGGTAAACGCCCCCAGCAGGTTTATATCCGCCTCCGACTTTTTCTCCAAAAATGTGACGCGTATTATCTTCATCTATTAAAGTAATTGGTCCACTTCCTGAATCAACAATTAACGATTCAAGATTAGTAATCCACCCGTATCCGAATAAACCTTTAAAAGAAGATTTTCGACTATTGAATGTTCGAGTTAGGCTTACTTCTGGTCCACGCCCCGGAATCTTAACATCAGTTTCTTGATAAACAAGATTTCCGTTTGCTGGATTTACACCATCTTCCGTATTCGTCCAAAAGGATTCAATACCAATAGCTTCTACTCGGTAGTTAATCGATAAACGAGGCGTATTACTACCATTATTTACCGAAATAAACGTACGAAATGGTGAAGTGGTTTCATTCTGTTGCTTAAGCATCAAACCATAGTTAGCTTGTACTCCGTTGTACCAGTCTTTTGCAAGCTTTGTAATATCCCATCCCCAGTACTCGTTATAAGAACTGCTTGTAACAGTTGATTCTTTAGTGCTTGCATTAGTTGGCTGTGTTTTCCATGTCACAGACGACGACCAATCACTTGTAACGCGGTGTAAATCTACAGAAACTTGTTGACTATCATTTCTCGTTTGATAGGCATTAAATGTCGCACTGTCTATTACACTATCACTTGGAAGTGCCGGAAGGAAAAATCTTACGAGGGCACGGGTATTTCCAAAGTAGCTGTTGAAACCGGTATGCATATAGGTATTGCTGGAGTAAATAGAGTCTGGAAAGCTGCTTGCAACAAAGTTATCACGTACCACATCCCAGCTATTAATAGTAGGATCAATGGTCACAGGATATTGTGTCTCTGGATCTTCTAAAAACGCCTGGTCAGCTACAACGTCAACAAACGTTTTTCCATTTTCTTTACGTAAATCAAGAGAGACTTTATCAGAATACTTTCCTTTTGCATCTGTCATAAATGGTAATTCAAAGAACCACACTTGGTTACCAGTTGAATCTTTAAAAATAATGGTCCCATTTTTTTCTTTATGAGGGGTCACACCCTTCACCTTCAGCTCAAAACTGAATGTATTTTCATTTTGATATTCATGAAGAATAATATCTTCTTTCACTGCGCTGCCTTGTACACGGTAATGAATATCGACGTTTTCGAAAACACCTTTATAGTTCACTTCATTATTTTTCACTGTACCTCTTGCTTTTTTTGCTTTTAATGGAACGAGGCTAATGGTTTTTTCATTCTTTTCAACAGTAACAAGTTCCCCGTTACCAGTTTCTTGCGTAAACCATACCTTTTGATTATTTGCGGTATTCTCAAATTTCCCCGCTTTTTTTACGCTGTTTCTGAGTTTATTATCAATCTTCTTCCACTTCTTGTCTGAAGGATCTTGATAAAACTGTTGCTCCATAAAAATCTCTTCAGTAAAGCTTCCATCAGGATTTAAATACCTTGTTGAAAAGGGAGTACGTTTATTAGTTAACTCCAATTTTTCTTTTGGAAGCTTATTTGGTAGTTCACCAATATCTGCGTTTAGGTTTTCCTTTTTAGGACCCCTTTCTGCTTCCCCTGGAGCTGCTTCTGTAAAACCTGGTCCTACTAAACTGATAATAAGGCAAAATGATACGATTACCGCAAACCAACGGTAAAATGACCTAAACGATGAAGACATATACTATTTTTCTTCCTCTCTCAAATTATGTACTATCTAAGATAGCCTAGATTATTATACCTAGATAATTATAAATTGGATATTAATCAAAATTTGGTAAAAAAATAGCCCCTTCCCACTTAATGACAGCTTAAAAATTTCCATTATGAATCTTCCACAAAAAAAGTTTTGTTTTTGTCTGTTATTATCCTTTAACTAGACACACAGTACTTTTGTAACAGATTTAAGGTACTCTATTTCTGTGTAAACAGAAAAAACCTCGGACTCAATTAAGTCACGAGGGTATGAATATATTAGGAAGCTTATTTTATATTTAATATGAAAATCTTAATATTCTATTTTGCTAATAAGTTGTCAATTGTTACAAATTCATAGCCTTCTGCTCTTAATTGGTCAATCATCTGAGGTAGCGCATCAACAGTACCTTGTAATTTGGTATTTTGGAAGTTGTGCTGGAGGACAATTCCTCCTGGGGATTTATCCCTATGCACAATAGTAAGTATTTCCTCTGCTGATTTACCGCTATAATCGATTGTATCCACAGACCACATGATGTTCTTAAATCCGAGCTTATCAAATACATGAGCATCAGCTGCAGTATAGTCTCCATAAGGCGGTCTAAATAAAGTAGACTTTACTCCAGTTACTCTTTCAATGATTTCATTGGTAGATGTAATCTGTTGGATGACTTGAGACGTATAAAGTTTGGATAATTCAGGATGATTCCATGTATGATTTGCAATGGTATGACCATCCTCTACCATTCTTTTAGCCAACTGCGGAAAATAAGAAACTTGCTCTCCAACTACAAAAAACGTGGCTGGTACACCTTTTTCTTTTAATATATCCAAAATTTGAGGTGTAATAATTTTGTCTGGACCATCATCGAAAGTTAAGGCGATTTTCTTTTCTGTTGTGTCTCCTTTTTCGATAGCGATTGGCTTGTTCTCTACTGAAGTGTTTGTTTGAATAAAGGTTCGATTGATTTTAGAATCGTAGGTAACCGTCATGCCTAATTTTTGTGCAGTTACCAACAATGGAATGTATGGACGGCCATTGACAACAGTTGTTGTTGTTGCAAGGTACTCGCGAATCCATTTGTTTTTTTCTTTCACGTAGTAGTCGATGTATGCCTTTTCCAATGGGAGAGCAACAATATTATTTCTCTCAACCGCAATAGAATTGTATTTCTCATTCTTGTCAACAGCAGCACCTGTGTGCTTGAAGAATAGATCTGGTACCATTACACGGCCATTTTGCATATAGTAGGTCGTCTTTATGAGTTTCCCATCCACAGAAAAATAAGCAGATGAAACTGTAGAAGCCTTGGCTGGCGCTACTCCAAAAAGACCCGTTATGATGAAGGAAATGAGAAGAATGGCCAAAATTGTTCTTTTCCCTTCCAATTTGTAAACTTTAATCATTATATCCCCCTGTGTGTTTTTCTTTTTTCTTACAGAAAGGATTTTACCAACAAAACATAAATTACAAAACAGTTTTTTATTGGAAATAATAGTGGGCAGCAAATAGAGTGAGAGCGATAGATAATATTATCACTACTGATAATTATCTAAAGGCTAGACTACTAGGATTCCACAAAGCTCTTTTGTTTTTGACTCCTTTTTCCTCGCCTCATATTACTCATCTTGTTGTTCCGTTATATGGCCCTTTAATGGAATAAGAAAAACTGTTGCTGATAATACAACAGGATTTTTATCAATCCTTTAAAAACGATCAAACTTTATAAATAATCGAACTTTGTATTAAACAATTACTTGGGCGCTTTGCCCTTTGATATACAAGATAACAAATAAAAAGAAGCAGCATCTCATGATTATAGATTCTCTGCTTCTTCTGCTCTGTTTTTATGAACAATAATTTCGACTTGATCTAGGAGCAAATGGATTTGTTCTGCATAATACTTCACTTCGTTCTTGGTTCGAGCATGGAGTAATTCTTCTTTTAATTCTTGATACTTTTCCTTATCTTCATCTGACATATGCGACCAAATACTACTCACAAGATCACCTCTATATATTGAATGTTGGATTACATTTAACGTAATAGATAATATTTTATCATTGGTAATATTATGGCATAATTTTACTAAAAAAAAAAGCAACAAAGGACTAAGCCTTTTGTTTGTTTTTTAATACGTTTCTTGAACTAAACTTGTTATTAAATCTTTTTATGGATGCTACTCTGTGATCTGCTCGGTTTAATACCTCGTGTATTTTGGATGCAAGCTCTCTAACTTCCCATTTAGTGCTGGCATTTAAAAGTTCACTTCTTAATTCATTAATTTGCTCTTTCTCTTGTTTTGTTAGTCCGAACATTCCATTTTTCCTCCTATGATATGTAATTGTAATTTTCAACACCTTTAAAAGGGAATAAGCTAAATAATCAACGACCTAAACGGTCATTTAATTTATTTAGCTCATCTGCTTTCGCCCGTTCTGTGTTTAATTCCTTATACAACAGAACATTTTCCGCGGCCATCCCCGCCATAATTGCTATTCCTAGTAACTCGCGATTATCACTAGGGTTAAACAAATAATGTGTGGTAAAAATGGCTGCTAAAGCACCTATCAATACATCCGCTAAAAATCCTAAGTGAAGACTTTTTGGTCTCTTAATTTTTTTTGGATATATCAGACTTTTTTCATGTCTAATTAAATGTGCAATCAGACCTGTAACACCTCCTACTAAACCAGCAAGACCTATTGTTTCTAACATAAAATCACGCTCCCTTTGAGATAAAATAAAAAAGACCTCCAGGACGACGAATAGAAAAATACACGCAAATTACACGTGTATCTTTTAAACGACGACCCAAAGGTCACAATGCCTAATTGTTATACCGCTAACCATAAATGGTTGCAAAAAAAGTAAAAAGAAAAAGTGTTACTCCATAATTATAACAAGTATGGACTATCTATATTAACATGTATTAAGATTAATTTAACGAATACAAATCCTTGAAATAGTTAATAATAGTGAAATTACATAATATCAAACCCTTGAAATTAAAAAGATCTCATGCTTATATGAAACAAGTACCCAAATAACCAATAAAATGCTTGTCAAGTTCTTCGGAAGAGTGATATTATTTATTTAAGTTAATTTAAATATGTGAATTAATTGTTGACAAATGAGAATGTGTGTGAATATGAAAAAAATTATCATGCTTTGTTATGTATTCTCATAAGATATAACAGTGAAAATGAAAAGAACCCTTTGTCCCCACAAAGAGTTCTGATCAAAGAATAAATGTTGTCCCCACAACAATTATCCTTTGAAGTTGTTTTCTTCATCATTGAATTCCTTAAATTCTTTTACAATTTTTTTGTAAAAACTAAATGTTTTTCTCTTGATTCCAGAAAATCCCTTCTGGAATTTTTTCTTTAGTTTACGTGTGAAAAATGATGCTAGCATTATCGTGAAACATACTAACATCAATTTTAAGGACCAACTACTGGATAGATACACATACATAGTATCAAACCTGGATGTGAAGGATAGGATCTCCTCTTTTACACCTGGTAACCAGACATTGAACACAAATTCTAAGCAGCAACTTATAAAAACACCATTGTTAATAGTATAAAGCCTCTTTCTCATGCGATACTCACCTCCAAGATACTTAGAGAAGACGTATCACATAAAATTCGACTGAAAGTAGCCGGAGGGCTTTTACACCTATTCAGTTGTAATAAAACTCCCAATCACATTCACCTTTCCTTTCCGAGCAAGGCTCTTGCATAAATCTATAAAAACAGGATTGTATGGCTCCTGATGGACCCTCTCATTATTGGTAGCTTAGTAGATATACGTAGCTTACGCATGTAATACAGTTAATATACTTTATTCAAAGGTTTTGTCCTAATATTTCATGGTAGGATTATATTCCAAAAGAATCAAAGAGTAAACCATTACTTATAAAAAATATTTCATAACTTTTTCTTTATTCCATCAATTCGAACTTTCTTCCCAAAATAGGCAAACTATCAGCGTTATATCTTTAATATAAGTATAGTAATCTTAAAAGACTTTTATACCTCCCTTCCTTAAAAAAATAAAAAAACAACCAACCCTAGAAAAAAATTCTAGGGTTGGCCAACTAATCCTCAATTTTCTTTATAATTTTATTAATCTCATCATTATAATATTCAATATCTGATCCGTATTTGGCAAACATCATAGCCTGCTGCAGCTGAACAATTCTAGTTCTCTCTTCTTCTGAAAGCTTAGGATATATGAAATTACTCATAGTTATATGGATGTCCCCCAATGTAAAGTGGGCCTGGTGCATGTTTTTTTATTTCAGATGAAAAATTTGAATTCGCAAAGATAAAACAGGCTAAGATAATTAAAGCTAGACCGGAAAGGGCAATTATTTTTTTCATAACTTTCTACTCCTTAATATCAATTTCTACTTTTGATGTTTTTGCAATATATTCTAGACATTTGATTACCGGATATTTCACAAGAGAATCAGACTGATTGAATGTTACTCCTGATTGTTGAAGCTTTTGTAATAGTTCACTGAGGGTAATCTCATCTCTTTTTACTTTATTGAAGTGATACAGGACAAGTTTCTTCCATACTATGGGTGGCCCATTAATGTAGCCCTCACCGGGATAACTATGGTTTAAGATCCGTTCCATTTTTTCAGCTTTTTTATCAGCTGCTATCTGCTCTTCATATGAAGTAGTCATTACATTCTCCCCCTAACTAAATGAGCCCAGCACAAGAACGGAAACGTTAGTTTCCGCTTTGTACTGGGCTCATCCCATCTTGTATATGATTAACCTAATTATAGCATATTTACTCAGTTTAAGGAATTTATTCCAAAATACATTCTAACGCAGCCTCTTTGATGGAATCCTCTACATCCATACGTAGCATACCCTTAATGGATTGAAAAGTCTTATCTTTCTCGCTCCAAATCGTGATGTTTTTGACTTCAATCAGGTTAGTATGCACGTGTAAAGTGATTTTAGATTTGTAAGTCTCATTTTCAGAAGAAAGCAGTAATCCTTCAATGACCATTATTCCACTATTATTGCTAATTAACTGCCCATCTATAAACATTCTATCATCGCTCCCTAACATGCTATTTATACATGTTATGCAGCCTGATAGTTTGTTATTCAAAAAACTGTGCTAGATCACCAGAAGTCATTAGGATCCACGTATCTGTCCCTCTTCTTCAGTACACCTATGATTAGTCTCGCTGTCTGCATGGTGGGGATTCGGTTTTTATCATTCGCAAGCTGGCTGATTAACCCCTCGCTTACTTTGGCCGCCTCTGCTAACCATACCTGTTTAATACCATTCTCTTCCAAGTATTTACCAAAAAGAGTCTTTCTCTTTTTCTTTCGATTAACCTTTACCTCTGACACAATTCTCCCTCCCGAAAGTCGAATTAGTAAGAAGTATGGACTAATCTCCTATTATTTAAACGTTTCTTTATTATATTTAATCTTTTAAAGGTTTCTTTAATTAGAGTCTTAAAAACTTACAATCTTTATATCTATTAATATCAATGTTTTCATAATAAAGACTACGATTCTGCTAGTCATTTCGACAAAATACATATAGGACTTTTGGATACATAATATCGAATATTACGGCATATCTTGCTATCACTTGGAAACAACAAGAAAAGCCCCAATGTATCCAAGTGATAGCATGGGGCATTCCTATTTTTTAGTAAAATTTTTAAAAATTATTTAATCATTTTAAGAAGCAGTAGCTCTAGAGGAAATGATCAATTTGATTAATTGGTTTCTATTAATAAGCTTAATCTGGTTATATCTCGCAAGCTCAATAGCAGCATCTGTATAATAGCTATTGGATACAACCCAACCTTCTTCCGCATGATAATAATCCATCGAAGCCCTTACTTCTTGGACTGCCTTTATCCCGATTTTCTTCCGGTAGCGTTTTGCTTGTACCACTATTCTTTTACTTCCCTGCTGCAATATTAAATCAGCTCCATAGTCTCCACTACCTTTGGTAACTTTAGCTATATAACCTAATCGGGTGTATAAGATTTCCAGGTATGACCGGTCATTTGGTCGATCTCCTGAATGCCTGAGTTACTTAGGATGTTGCTTTTTTGCTTTGCCGATACAAATAGAAAAACAAACATTACGGAGACAGATACTACCCCAAAAGAAGCTGTCAGAAATAATGAACTGGTTAATAAAAAGATTCCAAATGTAATTAAAACCACCAACATCATTAGCGATTCTGTTATTATGTCGTCCTTGCTCTTTCTTCTTCTGGCCATACTATATTTCCTTCCTTAAAACAGAAAGGCAAGCATCTAACCTTTTTGTTTATAGTCAAATAGTATTTAAAATTTTAATGGTCCCTGGGGAGTAATAGTGGCTATTTCAGATTTGTATATGATTTGTTGTCTGGAGTTATAATTAATAACCAAGGTAAACGTATCATAATTTGTTAGTTCTCCTTTTAGGGTTTTTCCGTTTTTTAAATGAAGGGAAATAGCAGTTTTACTTTTCCGGATCTCATTTAAAAATGCGCTCTGCATATCTCTTTTTTTCATTTTCATTAACTCCTATTGTTATCATCTGTTTCAACCAATTGTATATCACTGCAGTAAAAAAATCCTATCCCATTTTGAAATTCAACTGTATAACAGGTAGCTCGGTTGTTCTTTTGTATGGAAGAGATGTACCCCCTTTGTTTTGCAAAAGATTTTAAGTAAAAGTAGTCTTCAGGATTCTTATCTTCTAAAGTAGGAGCGGGTTCTAGGACAGTTACTTCGGACCTTAGAGAGTAAGCTACGTTATCCTGAGTTGCATCCGGTTTAGGTTCAAGCATTTCAAAAATACTCAATTGTTCCACAACATCATTACCTACCTCTATTTTTGCTTTCGCCATTCCCAAACAGTATCAAAAGCCTCGACAGCAATTTGTTCCATGGATTTATTTTCTTTTTTAGCTTTGGTTTTAATGAAGTCCTTAAGCTGGCTTGGAATCGAAATATTAAATGGTTCTAGATCACTGTCTAGGAATACTCCTTCGGGTTGTTCCAACACTTTTCCTTCTAAGATATTGTTCTTCAATACCTCTAAAATTTCTTGATCTGTACTTACTACAAGAGAAGGCTTTACCTCTAATTCAATAAAGTTCTCTTGTAAATCAATCCTAATGTTCTGAGGACCAGCGGCAGCATAAATGAGTTCAATTGCTGTATAAATGGAAGATTTAATGTTAAACGGACGTGAAAACCTAAATTTCGCATAACCTCTTCTTGTACTATAGTCTCTATTTTCAATTTTTTGATAACACTCAAAACCACGCTTCTCCGCAACGTCTAAGGGAATATTCTCACCATGTTCAGTAACTATTTTGCTCTTTTCTTCTGTTATTTCCATTAAGCGTCCGTGCTCGTGCGTATATTTATTGATAAAAAGTTGAAATAAGAGAAATCCTTGGTTTTTTAAATAATAAAACTTCTTGTCCAAACGCGATTCAGTTTGATGGCTATATGCCGTTTTAAAACGCTCGAACTCTTCCTTCGAGATAAAATAAATTTCTCTACCTTTATAAAGATGCTTTACGGCACTTAAAGTGCCGTCATTTATAAAAGAATTAACCGTGGCTACATGTATTTTTAATGCATCAGCTACTTCACCAGTAGTAAAACCAGGCTTTTTCAGAGCCTTCTCCAACTTTTCTACTTGGTCGCTAGGGAATAACTTTGTCCTTCTCATTCGCCATTTGTGATCGTATAGAGGAACTAACTTCTTTTCACGAACATATTTATAGATTGTTGCCGTTTTTACGTTTAATCTTTCTGCTACTTCTTCTGTAGTTAAGTACTCTTTAAGCGTTGGATCATTTTCTTCGTTAACCACGTGAACCCTCCTCTAACTTAATATATATATTACTTCTTAACAAAAAGTAATTTAAATTTAATAAATAAAAAGCTATCCAAAGATAACTCTTATTAATAAAATTAGCAACTTAATAGAGGAAAAAGAAAAAGAGTGCATGCATTAATCCATCACAGAACATTCTCCCTTTGCATAATCCTAAAGATTACTTAAGTTAAACTTGCACTATTTAGTTTTTCGAACTTTAAATTTTTTAAAAAGATGCTCAATTCTAGATTAGCTGATTCTCTACCATTGTCAAAAAATATTTCTGTTGTTTTAATATCAAAATAATCTCAGCAATCAGTGATTACACGAATGCTGGTAATATCGATATATTATTTCACATATTCATGTTTTTTGCATTGCCTTCAATTATATTATCTAAAATGAATTGTTTTTTTAAAATTTAGACATTAAGTATCGTCCTTTTTTAGGTGTATAAGCTTTGTACCCTCATTAAAATTAAAATGTATGTCCATATACGCTCCATTAAAAAAGAATATTCAACGAATTCTTTCCCTTTTCATATTTACATTATCAACCATTCTTTGTGAGATATCCATAAAAATTATTACGAAAATTACTTTTATATGGGGTAGCGCTGTTAAAATGTGAATTTTCAAGTTTGCCTTTCGCAGCTTTAATAACGAAAACTTTTACAATGATAAGGCTTTTGAGACAAGTCGTAGAGAGGCACTACCAAGATTTATTAGACGCCTCCCAATAGATTACAACTCTATTGAGAGAAGGCTCTATACCCTATCGTTGTATATCCGTATTATCCTGATGTTACCCCTCATGATAATACACAGGGATTGTTCGTTCATTGACCTGGTGGAGTGCCCGTTTACGTGAAGTGAACACAAAAATCAAGCATTTGTACTATAGCTCCGAGAGAATGAAATACAACCTGATATTTCTTGCTAACTACCTGCGTATGGCGTTCCGATCCATACGAGAATCGGAACAGATTACGTATTCCCTCGCTGACGCAAGTTGGATCAATGTACTATTGTGCATTACGATACCACTAGGCGAATGGCAAAGAGAAACCCTAACATATATTTATATATCACGCAGATATGTATTGTAAGCAAAAAAGGACAACTTAGTGAATGTAACCCATTTGGAACGTGAACAGTAATACACTTTCTCTACTGTTATATTGGCTAGAATGTCTCTAAAACAAGTAACACTAACACTAAATATAAACCAATATGAAAAAACTCACCCTGCCTTTTTCTTCATTCTGGGAGTAAAGAAAACAATTACCGACTAAAATATGTTAAAATACAAGAACAAGCGTTCGCATTTCGGTTTATTTTTTTCGCTTTTTTTCACTTTAATATGTAGCAGCCAAAGAATGGAGAGTGGTGATTATTAAGAAATATACTAGTTTAGACGAATACAAACAAATGAATGTTGAGTTTTTTTCTCAACCCATTGTCAAGGGATTCTTCGAAAGTGATTCCTCTCATATGGAGCTCCTCGAAAAGGCGATCATTCAAGGTGATAAGAAATCCCAAAGAATGTTGGACAACCTGTTTTTTGAGCATTTTTTATTATATAGGCTCGTAAAGTACATCACGACCCTATCCCACTTTTATTCTATTGATTTCGACAAACGGTTGAGAAAACAAAAGGTGAGATACCCTGCAATTTTGGATAAAACGATTGATGATTCGGAAAACGATGGCACCATGGGTGATTTTCTTTCCTACAAACAAGAAGAATTTCATGAGATGAATCAGGATTTAAACTTATTCGATATTATTGAAAATGACAATCTACTCCTAGCTTTCAAAAGTTTAACGCTAAAAGAAATGCAAATCTTACAACTTATAATAATTGAAAACAGAAAACAGGTAGATATTGCTCACTTGTTTGGTGAAACCCCTCAAAATATAGCAAAAACAAAGAAAAGAGCAATAGAAAAAGTACAAAGACAACTAATAAACTTCTAACCTTCAAGGAGAGTGGATATTTGTGAAAAAATTCGATGAAAAAATTCTGATGCGAGCCTTCGTTCTAGTTGACTCGAAAATAAAGAAGTCCACTATGAATACTGATCTGAACAACAGAGAGGATTTAGAACAAGAAATAAAATTAAAGGTCATTGAAGCTATACTAAAGGGTAAAATTGAAACCCCTCTTACGTTTACAGAGTATAAGGAGAAGTTTGACAGGAGAAAAGCAGTGAGCTAACCGATTTTAGCTCACTGCTTTAAGGGGGTGAAAACAAATGGAGATTCCTCAAATTGTCACCATACTAGGGAACTTTGGCTTTCCCGTTATGATAGCTATTTACCTTCTTATCCGTTTTGAGAAACGAATTGAAAGTCTAACGGAAGCTATAACAAAATTACAACAAGCCATGAAAACAAAACTTTAAGAGACTTATAAGATTGTTTTCTTCTAGAGTAGTTCCTGTTTATGTAGTACCAAGTGATATAGTCACTTGAAATAATATGGTTTTTCACGAAATACGCGGCTAACATTATTTTTGCCCGGTCGGAAATGAGTGAACTACGAAGCGCTCAACTTAGTATTTACAATCATGGCATTAATTCACCCAACAAACATAATTTTATTTTGCTTTACCTTTCAGCTAGAAAGGGATATATCGCAAGCACTCCGACATCTTTTGCAAACGCCTTTTTTTGGATTTGCATCCACAGTTAGAATTTCTTTAAAGAACTCCTGTTTATAACGGATACAAAGGGATGCTCGAACTTGATGTGTTTTTATGTCCAATACAAAATTATACCAACATAAGTAACATTTCCTATCGTGGAATATACGGTAAGTGGCCAACAACGAATTCGATTCATTAAAGGAAGAGGAGTAGTAAGACGAGCTCAAACATCTTACGAAACTTGGATTCCTCTCTTATAGTCGAAAAACCGAACCTTACTGGTTCGGTTTTTGCGGTCTTTCACCAAAGAGCAATAAAATAGAACAATAAACAAGTAATATCCAGTATAAATACACAATTAGTGGCAGAATTATGTTAATATTTAAACAAAAATAGATTGTGGGGGAATTTTTATGACCTTAGGGGCATTGTTTATTGTGGTTGTTTTAGTTTTCATTAATGAAATAATAGGAAAACGCTTAACCTTAGGGGGAGTGGACTTAGAGGACTCAAATGGAAGCAAAATGAATATTTTAGGGAAAGGATTTATAACATTAATTTTCTTGAGTATTTGGATTATTGCTTATATCAATAATAGTAATAACGATACACTCAGGTTAGTATTTGTATGTGGTATTGCTTCTATACTATTGTATCAATCCATTCTAGAATGGAAATTCCTCGTAGGGAAGAAACATATTTCCTCTTTATTAACTACTTTTGCAATAATCGTTGTTATTTTTTTATAGAGTCCATAATTGCATTAAACCTTAAGGGTTAGTATTATTTGAGATTGGGATTTAAAGATTAATTAAAGAATTATAACTTTTACTAAAAGGTTCTAATAATAAAAAAAAGAAAAAACAGCAAATTGCTCTGTCAGCTTGTAGAGATCCTTGTTTTTCTCTACAAGCTTTTTATGTGGTTAAGAATCTAGGTAATTTTGTTCATGTTTTAAAAAGAATTAGTGATACTTGCACACTCACATTCCCCTTTCTCTTGCAAAGCCCATACGTTTGTATTTGAAAAGAAATGAAATTTACAGAAAAAACACGCTGTCGATAAAATCTCGACAGCGTAACCTGGAAATTTATTATTTTTTTTAGAGAATAATCCATTGTCCACTAGAAGTTTGTACACGTTTTACAATGTAGGTACCGGGAGGGACAGGGCTACCACCTGTATGTGGCCCTTGAATAAAACGAGCAGAGTTACCGCTCCCTAAGTTATGCTCTAAGAAAAGGAATTCAGCCTCTACCGCTGTGTACTTGCCGTTTTCTAAAAAAGGAATTAATTCATCATCAATAATTCTTCGTCCACCTAAAATTTTATTTTTGTGAAGTTCTTTTGCTGTACTATTCATGTAGTTAACAAGCTCTGCCATGAAATAACCAGCAGAAGCTATCGGTACTGCTTTCCCAACAAGTACACGTCCTACAAGAGCGCCCCAAGCTGCTGAAGTAACTGGGTTAAATAAAACTTGTGAGACAGGTCCTGATAAATTTTCATTTAGTGTACGATAAGCCGCACCATGTGCCGTAGACATAGAGCGAATTTGACTTAGAGTTGCGGTAATTGTGGCAGTATATTCTCTAGTAGTGTATGACATATTATACATCTCCTTAATATTGGATTTTCAAGTTCTCGATTGTGCACGATCGACAACCTGTTATTATATAAAGAGAAATTTATTGTTAAAAAAACAACTAATACTCTAAAATTTTTTTGAATTCATTTATTTCTTGTTATTGGCCCCTATACTCCTCAAACATAACTGAGGTACCAGGCAAAACCCCACTTAGAATTCAAATCAGCCAATGAGCTAACACTATCAAACAAAACATCTGGAACCAATGCCTTCTCAAACCTTATTAACAGATTCGGAAGTAGTTTCCCAAAAATGCGGTTTTATAACGTTAAGCCGTCGGAGCGTTAAATACGAAAATTTAACAAGGTAAAGCATTTCCAGACAAGTCTTAGGAGATACTCCCAAACTTTATTAGATGTGAAATCGGTAAAGTCCCAAGAGATTAAAACCCTATTTGAGACAATGTTCTCTTCCCTATTGTTGTATATCCGCATAATCCTGAAGATACCCCTATATCTATAATCTGAGTTGATAAAATTTCTTCACAAGGGATGTACTATTACTATTATTTTTTTCCGAGTTCCTTCTATTATATATCTTTTAAATGACGAGAGAAATTTCCCTCCCGTTGGGCTTCACAAAACGAACGTATTCAAATTCCCAGGAGTCAAGATCAATACAAGCAGGATCTTCTAATGTAGAGCTATCTAGCTCTATATTATGTCGAGTTTTAAGATGATTCAGCAGCTTGCGTGTTGCTGTTACTTCTTCCAGATTCCTTCTTGTTACTGCAAAACGATGTGGCTTATCTAATAAAGCATACCCAACTCCTATCAATTCTCGTCTTATAGGAGTTGCAGCTAGATACGACTTAACTTCTATTAACAGGTTATCAAATACGAAATTCTCCCCTATATTTGACTCATAGACGGGAACTTCTTTCCCGTCTATTTTTATATGAGCAATCACATTGTTTGATGATAGATTTTCCAAGGTCTGGTCCTCCTCCTTAATCCTTATTTTTGGTATCGAGCATAAGAGATTTATGTTGAGTAGTTAACGGATAGTAATTATTGGATTTTGTGTGTCTAATCGGGAAAATACGGATTTCTTTCTTCGTAACTTTATTAACTACAAAAGGAATCAATTCATTCTTGTTCTTGAAGTACCCAGTATGGCCTTCCACCCACTCGTCAGTTTCTTTAAGGAATGCTTCCCTGCCAAAAACCGCTGACTCTATATGTATGTTATCCTTCACTGGTTCGAGAGTGATTGGCATTACCTTTAATCTACGTACACCTTCCATCACGATTTCAATCGGATATTTGTTATTAGGTTTAATCGCATAGATCACCCCTATTTTCCCGGTGCTTTTCTCCCTTACTATTAATCCCGGTGAAGCTTCCTCTAATTGAAATGATTCTCCCTCTTTCACTGAATAAGAATACCGAGTTGTTTTTGTTTTAATTTGCTTAATAACTGCTTCTTCCGCTAATTGAAGTAATTCTTCCATCGAAATCTCTTGATTCACTTTCAACGTTACCTGGATAGGTTGAAAATTCAACATTACCGTTTTTTCAATTTTTTTCCCCATTTTTGAAACACCCTTTCTAAAATGTTTTTTCTAAAAGGTTAATAGATGAAATATCACTCCGCTGAATATTTGTGATAGTCTATTAACTTGATTATAAGTTAATGATAATTAAATTACAATATGGAAAGTAATTTATGTATATTAAGTTAAAGTATTATTTAGTTATTTAATATTAATATTATATAAACTAATATTGTATTATTTTATATATATAGAATATTGAATTGAAATAAACTATAATAAGTTTATATACATTAACTTATAGTAAGTAAATTAATGTCTTTATAGTTATACCTTGTTGTAATTAATGAATATTAGTGTTCTCTAATTTAATTTAACTATATTTAGTTAAAACAAAAGACTGAGGTGGGTCCCCAGTCTTTTATCGGAAACATTCATCGTTCCGTATTTATTTTTATTGCGGTGTAAAAATATCACTTTTCTCCAGTCAGGAGATCACTTGCTTTTTTTGAAAATAAAAAAGCAGCCTATGAACAGAATAGATTCGAACACACTGGTATGTGCCACAAATTCTAATGTCCAAAGACTGCGTATTGGATTAAATGATATTTTCTGCTAACCCTGTTAGGTTGCATAAAAAAAGCCAAATAGCTTATAAGTAAAGTATATTTCAGCTCTATTCTATTGTAAATATTCTTTTTTAGAGAAAATATTTTTCTGACAGGAGTGTTTGGATGACCACAAACCTAAGTTTGATAGAAAGTTTATCTGCCAGCGCCAAGCTGCCCCCTATTCCAATAATGATAGCAAATTTAAACGACAACCGGTATTACAATAAACTTGCCGTAAGAAGACAATATAATCAAAAGTTTGATAATGAAAAATTTCAGGATTTTAACGATTTAGAAATGATATACTACTACGTTCACGATCAGAAAAATATTGATGATACTAAAAACAAAAGCGAAAAAACTAGAACTGAATACTTAAGAGAACTTCTCCAATTTTCGAAGCATATTGTTGAATATAGTCAGTCAATGGGGATAGAAATATATGATATAAAGGAGGGATCATTATTCAAAAGTCTAGATGAAACCCATCTAGAGAATTATCAGGAATGGTTGGTAAAAACCGCACCAAGACTCCTTTATAATAAAGAAAGGTTCACGGCGACTACTATTGCGAAAAAGACTTCAATTATTAAGAGCTTTTTTCGCTTTTTATTTAACTCACGGTATATAGAGAAGGATGTTGCTGCAGGGCTAAAAGTTGCAACTGTAAAAAGAGAGGAATTGCCTAATAGGGACCTGGGACCATCAGAAGTTCTCGAACTCCTTAACTATTTAAAGGAGGAAAATCATCCTATCTTATTTGGTATCATTCACCTTCTAGTGACAACAGGTATAAGGAATATAGAATTCTGCAGGTTGAGAGTAAAGGATTTGAAGAAGAATTATGCTACAGGAGACTATTACCTTGAAGTGTTGGGAAAAGGAAATAAAAATAGAATTTGTGTCGTAAAACCAAAGGTATTTGATAGTATTGTGGAATTTAGGAAAGTTAGAGGATTGCCAACCTTCCTTAACGATACTGATAATTCTCACCTATTCACAACCAACACAGGCAAACCCTATTCAAATTCGTATTTCTCTACCTATATTAAAACAGCTATAAAGCGGACACCATTGGAAATATTAAAAAACAGGGAGAATCCGATCTCTCCCCATACCATGAGACATGCATTTGCGATAATTTCTCATTACAGCGGTTCAGATATCTATGATATTAGTAGAAGTCTTGGACATGAGCAGATTGAAACGACTGTGATCTACCTTGCTAAAGTGTTTGAACAGGAGCGGAATGCGATTCATCAGTGGAAAAATGGTGTTTTAGCTGAATATATTTAATTTGATTCCAATAGGGGTACCACCAACATTTTGACATAAAACCCACGCTAAGACATTTATTAGAAAATAGGGGAGAATTGATTTTTATTTTCTTACTTATTCGGAAAAACTTAATGCCACATTGCACATCTTTCCTGGTTGCTCAACAACAGTCCAATGGCCACATTTCTCAATCTCTACAAGTTTTGCATGAGGTATGTGTTCCAACAATAGCTCTTTAATTAAAGAAGGGGTTAGCATGTCGTGATTTCCTTGAGCAACAAGGATGGGGATTTTTGAAATCTTATGTACATTTTCAGTCACATTATAATTGTTTCCCATATCCATTCCTATTGCTTTATTCACCACTAAACGTGGTTTTCTCTTTACGCTTTAAAGTTTCTTGAGATAACGTAATAATGCTCCAATATATGAAGTAAATCGTTTATTGAAGATTCTCCGATTTTGAGATTCTCTTCCAATTTGGAATGCTTGATTTTATCATCCTCAGTTTGTCTCTTCTCTAGTTCTTTACTAAACCTTTCTAATCCCTTAGAAGTAACGCCTATTGCAGCTGTTGAAAGCATTTTATTGACTCTTTCCGGATATGTAGTTACATAAAGTAAAGCGAGCATTGATCCCCATGATTCCCCTAATAAATTCATCTTTTTAAAGCCTAATTGTATTCGCAGAGTCTCTAGGTTTCCCATTTCATTATTCAAAGATAGAAAAACCACTTGGCACAAAAATGAATCCAAGTGGTCCTTTATCGTTTAGTTACTTCGGTTTTCTAATGACTTTACAGTAATAGTTCCAAACAATTCTTCTCCAAAGTAGGCCTCTAATTTCCATAATCCCGGCTCAGATAACTTAAGAGTAGAGGGTAAATGGTGATCGGCTCCGTTGTTCGGGGCAAGCATAGTAGAGGCAGGTAAAGAAAAAAGTTCTTTCCTTTCTCCAGTTCTTTCACTAACACCTATTACTTTAAATGGTTTTAGAAAGGTTTTTTTATCTCCCCAAAAGTGCCACATATATTTTTGGTCTTGTCCGGAAATAAATGGCCCGTATTCCGCAATCCCGAATTTCCCATTGTCTCCAATTAGAAAAACTAACTCATCTTCATTAGAAGTTTTTCTAATTAATTTTGCGCTTTCTACCCATTTTTCAATTTCACTATTTTGGTTATGTTCTTCTTCATTAAGGTGTTCAATCTGTTTATTTTCATTAAGGTTTTTTGTTTGTTCACTTGTGCAAGCTGTTAAAAATACAGAAATTAATATTAATAAAGGAATCTTTTTTAACATTTTTACCTCCCAATTTTTTATAATCTCCACAGGGTATTTACCTAAACATTTAAATAGTTTTAAACAGTAATAAGATAAAAATACATGAAGTTACTAGTAAGGTAAGTCCATTTAAGTACAAAAATGTATTTGTCTTATTAACATATAATCGTTTGACATCCTTCATTTCTACTTTTTTACTAGAAAGTAACACAATCACTGTTGGAAGAGCTCTCGAAAATGCATAGACAAAACCAAAAGCAAATCCATAGATAGGGTTCATAAACAATCCAATATAGATATAGAGTATATAGAAGGTAGCATAAGGCATGTACGTGAACATACCTGCTCCTAGAATTAAACCCCAAACCCACATATTTTGAATAGTACTTCCCTTAAACCACTCAGATGGGATTTGCCACTTATTTTCAGGTAACTTTATTTTTATTAACTTAAATGCATCTAATGTATAAACAAATAGTAAAATTGAAAAGATACCACCTTTTATGCTGAAAGGAATCCAAGATAGCACTACGAAAATCATTGAAGTGTAGAGGAATCCAGAAATGGATCCTGAAATAGTTGATGCTAGAAAATAATGAAATGAAACAGAAATTTTTCTCTTTAAAGTCTCCTCACCTAGGAGACTCACCTCTAAGGTTACATTCATACCTCAATTGGTGCCAATCTTTGTAATACCTGAAACTACTGATAAAAGAATACATATTAAAACGGAATAAGTAACCATACTTGCCCCCCTCTCCTAATCTAATATAAAGGGAGAATGCCAAAGTTAATTCTCCCTCTATAGAGCTATTTATAAATTAATGTTACAACCACATGCGTTTGAAATACCTGATTTCCCACTCGGCATACAATCACAACAAGCAATAGAACCCCAACTATAACTTACACACCAACAGCCGGTGGATGTATACCAATGTTTATATACTGAGTGTCCAGAAGGACACTTAGTAGATTGAGAAGAGGAACATCCAGCGCATCTTTTTCTATTAGGGAAGGTACATCCTGTTTCAGGAGGATACCAGGTTTCGCACCAGGAATATGAACCGTTAGCTAAGACCTTGTTTGGGTTCTTTGCAAAGCTCATAAACGATAGAAATATAGCTCCAACCACCGTCTTGATAAAAATTGATCTACTAACTTTCCTTTCTAGATTTTCCGCAATTACTTTAGTGAAATTATCAATAGATTGGACTAATTTAAGCATCAATTTAGCACTCCTTCCAACTCTATAGATTCAAAATCGCTATTAAGGGAATTAATTAACCCTTCAATGTGAGATAGCCCGTTACACAAGCCTTTGCCTTTCACCTCTCCATTTTCATCCAAAGCGAAGGCAAAGGGTGTGACTCTAACTCTGCTTCCTTGTAAGATATTTCTTTCAGGATCTAGAATTAATTCACCTTTAATGGCATCAACATTATTTAGTTTTGAAAAACTCTTCTTATCACCAACACCTATTAAAATAAAATTTACTTTTTTACTATATTTAGTGTAAGCTTTATTCCAATCAGGGAGTAATTCTCTACAAGGCAAACAACCTGGTGAAATAAATGCAATGATTGTAGGTTTATCACTGAATGAATTGTTTGTAACTAATTGGTCTGTGAAATAGGATAATCCTTCAACTCGAGTGAAAACCCTACCTATTGGAACCCCATCACGTTCAATAGCTTCCGATTTGGCTAAATATACTGTTCCGAATTGTCTGAATAATAAAAACAGACAAAATAATATAAATAGAATTGCCGCCCATAAAAGAATATTTGAATAAAGTAAAGCGTCTTGTCCCATTGTAGTAACCTCCCTAATTAAGTAATTCAACATTAATTTTATAGTTGTTCCAAATCTTCTCAAAGAGCAGTATCATGAAAGTCAAAGCAAGACCAGTTAAAAATAGAGGAATTTCGAATTCCACTTGAAAATAATTTTGACCAAAGACAATAACAATGTTAGCAATTAAGAGGAATGTAATTTTCAACAATGTAAGCTTTCCCACTTTTACATCAAGTAATTTTCCATAGCATCCACATGTAGTTTCTTTACCATTAGCTATCATATATGTTACACCAATGGTAAAGCTCACTAACAACAAGAATATCAAGCCACTTCCTATTAGGATATACTCAGTCATCATTAATAAAATGGCTCCACTAATTTCTGCGAAGGGTAATGTAATTCCATATATTATTAAGAAGGGTTTAGGTAAAAAGTCATATTCGCTTACTAACTGCAAGAAATATTTCATGTTTATTATTTTGGGAACTGATGAAACAATTAACATCCAGAATAGTGAATATAAGCAAATATTAAAAATATGCTCCACTATATTCAGTCCTTTCTTTCCTTCCCGACTATACTAATAGGGTCTTTTTTATTAACATCGGAATTTTTATTTTCTTCATTATCTCCAAATGCTCCTTTAAACTCTCTTAACGATTTGCCTACAGAACGCCCTACTTCCGGTAAATTTTTCGATCCAAATACAATCAAACAAACTAGAATCAACATGATAACTCCTGGGATACCAATATTACTAAACACTTAGATCACCCCCTTTCTGAACAGTATTCATTGTTTGTTTTTTCCTAAATCGGTGAAAAATAATATATGCAATGAAAATACTAAGCTCATATAAACTAATTAGGACTCCGAGTACAATTAAACCAGAAATAAAATCAGGTGGAGTTGAAATAACAGCAACAAACGTTAGGAAAATATAAACAAACCGCCTTATAGATTTGAGCTTTTCGGGGGTCAGGATTCCAATGAACGTTAAAAAACTAGTAATTGCTGGAATCTCTAAAAACAATCCAAATATTAAGCAAATAGTGAATACAAAAGAATAAAAATCTGAAAAACTATAAACAGTGTTCATTCCTAATACAACAGTTGCTTCTAAGAAAAATGTTAATAGTAATGGCACAAAAATAAATAGTCCTATACTCGAACCAACGAAAAACAATACAGAAATAATGGGGATAAGGATAAGTGAAATTTTTTGGGTTTGTTTATTCAATGCTGGCTTTATGAAAAAGTATATTTGACCAAAAAGGAAAGGGAGAGTTAAACATATTGACAAAAAAAGCATAGTTTGAAGGTATATAGTGACTGATTCTGTTATTTTAAATACATTTAAGGAAATGTTGTAATCAGCAGCCGACGATTTTAAATAATTCAGTGTACCGGGGGTTAGAAAGTAAGAAATAATAAGTATAAAGATGAAAAATCCGAATATTATAGTTATCCTTTTTCTAATTTCAATAAGGTGTTCCTTTATAGATTTTAAATTCTCTCCGGACTCTAATTCATTCACTTTCACAACTCCTTTGTTTGACTACAGTATTCAGATAATTACAAAAAATTTACCATATTTTTTAAAATTTTTCCATATTTATTCCTGAAAGAATAAATATTTATCTGCTATTCCCAATTTAAAGTGAATTTTCACCTATACAATACTTTACTTCACTCATCGGTAGATTCCTGGCATAAACGGATAATATTGTAAACTTTTTCGAAAACGCTCAGAACTATTATCAGAAGGAGTTGGAGAACATCCCCTTTTTCCTTTTTATTTCTGCATAAAATTTGTAAAGATATAATGCAGAAATCCCATATATCCTCCTTTTTTTCATTCATTATAAATAATTCTGCATGTACTGCACATATCCATTTATTTTCCACTTGGGAAATTAGTAGGCTAACTTATTGAATAATTATTATATTTTTACTATCACTTTCCTGAAAATTGAAATGGATATACATATAAAAAACAAATTCTAATTAAAATTAAAATGAAATAGACTAGTAATAGAAGGACATTATGAAGTTGGGAGGCAAGTTGAAAGGAGAAATGCTGGGACAGATAACTGGTAGAGGATTTGGGAAGTTATTTTCATTAGAGGTAATGGAGAATGGAAGACAAAGAGTTTTATATGGTTTATCAGTCTAAGTGAGAAATAAATGTAAGCTTAATATGGACGTACTGGCGAAAGCTGTAATTATGGTGGCAGAATACCACATGGCTAAGAATGGAATCTGCCCCTCAGATTTAGTTAATGGAAACGCTAATACAAAAGGTGATAAGCATGGGGAAAAGAAAAAGAGAGGACATTCACTCATATATTGAACGAACTATCCTCTCTTATGATAGTCTTATTACATACGTTAATACATATTTTGGACGGAAATACCTTTAATTTCTTACTCAAATACATTTATAAAAAAAAAGAAAGTTTTAAGTAAAGATTACACGCCTATATTTTTCATGAAAATTCTAACATTTATGAAAGGTTGTTATATTCTTTGTTATTTTTTAAAAAATTAAGTTAAAGCCTGTTTCCTTGCTAGAAATTCCTCACACTTTGGAGTAATCTCCGTTTCAGTTACGCCTATTTCTCTCATGCTTTGAACAAAATTCTCCACAATTGCCTTCCTTTTCATTTCTCTATAGGTTCGTAGATATACGCCATTCTCAATAAGCCATCCGAGATTTTAAAAATTTACCTATCTGTGATAAGGTTCATATATTTTCATCTATATCCTCCCTGTTTATCGTTATATAACGGGTTTGTTATTGATTCTGGAAATCTTTTATGCCTTTGCTTGCGCAGCTTCTTGTAAAAAGATTCTTCCTTGTTTTCCTCATGCGCAACATTTACATATTCTTCTTTTATTATTTTCTTTTGCCATTCCATCTGGCTCATAATATCATCCTTTACTTGTTAGAATTTGAATGAATTTATCAGATTTAATGCTTAACTCACTTCTTTTTTTATCCTGGTTAAATGTATTTTTCTTAAGGAACCCGTAAGAAATAATTTCTTTTCCTACGAGTTGGTCGTCCCGTAGAGTAAAGTGCTTAAAGTACTTATCGAATACTACTAGTGAAAATTGCGATCTCTTATCTTTGCTTTCAAATACAATAAAATAGACTTTTTCCCTCCGGATTACCCGTTCTACTTTTCCGAAGATGAAGTAAGGAGTTTCAAGGAGCTCATCATTCCAGTGCTGCTCATAGGCCTTCTCGAAATGGAGAATTAACCTCGATATTGGTATTTTAGCGCCTTTTACCTGAACAACAATGCTCGACAAGATACCAGGGTCATAAGAGGTAAGGAGATTAACAACAGCCTTTAAGGAGCCAATACTCTTTGGAGTCTCATTCTCTTGCTTGATTTTAATTTCTGTTGGATCTACAGACTTCTTCTCCTTTTCTTCTCTCTCTACCGTTTTTGGTTCATAATCAGGATCCAACTTATTAAAATTTATCTTTACAATATGCTTTTTGATCCCGTTATCTAGTAGGTCCTGCTGATACTCTTCTACTTTGGCTACGGATTCGAAAAAGGAAAGCGGCTTGTAAAATCCGCAAGTACTCGAATGTTTGTTTTCTTCCGACTTGCCTGTTGTTTTAAAATGCGATACCACACTATCCGTTCCTTTTACAAAGATAACAGGGGCTGAACAGGATTTATCAAGACAATAAATGCTATCTCCGTGGATTTCCGGATTATATTCATTTACTGTAATGACTTGACCACCAGGCAAAATAGCTGATTGCATTTTAATCTCCCTCCTTCATCTTAAGATTTCTTTTTCGGCTTGATCCCTTCAAAACTGAACTCCAATCTCCTCTTGTTATCATTCCATACTAGAAAGGCATCAAAATAATCGTCTGCATTCTTCTTCTTAAAGTTAGTAATCATACCTGCATTACCTTTTTCCAACAAGTTAATAATATTTTGTTGAGTGAGCTCCTTAGATAACATTTTCTTTGGAAGACTAAATTCACAATTAGTAGTCTGGTAGGCGGTGCAGCCGTAAAAACTTCCCTTATCAACTACCGGTTCTCCGCAGAAGCGACATGGCCCTAATTCTCTCTTATTGGAAACCTTTGAAGCTAAGTCTTTTGTGTCAATCACCCAGGTTTCAGACCTTTCTCTCATGTCTGAAACGAAGGAGGTTACTAACTCTTTCACTCTATTTGTAAAAGGGCCAGGCTTTCTCTTCCCCTCTCCAATTTCCTTTAACGTTCGTTCCATATTCCCAGTGGTTAGCGGGGAGGCCAGCCAATTATTTTCACCGATAGCCTTTATTAAAGTTCTTCCTTTTGGAAGCAGAACGATGAGATTTTTTTCTACTTTGATATATGACTTATTTATAATTTGATTGATTATGGCTGCTCTGGTCGCAACAGTACCTATGCTTAGTTCCTTATTGGAAAAACCTGCTTTCTCCTCTTTATTTAAAGTTCTACCAGCCTGTTCCATAACTTTGACCAGCTGACCTTGCGAATAACGAGGAGGTGGGCTTGTTATACCTTCTCTTAATTCTAAATCTCTTAAGAGTACTTCATCTCCAGGTTTAATTGAAGGCATTGTTTCCAGTTCGATTCCCGGATCTGATTCAGCATTACTTTGTTCCCCATGTACCACATCCCGCCATCCGTTATGGGTAAGAGTCTTTCCTCTTGTCTTAAAGCTAAATTGCTCGTCAACGATGGTTATAACGGTCATTTGGTCATATGTAGCGGATGGATAGTGAGCTCCGATAAACCGATTCACTATCAATTTGTATATTCTAGATTCTCCTTCTGACAGCGTTTCAATTGCAGGTATATCTTCAGTTGGAATAATTGCATAGTGATCATCTACTTTCGTAATGTCAATAAATCTCTTATTCTTACTAATGTCTTCAATAGGCGCTGGTAGTAAGTGTTTAAATGCAGGAATGTTAGTAAGTGAGGATAGGATGCGCGGGAACTCCCTCGCTTCATCTTCAGATACGACCCTAGGATCTGCCCTTGGATAGGAAATAGCCCCTTTAATATATAACGCTTGTGCTAATTCCAAGACTTCATCCGGGGAATAATGAAATTTCTTATTGGCATCTTCTTGTAAAGCGGTCAGGTTGTAGAATTGTGGTGGCGGGACATCTAGTTGTTCTTTATCAACACTTAATATACGAATCGTTTTGTTCTTACAATAAGCCAACAGCGCTTGTGCTTTCTCTTGGTCAAAAATATTCTCCTGATTCTGCAGAAACCATCGGCCAGTATATGTCTCTTCTCCTACCATGAATGTACCTTCCAAATTCCAAAATGGCTGCATTTTAAAAGATTCAATCTCCATTTCGCGGCGATATACAATGGACAGAAGACTAGTCTGCACTCTACCTAAACTGAAAGATGTATCAGCTGAATGGCCAGCCGCCTTTAACCTCTCATGCATTAGAATACTAATGGTCCTACTGGCATTCATCCCAATAATCCAATCGGAAGCTTGTCTAAGTTCTCCCTCAATAAGCGAATTCTGATAGAATTTCATATCTTTAAGATTCTTAAATGCACGATGAACAGCATCTTTCGTTAAAGAAGCACTCCAAAATCGTTGAACTGGCTTCTTTGTATTGGAATGTTTTATCACTTCTGAAACAAGCAATGTACCTTCTCTAGCAGGATCACCTGCATGAATGATAGTTTTTATTTCAGGCTTTTGTATCCAGGTAACGATATTCTTATAGATCTTATATTTACTAGGATCTACTTCTAGTTTTAAATTCTCTGGAATAATAGGTAGGTGCTCGAGCTTCCATTCCTTATAAGACGCACTATATTTACTTGGCTCAGCAAGGCGAAGCACATGACCGACACACCAGACTGCTATCCCGCCTTTAGGCATATACTCATTTGGTGCTATCTCTAAGTATAATTTTCTATCCGTTGTCTTAAATATTTTGCAGACTGTTCTGGCTTGGGACGGCTTTTCAAAGATAATAAGTTTAATAGTAAACACCTCATTACGCAGCGTCTAATAGTTCGATTCCTTTCTGAATGGCACCGCTAGCCCCAAAGCCGTTTACAAATTCAATAGGCTTGCCTGTTTGTTTGCAAACTTCTTTCACCATATCCATAGATACATGGCCGATTGCCCCTAAAAGAACCACTACACAATCTGCTTTTTTTATAATAGATTTGAATTCCTTCTTATTCCCACCGTTTCTTGTTTTTCCAGAATGGAACAAGATGTTACAATTCATTTTCTTTCCCATTTTGATAAAAGTGAGTTCGTTTGATCCACCGAAAATAGCTACAGTTTTTTTCATTGTATTCAACTCCTGGTTATATTTTAAATAATTCAATATGTATTACTTTATTAAATAATACAACAGGAGTTCGCTTGATGCAAATAAATTTATTTATTTTTCTGAATAATGAAAGTGCTTGATGTTTAACCATCCTTCATTTATCGATTTGACTACCGCCCCGACCCTGCTATTAACCTTTAACTTTTTCTGTATCGTGGTGGAATAATAGGTGATCGTTGATTCAGAAATGAATAATTTCTTTGCAATTTCTTTGTTGGTTAAATCTTGGGCCATTGATTCTAATATTTCCCACTCTCTATTGCTTAAGAGTTTATAGGGACGAATTGGTGGAGCGGCTTTAGCTTCACTTTTATCCTGCTTGAATAATTTCATGATAATGTAGCGATTTATGCCCTGGTCTATAAAGAGCTCTCCTTTGGATACTCTATTTACCGCATCCAAGAAACGATTTAGATAATTAGTCTTCAAAAGGAACCCTTTAGCCCCCCTGTAAAAACAATTTAAAACAAATGATTCTTCATCTAAACTTGAAACAACTAGAACATTCGTTTTGATTTTCATTAAATCGTTCAGGACATCTTCCCTCACTTGAAGTTTTGAATCTACAGGATCAATAATTATTATGTCTTGCGATGAGAACTGTTCCAATTCTGCTGACTCTATGGCCAAAGAACCGATAAAACACTCAGATTCCGGATAGTGAATATTTAATAGATTCTTAAATCCTTCGGCATGATAACGTTGTTCTGTAATTATGCATATTTTCATATTCTTCCCTCACTCAAAAAATAAAGCCCTCCATATAAACATACTCAAAATGAATATGTTTTACGGAGGGCTTATCCCTTATCGCTATATTTTCCATATAAAAAAGTCCCAACAGGAATAACTGCTCGAACCTTTTTGGCTCTACCTTTATTATAGAGTCTTTTTATTAATACTTACAATAAAAATGTGGAAAAATTTCAGATGCTTAGCCGAATCACCTTTCCATTATCCAACATGGTGTATCTTCCAATACCATTTTGGTCTACATACCAACACATTCTAGATGCAAGAGTACTTGGAGCCTCATGATCATGAAGCGGAACAACAGAGGAGTACTCTCTTTTTTCGCCTGTAATAGCAAGAGATACTGTGTTTTTTGAATTATTTACAACCCAACAACCAAATGTTTCATCCGGAGAGGTGTACCAGTATGCATCCTCTCTTTGTGATGAGATATCTGGGGAAAAAGGATAGGCTTCATTTTCTTTAGCTCCTTGCCATTCTGCAATTACAGAAGGAGCTGCTTCTTCCATGTGATTTACCCAAAGTTGACTATTCTTTTGGAATGAGTTGGATGTAACTTTTTTATGACAAGAGAAAAATACACTTGGATTAGTAACCTCACGATTTTTCCAATAACCACATTGATTCGTCTTAGGATCATATATTTCACATGCGGTTTGACAAGTGGCCACTCTTTTCTCTTTATTATTCACGACAAGTGACAACATACTATCACCTCCATCTCCTTGATTTAAGTATACATAAATATGATTGGTACGGTAGTGGAAAGTATGGCAACCAACACAGATCCGACCATTAATCGTCTGCTCCACCTGTGATAATCAGGGTGCTTAATTAATTTGTAAGTGAACCTAAATAACAAACTTGTTAGTAGCATACCGATTGCTATAAATACCCCGGTCGTTGTAAGAAAATTAATTATATCCTTTATAAGAGCGGGTACGCCAATAACTGTTGTTGAATAAAATAAAATGGGACCGCCCCGTAATACAAGTATAACAAGTAAGGAACTCATCATAACACCTGCAGACCATTTCATCCATTGTCCATTTTTAAATAGCAAAGACATGGAATAACCGATTACTGCAACAATGAAGAAGATGCTGATCACATTCATTCCTGTTTCATAAATACCTGGTAAAGCGCTACTCATTGAATCAGTCAATCCAGAGAATAAACCTGTAGATCCATCTTTAGATTCAAATGGCATTTGAGTTCCTTGAGGTTCCGGAATAAAAGTTCCAGCTGCTGCTTCTCTATGAGAACTAAATAAATGTACAAGTGTTATGGAGGCCAGGCTGAATACTATTTTTTTATTCAACGGTGCTTTACTCCTTTAAATACAGTAGCAACTTTTTCTTTACGAACATTCCAAACGAGCTTACCATTTACCATTGGCACTTTGCTGTAAAACTTATATTGTTCCATACTTTTCTTAGTTGCAATATCAGTGATAGTTAACCAGTTTTCCCACGAACCTACATTTTGTTTGCCTTTTTGTAGGGTTTTGACAAAATCTTTAGCATTTAAGGAGATATTAAACACGATGTTTCTTAATTTATTCTGATTTCCTTTAAATTCAACAGAATCAACAAACTTCTGATACTGCGACAACACTTCAAAGGTCCTGAATGTATATGCTGCTACATCCTTTACTTTGTCTCCTAACTCAATATTTAAAGCTAAGTGAATATTTGAATCTTCAAATGTCCCATCCTGTTGAACTTGAATTTCAACGGTGATTCCCTTTTTTATCTTTTGTATAAAGGGAGTTAACCAACTAAGGCTAGTATACTCTAAATAGTCTTTAATATTGTCGTAATAGTCTTCTTCAGAAAGCTTAATACCTGGTTGCCCATAGCTTTCTATAAACATTTTGTTCTCTTTTGCATTAAATTTAAGTTCAAGGATTTCCACTACTATTGACCTCTCCTTCAGTTGGTCAATGTAGTCATTTATATTTATTTCTTGTAAAAACATGGTTATTTCCCCTTTCCATATCCCTAGTTAAAGTTTAGTTATTATTATTTAATGTGTCTATCATTTTTCGACAAATATTCCTACATAACTATAAAATAGTTAATTAGTACCATAAAATGTTCATATTTCCTCCTTTCCCAAATGCACTGTAAATTCTTATGTAATGCATTTGGGAAAAGAGGCGACTTTAGTCGCGCTCTTCCTTAATCCTGTTTATACAGCAGCTGCTACATCATCAAAATGGTTTATATCAAAATATTCCGGTTCGTCCGGCAAGCAATATTCTGGATTAGTTCGTTGCAACAACTCTATCTCTAGAGCTTTGACACCATCAACGCTTCTATCGACGGTTATATTCAGGACATCTCCATTTTGGATACAATCTATCTTTTCTCCAACATGGATCCATATACGACTACCATCAGAAACATGAATATAATCTTGTTCAAACCCGCAAACGCTGACTGTCCAATTTTGTACTCCTATCTGTTCATCCTTAATCTTCACTGTATCTGGCTGACTACAATCTTCTATTACTGAATCAATTACGATCTCATCATCAATATAAAAGTCATTCATAGATAAGAAGTTCTCATCGAATTCTTCCAACGAGTTCATGGATACTAAGTTACCGCTAAGCTCTTTATATAACTCTTCTGCCTGAGTACCAGCTATATCCGAGTTCTCATATACTGTCAGTTTTGTTTCAGCAACTCGTTCATGGAACGTATCAACTTCTTGGAATTCAAACACTTCTGCTTTTCCAAAATAGTAAGGACGTTCTTCAGTAGAGTATTGAAAATATAGAAACTTTTCGTATGCATAGGTTTCGAGTACTAAGACAATTAAAATTTGAAGTGAAA
Organism: Sutcliffiella sp. NPDC057660; assembly: GCF_042800035.1. Classification (NCBI taxonomy): domain Bacteria; kingdom Bacillati; phylum Bacillota; class Bacilli; order Caryophanales; family Bacillaceae; genus Sutcliffiella; species Sutcliffiella sp. NPDC057660. The sequence goes on from NZ_JBHVHV010000020.1 coordinate 50,481, forward strand.
ATAATATGGTTATCATTTTTCGAGTTCTCCCATCCAATTAAAATAATTCAAATGCCAATTGACCATCTATAGGGGCCTTTTTTCTCAGAGCTTTACTCTTTACCTCTGTTACTTCTAATAGCGTAACCTGTACCTGTTCGTGCTCTCTTTGTGGCTCTGTTAAGTGAGCTAGAATAGCCCCATCTTCCACCACGTTCATTCCAAAAGCTAGGGCAAGGTCCACTTCCAAAACTTCTTTTTTCACAGAGAACCCAGGTATTACTCCCCTTTTAATGTTTTCTGCAATAGTTCTGGATTGTCTCTTCATCACATTCATAGTAGCTTCTACTTTGATTTGGTTATCCATCCAATTTACGAACTGTTCTTGAATGGATTGCTGCTTAAGTGCTTTTTTCTTCTTTCCTATTCCAGATAGAATTTCTCTTGCGCGATCAGAATGCTTACTGACCCAATCTTCTGTTGAACCTTTAAGAACTTTATTACCTTTCTTAACAGATTCAATTAGCATTGATTGTAAGTCGCCTTCTTCTCCGAGCATTGCTGAAAGTCCGTCACTTGAGACTTCTCCATTTATGGCTGCCGTGGCTCTATTCTTTTGAGCGATTAAAGTGGCCATAGTTTCCTGGAATGTTTCTTTATACTGAATGTAGAACAAGCGACATTCTTGGTCCTGTCCAATCCTCCAAGATCTTCTGGCACTTTGATTAATCGTAAATAAGCTCCAGCTGAACTGATAGTAAATTAACGTTGGGGTACAAAGCAGTCGGGTAGGTCGGAGGTGTTACCACCTCTTTCCCCCCTAAGAACCGTACTTGTACCTCTCAGCACATACGGCTCAAGCCATCTTTCATCCTCATAACTTAATATTGAAACTTCTTGAATGCTTTTTTCATGAGGCTGATGGCCTTTTTATTGTTTATGTCTTTTACACCGTTAGCCTTTAGGTACTCTACGACTTTTGGTAATTCTTTACCTTCACCGTATTTCTCTAACAGCACATGGTGTGTTTTGTGACATGATTTATGCAGTAGTTCAAGGTTTTCGTAACTGTCGATTCCCCCAATTACTACAGGTACAATATGATTGCTTTCAAGTAGTTCCGTTCCGAGTAAAGATTCCCCGCAAATTCTACATTTGTATTTACTTTTCTTCGCAAGTTTACGTTTAGCATTGGTATTTTCTCTATCGAAAATCTTCTCATCACGTTTTTCAAAGTATTGTTTGAGAGAAGCATTAAATGGACTACTATTTTGCTTAATTTTTACGTGTCTTACAATTTTTGCCCAACTCATACGTATAAGTTGTTTAGTTTTATTGTTAGGACACGTTAATAGCCATTTATCTTTGCTTACTCCAGTGTGGTCAGGTTTAAAGTACATCTTAATGATTTTCTTAATCGATGTGTGATGGTGACGGTGTTTCAGATAAATCAATACTCTCTCATTGACATAAGAATCAATGTCTCTGTAGATTACCTTCGCTACTGTTGGTGACCAATAGTTAGCGATTCCTTGTAGCACACGATTTAATTTTTCGATTAATGCTTCCGTTTCTCTGCCTTTACCCCAGTCGAACACTTCTTTGATTTTGCGTTTAGCATTTTTAACACTGTCTTGCGATGGCTTGATGAATAACTGATTACCTTGTTTAGTTGGATATTGTCTAAAATTAAATCCTAAGAAATCAAATCCTTCTTTAATATGAATGATTCGTGTCTTATCTTCGGCTAATTCTAAACCACGTTTATTCAAGTATGGCTGTAATTTTTCATACATCTCATAGGCTTGTTCCTTAGTAGGACATACGATGATAAGGCAAGTAGACCACTGGAACCTCCCCAGTAGTCTCTCTCAGAACCGGACGTGAACCTCTCAGCTCATCCGGCTCCCATTATTCAGCCGTAGGTTTGATACCAATATCCCAGTGTTTGAAGAGTTTAGGATTTTGTTTAGATATTCTGCCTAGAAAATGTTCTGCCCTTCTCTTGTGTCGAGATAACTTTTTATACTTTCTTCTCGCCCACATAATTAAGGCTTTGTTTATGTGCCTTAAAGAGGAGTACATTTCTGATTTGTAGAATTTCCCATAGTAGTTAATCCACCCTTGAATTACTGAGTTAAACATATTTGATAGGTCTATGAGCTCTTTATCAGCCTTCAATTGTAGTTTCCAATCTCTCACTTTTTGCTGAATTGATTTCTTAGATTTGTTACTGATGGCTGGCGTGAAATTCACAAAATGTTTCCCCCACCTGTTCTTCGACAGCCTTGGTCTGAACGTGTATCCAAGAAAATCAAACGCTATGTTTTCATGATCTTCTTTCCTGTCCGCATCCTTACAATATACGATTTTGGTTTTGGAAGGATGTAGTTCGAGTTTACATTCATTCATTCTTTCGCTTAAGGATTTGAGCACATTCTTTGCTTCTTCCTCTGTCTTGCAGTGGATGACTGCGTCATCTGCATATCTAGCGAATGGATTGCTTGGGTGATTAATAGCCATCCATTTATCGAACGCATAATGTAGAAATAAATTTGCTAGCACCGGACTTATGACACCACCTTGCGGTGTGCCGGAGGTGCGTTCTTTTATTCCTTCATTTGTTTGAAATGGTGCTGTTAACCATCTTTTGATGTACAACCTAACCCAGTCAATGTCTGTATGCTTATCTACTGCTCTCATCAGTAACTCATGGTCGATGTTATCGAATAAACCTTTAATATCAAATTCAAGTACCCAATTGAACTTCCAGCATCTTTTTCGGGTTGTCTCTATTGCTTGAATAGCGCTTTTCTTAGGTCTGTATCCATAAGAATCGTCATGAAAGAATGGTTCTACCAAAGGTTCGAAGTATAACTTCACTGTCATCTGTGCAATTCTATCCGCAACCGTTGGAATTCCAAGTGTCCTAATACCTCCACCTTTCTTTGGTATTTCTACCGCTTTTACCGCTGGAGGAAAGTAACTTCCCGATGACATTCTGTTCCAAATTTTATACAGATTATCCTTTAGATTTCTTTCAAATTCTTCTAAAGATTGCTCATCAATTCCTGCTGACCCTTTATTTGCTTTAACCCTGTTAAAAGCTTCAAAAACTATCTTTTTAGATATCGCATATGGCTTTGTTTTATGCATAAGTTCCTCCCAGTACTATGGTTGACTTGTTTATAAAACTGAATAATATAACCCCTTTGCTCCATCTCCGTTAGGAGGTTTCATTGCTACTACGAGTTATTCCGCCCCTATACATGGCATTGGTACTCTGATTCTTGTGGGGCTTCCACTTGAAATCTCTCCCTTAGCATCCATGTCGTAGGTTCCCACGTTCCACACAAAAGCCTATATTAAGTTCACGCCGCCTTTATACCGGTCACCGAACGGACAGTAAACAGGTTTCCTCCGAACTTATCCTGAGTTAACGACTCCCCCTCAGTTTTGATGACATCTCTACGCTTTCGATACTTCTTCAGCGGTTCAATGGTTTTCGTCTCCTTAATACGTACCTGACAGTGTCTTGCACTGCCTTTTCCCTAACGCTCAATACCCTAGCTTTTGCCTAGAGCACCTTAGGGTGGTTTGAAATCTCCACCTGTATGGCGATTCCGAGGGGCCCACCCTCATCTTTTGTGCAGCATGTTGCACTATGCAACTCTTCGAGTTGTTTTTGTGCTCCTTCGTGGCACACAATCATCTGCATACCTTACCAGCCAACCCTCTTTAAGAGTTGTCTTTTTCAGAGCTCTCCATCTGTTGGAGTCTTTGGGATAAGTATAGTGGGTTTTAAAGTCCTCCCATTGATCTGCTATCCATTGGTCTAGTTCGTTTAGAACTATGTTTGATAGCAAGGGGGATAAAATTCCACCTTGAGGAACCCCTTTACTAGAGACCCCCTCGAATTGTACTTCTGCTTTTAACATCTTTTTGATGATTGCAAGGAGCTGCTTATCTTTAATACCAAGAGAATAGATTTGTCGGATAAGTTTGTTGTGATTGACATTATCAAAGAATCCTTTGATATCAATATCCACAACATAGTGACAGTAACCTACATTGATTAGATTGGTAGCTCTTGCAATCGCATGATGTGTTGAACGGTTAGGTCTAAAACCGTAGGAATGTTTAAAGAATTTAGCTTCACAAATCGGTTCAAGTACTTGTTTGATGGCTTGTTGTACCAGTCGGTCTTCCATCGTGGGAATTCCTAGTGGTCTTTTAGTGCCATCTATTTTGTCAATAAAAACTCTACGAATTACGTCAGGTTTGAAATTACCAAGGCGATTCTGGATTTTGTTGACAAATTTTTTCTCATTAAGAACTTTATATTCCCGAATAGTCAGCCCATCTGTACCTCTAGTGCCACTACCTGTATTCGCTTTGATGTTTCTATATGCTAACAAGATATTATTTCGATTAGTTATCAATTCCATGAGATTATGAAATTGATGACCTTCTTGTGCTTTTGCATATAGGTTATCAAAGACCGATTGCATGTCATAATACTCTGAGTATCTCACTGCGTTAGTCATTGGTAAGTTCGCTACTCTCCCTTTTTATTGAGATTTCGCCTACTTTTCTTAACCGATTGCTTACCGCTAGATTTATAATTACCTATTATTGATAGTTAGACTAGTGGCCTTCCCTCCGCTATGTTTCCATAGTTTCATTAGTACCATGCCACCACTTTCACGATTGATTAATTTACGTTATAGATTTAATCTTTTCCGTAAAACCGCTTCACAGACACCAAAGTCTCCACGTCCATCGCTTCCCACGTTCCATTGTTTCTATCCGTACATCTCTACCCTTAGATGCCTTCTTTACACCTGCTTGCTTGAACATCCCTTTATGATGATAAGGACTTTCATAACAAAAAATTTTACTTATCCTCACAAGCACTGCATTAACAGCATGATTATTCCTAATCATTTCGGCTCTAGGTGCGTACATTCGAAGGTTCGTCAGTTTCTATTGAAACATTCTCATCATAGGTAGTTTTTGGACATCCGGCATATCATCCTTCCATTACTTTAGAAAAAAGCATTGGGAAGAATTTCTGCCGACTTCACCTAGCTTCAAACAGAAAATAATTTTGGTTTAATTTCTGCATGTAGGAGTCTTAATGGTATGCTTCGGGGCGGTTAACTCCCTCATTTCATAACTCGAAACAATAGTTAGCTTTCTTATTGAAAGCCGATTATTTCACATTCGCAAATGCTTATAAATCAACGTGTCACACTCTTGTTTCCTATATTACTCATAGTTTAGTAATCTCCTCTCTAGTGATAAATAAAAAGAGTATCCAACCTGTATAGGTCGAATACTCTTCGTTAAACTCTGCTTAGAATGGGTATTCATCTTCATTAGATGAAGATGATGAATTCCAGTCCCAGCCGCTATTATTATTGTTGTTGTCTTGCTCATAATGCTGATTATCGTTCGCTTGGTTGTTGTGTGATTGGTTACTAGATTCAAGATTCTTCTTGCTTTTGCCTAGAAATTTAACCTGGTCTGCAACAATTTCTGTTACAAATTGAGTTTTTCCAGTTGAATCTTGGTATGACCTGGTCTGGACTCTACCAACGACTCCAGCAAGATCTCCTAGTCCTAAGTATTTACAACTATTTTTAGCCATTTCTCCCCAGATAACCACATTAGGAAAATCCACTGGTACTTTCCCATCATTATTAGGATCTGGTTTTGCTCCAGGACGTTCGCAAGCCAAAATCATATTGGTTACGGCTTTTCCTGAGTTATTAGTATTATTAAGAACTAAAGGCTTGGCTACTCTTCCTACAAGTTGGACCGAATTCATCATGTGTAAAAACTTCCTCCTAAAGGTCTATTTATTACTCTCTCTCCCTCTTACTAGCAACCGAAATTAAAAATTAATCTTCTAAACCAAAGAAATAATCAAAGAGTCTAGCTCTGATCCCCTTGGTGTTCGTAGTTGGACGATTAGTTCCGATGTAAAACTTCTTTTCACCGGCAAAACACCAAACCACGCTTTGTCCTGTCTGCTGCTGCATACAATCAACAAAGTGAAGTATTTCGTCTACTGCTTGTTCTTTAGTATTCGCACGGCATGGAAAAAAACGTCTTGTACCGTCCTTAAATATAATCTCCGCTTTAATTCTTTTTTGTCTTGTAATTACTTCTAATGATGGTCGGTTAACCAAATATTCTGTAACTACATCTTTCTTTCCTAATAATCCCGCTAATGATTGTTGTGGCATGAAACATCCCTCTTTCTAAAAAGTTTTTTGAGAATAAAACGCAAAAAAGCACCCTTTAGAAATGATTGGTTAAACCAAAAATGGTTGTTCAATCACCCCAAAGAGTGCTGCGTTTTATAAGTTATAAGGCCCGCTAACCTTAAAAGGTTGCAATTAAAAAAGTAAAGAGAAAGTAATATACTTTAATTATAGACCTATTATTTCAAGAGTTCAATTATTTTTCTAATAATTTGCTATATTACTGTTCTCTAGAAAGAAATCGGAACTTCCCTTTTTTTAAATCTATAATCCACCAGCAGTCTACATCTTGTTGATCAAAAGTATATTCCTCATTTGGGACTTTCAATTCCGATAATTTTTTGTAAAGTCTATAATACTCTAATAATGCTGAACCTATTTCGGAAGATTCTTCTATTTTTTCAAAATTCAAGTCGTTAATTTCTGCCTTTTTTAGAAATCTAAATAGGAGACAATTATTAATCTCACTAAGTGTAAATATTAATTCAGAATTTAATAAGTTAAATATCGGGGTTTGATACATATTCTCGATAGTTTCTTTTATAACATGATATTGAGCCATTAAAAATTTTGACTCAGTATAATAACCTGTATAGTGTAGCGATTTATCCGAATCTCCTTTTACAACTTGAAAATAGAAGTTCATTTCATGATTAGTAAATTTCTTGATTCTTTTTTCAACCTCAAAAGAGACTGATGCATCATCCATCAAGTTATTAATCTCATGCTTAATCCAAAAATAATTATTAGTAATACTCATTATCCCAATAATTTTATCTATACTATTATCGAAGACAATAAGGGCTTTTTTTTCACTTTTCAATTCAGGTATTCGTACTACCATTAAATAAAAAAACCAGCTTATCAAATACCCATAACTTAAGTTATATATAGTTTCACCTAACTGACTACCATATGAAAACCAAGAGATTAAAGGTACTTGAGACGTATGGATAGAACTTAATGGCGAAAATTTTATCGTGACTATTAAGATTAAACTAATCACAACAATTACAATAAGTATATTTTCTTTAATCTTCTTTATTGCGTTCATGTATATCCCCTATTATTTTATTCTTTTATTTTCCAGAAATTCAAAACTGTCCTAATTGAAAAAAGAAGATAGCTTCCGCTACCTCCTAGCTCTGATTTTCATTGCTTGAAAAACCACATCCTGTAATTCCATATTCGTTATACTTCCAAATACATCATCTAATTCTACTGGATAGCCATTATAAAGGGATAGCCCTACTTCTACCATTCTTCGAGTAGATCCAGTTAACTCTGGTGAACTCACAATATGCATTTCTTTTTCTTCATTCCATCTCATATGTGCATATAAAGGGGAATTATCCTCTTCATACATTTTTTCTGTATAAATTTCAGGGTAAGCTGCAATATAAATGCTAGATTCATACTGAATGTCTTTACCCGGTGTTAATCTGTATCTATGCATTAAGCGTTCATAATTTTCTTGGTGAACTTCGTTAACAAAATACATTATTTTCACTCCTAATCTATTGTACAAGTGTACTTGATACAAAGAAAACTGTCTTTTAAAAAGTGAATTCGACTCTTTTATGTGAATATCCTCCATCCAAGGTGAAAAGAATGGGTATAAACTCGTCATAAATCTAATATATTTTATCAAACTGTTATGTGAAAGGGAGCGATTTGATGGACGGACAATGGACATACTCATACTCCGAAATAGAATGGGTCAATGATTCGTTTCATTCAAGAGAGGAAGCTTTGGAAGAAGCGGTAAATCAGGATCAGCAGAAGGTAGTTTGGATTGGCCAATTATCTTCAGTAGATAATAATGAGTTGGAATTCTTAGTGACTAACATCGAACGAATGGAATATGCATAAGCAACTTTAAGGCAAAAAAAATCACCTGTTATATATTCAACAGGTGATTAAGTATTCTATGACACTTTAAATAAATCTAGCTGTATAGGTTCAACTCTTTCTGTAGGAAGGAATCTTTTTATTACCGGAAAAGGTTCTCTTCCAAGAGTAATAAGTACTTTGTTAATCCGCTCCAAAATACCAATATCATAATTAGGATCTTGAAGTAATACTCTTCCTGCTTCTTCGTATCTATTAGCAAACATATCCCAATCCATAACTTCCTTCTTTTGAGGCTCATACAGCCATTTTGAGACGGTTTCTGCTGCTTCTTCATAGGAATGTATATCTTTGTCACAAACAAGGAAATAGGCCACATTCCAGGCATATTGCTCATGCTCGCCCATGTCATGATTGTCTGCATAGAAAAAATAAGATTTCCCTGTTTCTCGCACCCTTTTTTCAATAAAATCCACAAATTCGTCTCTTCCATATTCTATATCCTGGTGGATCCAGAATTGAGGATAAGGATTCGTGGTTTCCCCCTCTTTCAATGCCCCTTCTTTATCGTAAATAACGGGCCCATCATATTTCCAATCTAAAGGAGTAATATCGGAAATAGAGTAACCTTCTTCTTTCCATATATCTTGAATAGTCTGGACGATACCTAGAGGTATGAGCTCGTAGCCTGTTTGTTCTTGAATGAACAATAGCTTCCTTAATAAAAGCACTCTTGCTTCTATAGTTAAAGAACCTGGATTGTACTGTACATCCTCCGCTCTATCAAAGGTTTCATATTCTGATAAACGAATTTGGTCCTGTGCAGATTCATCCGTATGATCGAGTAGACCATCTCCTAATAAATCCAGTTGATTATTCAAATTCTCTTGTTGAATAATTCGTTTATTCATTCTTTTGAGCTCAACTCTCCTAATAGGCATCCGAAATCTAGCATCATTGCGAATTTGAGCCAATACCTCTTTGAATTCAAGGAGTGGATTTAAGGAAGAGTCTTTACGAACCAGATCCTTCAGCATTTTGTCTTCGGACACAGCTGTACAAGTCCAACATCCACTCCTACCGTTTCCACAACTATTTCCTTGCCCATCTGTCTTTATAGAGCATTCAAAGATACCTTCCGGATAAAAGTGTCTTAACTGCTCTACACTTGTCCCCCACGGAAAATACTCATAATCATCAAAATATGCCCACAGCTGACTGCCGGATAAGTGTTTAATCGGATGATATACCAATACATTTTTGTAATTGCTATGTTTGGCGAAATTACCTCCACCTTCTATCTTGTTTTTAGTGATCGAGTTATTTCTTGAGATAGACTCATTTACTCTTACTCCAAGACACAGCATAAGGTCATATTCTTCTCCTAGTGAAAAATAACTCCCTGCCATTAAATCCTGCATAATACGGTCCACAGCATTAATTTTGAGCTTGTGTGAACACCACCGGAAACGACTGTTCGGTGACACTGGTGGATTTCCTTTGGCCAATACATTAACCCAGTAGTTATCCTTTAATGAAGGGCTAGCAATATGGGCTACAATGGGCAAATTTTGTTCAGCTGCTGCATCATTTACACAATCAATAGACTGAATCAGATACTTTTGCATGTCTGGCGTTTCTACCTCGGTATTGGAGGTTATTACATGCACCTTCTTATGACGTTCAGCTGGTGACAGGGAATTTAACATCTCCCAAAATAATAATAGAACCATGGTGGAGTCTTTTCCGAAACTTGTAGCTAAAACAAACTCCTTTTTATCTCTTAAGTATAATTCTTTCATCTCTTCTTTAATCTCTAGAAATGGTTTATAAAAGTCTGACACTGTACATTCCTCCTTAAGATAAAAAGGCCTTTTCCAAAGAGGAAAAAGCCGTTGAACACACTCATTAAGCGAATAGACTTAATGATTTTTGAATAGCCATTTGCTGGAATTGAGAAGTAATTCTTCTCTCAACATCAAGAGGCATCATGATAAAGTCTAATCTATAATCTACTACTGTCTGGAACCGCTCTACTTCTGATTTAGGAAGTATCTTATTATCAATAAGTGATTGCAACTGAGCGTTATCCGGGGTAGCGTATTTAACCAAAAATTCATCCCCGAATGCATCTAGCACCTTCTCCATATCATAGACAGGACGATTAGCAACTAAGGATACGGATCCGTACTTATGTGTCAATTTCCCCTTGTCTGTTAATGCTGCGCACATGCTCATTTTTTTCTTAAAAGATTCATACGTGGCTTCAAGATTCTTGCATTGTTCCTGGAGCGGGATAAACCTCTTCACTAATTGATTTAAGGATAGTTCGCTAAGTGTATAGCTTTGTTCTGATTGGCTAATTAGCTCCTTTCCTACTTTATTAAAGCTTGGTTTTACGTAGTAGGTTGGTGGTTTTTTAAAAGGCTCTAATGCAATCAGTTCCTCTGGGATCTCTTTTTTAATTAAAGGAATATCCAAGCGTAATACATTACAGACAATTCTATCTTGTAAGTAGCAGAATAGATTTTCAATTAAGCCTTGGTTGTCTGTCGAGCTTTTGGATTTTGGCACAAATTTCGCGACCACATTATACTTCTGATACTCATGCCTTCTCACTTCACTATCCTTTAATCTGTATCGTACTTCCTTTTTTAGGTCTTCCAACTGCTGTTGAAGCTTCTTAAGTGTTGGATAGGTACCCTCTTCTATAAACTGCTCCATTAGGGAAGCAGCAGTTTCTTCGTTTTTTTTTGACAGATCCTCTGTAAATTGCTCAAAGAATGCTCTTTCTGTTCTAGAGCATTTCTTGCAACGTTTCATATCATAATCCTCAGCGGATATATTGTATTTACAGTTCTCACAATTTTTCTCCATCGTTAACCTCCAAAAAGCTCCCTATCTAGTATGAATGGGAGCAATAATAGATTACTCCCTACTAGAAAGGGATATTTGGTTGGTTATTAACTATTTTTTATGAACTCCATCTACTGAATCTGATACCAAATTCCCTTGCATATCGCAGATTATTAGCCGAGGGAAATGTTTATTTTCCTTTAAAAAGGAATTGTACTCCTCTTTTCCAAAATAAACAGCTTTTTCTACATAACCCTTTTGATTTACAAGAAATCCTCTCAGCAAAATCTGATGACAACTCTCATTCATTTCTATTATTTCACCCTACTTTATTATTCATTTATTGGTCTTAAGTTTGCATTATTTTGTTAACAAGCTACAAATTTTCCGGATTGAGATTGCCATTTTGACACTCTTTGTACTTCAGCCCCTGGATGGAACAATTTGAACATTTGTTTGACATGCTCTGAGTCCACTGCAGGTAACAAGAAAAAAAGCTCATCATCATATTCAGCCATTGTATATATGACCTCATACATCTGTTTGACAGCTTGTTCCCCGTCTAAATATTCATTACATGCTAAGACTGAAGTAATAGCTTCCGTCTGTAAGAATTGCGGAGGACAAAATTCAGATGTTGTTACAATAAACAATGCCGGTAACCCCCATAAAGTTTGAAAAGGGAAAATATTCCCTTCTGCCAACAATTCCCCATCTTTAAAGAACTGATTATTCTCCACTAAGAAATGTGCATCTTTTGTATAAAACTCGATTCTCATATCGCGATTCCCTCCTCAAAAGAGCTGAAGAGATCATACTCTACTGGTAATAAGTCATCTCTGATCATTTCAACCTCTTTAAGAAATACGGGAAGTTTAACAACTCTACTGTGATTCTTCCTAAGTTGTAAATTAACAACATCATTTGGTAAACACACAATTTTAACATTACCTTTTTCAAAAATCCCTCTTAACTGGCCGGTCTTATAAGATGGTCTTCTCAACATATCTGAAATCCAGTCAGATTGTTTCATAGTTGGATGAGTAAGATCAAATTCGACTGCATTTATCGTAGGTGTAAAACATCCCATAGATAAATCGAATAGATACTGTCCTCCATCAATTGAACCATTGAAAAAAACTCGATATCCATAAGCTGTTTGAGCTCTTCCTTGAGTACCAAACGGAACTATACGAAAAACGTAACCATCGACCTTCCATACAAATTCATTTTTCACTTCCGTAAAACGAAACCCTTTTAATAATGGACCAATTTCTACTGGCGGAATTGGAGAAAAAACTGTAATTTTAAACATTTCCTTTCACCACATTCGCCTTCTGAATACAATCCTCATTCTCTTCATTGCAGCCTATAATGTTGCAATAAAATAACTTCATAAAAACACCTCTTCTAAAAAGTTTTTTATTAGCACACTTTTTTAGAACGCAAAAAGCCCCTGGCACTAAGGTTTGATAAATAAACGAATAATCGCTAACCTTAGCCCAGGGGCTATTAATATTTAATATTCACCGCTGACTTAAATAAGTCGCTCTAAAAAGGGAAAATAATGCTAATAACCAAATTATATACTAAGCAATGAAAGATTTGAAGAAATAAATAAATTCGCAAAAAAAAGCCAGCATCTGGGAGCTGGCTTTGAAGATTATCTATATGAGACTTGAAGGAATTTCTTTCTCTAAGTTTAACTTAAATAAATTTGTTTCATTATAATGATTTAATATAAAATTGGCTTGCCCTTTAGACAAATTAATTTCTTTGATTTTGCCAATTTCTGCTTCGTATCTCTTTCTTTGAAGAGCAGATAATGAGTTTAATTCAATTTGATTTGAGCTTGTTAGAAGTGTTTCAATCCTTTCACTTTGTATATCATCCGTTTCGAAATAGGATGATTTAATTAATGAAATTAGTTCAACTAGAGTGTCCTCTTCTTGAAGAAGGAAAGTTCTTTTTCTAATTGAATATTCTCTTTTGACATTGATCATAATAAATCTTCCTTTTTTTGCATTCGAAATTTTTAACATTTATATTCAAACCCCTAACAATAATAATCTTTAATAGTATATTTAGATTATATGTAATTCAGATGCAAAAAACTATTGGATTCAATAATTAAGAACACATTTAGAATTTACTTAGGTTTATTGATTTAGGCAGTTAAATAATAATTCGTGAAAATATTTAAATTTCCTTTAATTACATTTTTAATAAAAAATTACAAAAATTAGGAATTTGAATTATAGTAAGTCATATTTTAACATATAAAAATAGTACTATACAACTACAAACTTTCATAATTTCCCGGAACGGACCATTGAAATCTCAATGATTTAACCTTTTTTTCATACTTTCCCGGAGTAATATGAAAAATCATCTAATGTTCCACATTTTATTCAAAAACTTCCGGAAAAAATATTTACCCATACTTCATACACTTTCCAAATTCCTTATTGAAGTTGTTTTTTATATTAAGATCTAAAATTATTTTCAACTATAAAAATTACGATATATATATATATGTTAAGTTAAAATGTACAACTTTTGCCCCTTGTTACAGAATTGATCCAGATAGTGGAATTACAAGTAAAGGATATTCGTTTTAAAATTTTATATTTTTATATCCCCAATCCAATTCAGGAATTTTCTTCGTTTTAATTTACAGGTTTCGTTTTTAATCAATTCGTCGATAACCCAAAACAAAAAAGCAGATATAATTGCACTGATAAAGAGAAAAACATCCAACAAACCAGTTACATCAGACATCCACATTCCTCTTTTGTACCCCGAAAGTAATAGCGGCATTAGTACGAATAATATAGCTAAGAAAATGTGAATAAAGAAGGCGGCAACCATTCGTATTTTTCCCATTATCCTTTTAATAACGAAGTCAGACAAAATAGAGGAAGGTATCCCATAGATAAAAATAATTGGAAGTAAATACATTCCAAAAAAGATTCCTATCCCAAAACCGTCATAAGCTGAATAAAGAATAATCATTAATAAACAAGTAGTTAACGCCGACAAAATTTTCCTTCCAATCATTTTATCACTACCTTTTTATTTTGATCTCTTCAGTTAAAGCTCCAGTTTATGGAATAAGCCAGTAATAATTTTTCTTTGTTCAATTTAAACAATTATTGAGTAGCACTATACACTTAAATAGAAAGAAATCTCGAGTGCGATAGAAATTCTACTAATACTAATAGGTAAATTCGATTGGAGAGTTTATTTTTTCTTCTGTAACAATATAAAAAATTGTGTAATTCTCGAAATCTAAGTGAAGAAATTTCATGTCATTATTGGTTAATCCCACTGGAACCTCTTCGTTTTTATTCACAATCCCCCATACATGGGAATCACCTTCTATTTCTGTTCCAGCAGTCCACCAAATACCTTCCTTATCAACAAGCTCTAAATAGATTCTATGGTGGTTTCTTAACGTATTATCCAAGAAGTAAAAGAAGTATATGGACTCATCCGCCTCATATATAATGATGTCACTATTACCTTTCAATTGAGTTTTTAATACACTTTCTTCTGAATATTTACTCTTTATAATTTTTCCGATACCTTCCACATAATAATCATTATCTTCTGTATTGGACGTACAGCCCAAAAGTAGAGAGATGCAAAATAACTGAATAATAGTTTTTTTAAAGTTTATAATAACTCCTCCTATTAGAGATACAGACCTACTTATTCCGTTAAAGCTCCTATATAACAGAATATGTAAATCGTCATCCAAGGCTCCACGTTTCTCAAAAAGCTTTGAAAATAGCATTCAGAACAATAAACAAAAATACGATAACAACAACCATAATCGCCTCTTTTTTTGAGGTCTTTGTATCTTCTGTCTTTTGTTGTTTTACTTTTCTGTATAATCCTTGTATTTTCTTTTGTTTTAGCTTTTTATTCTCTAACGCCATATCGGACTCCTTATAAAAAATAATGAATTCCTAAAGCATTATAATTAATTCAACAAATGCTCCCTATAATGGAATAACCTCTAAATTAACATTTTAGATCAAAGATCATAAATGTGACGTTTTAAATACTTACGCAATACTAATTATATCTTTAGGATTTACTACCCGTTTGATTTTATTTTCAGACGATTTCTAGACATAATAAAGCTATTTAACGTCTACAATTACCACCCCATACAAATCATCACCAAAATAGGCCATTAACTTCCACATTCCTTTGCTGGGCAACATCATTGTTGAAGGCAAGTGGTGATCTGCCCCAGAATTAGGAGCAAGACTGTTACTTTGGGTTAATTGAAATACAGTAATTTCTTCGTTTTTTTCTTCATTTACACCTATAACTTTAAACGGTTTTATTAGTGTCTCTTTATCACCCCAAAAGTGCCACATATACTTTTGTTGTTCACCAGAAATAAAGGGTCCATATTCACCAAATCCCAGTTTGCCATTATTACCTATACGGAAAATAAATACATCAGTTTGTCCGTCGTCTGTCACTGTAATTTCTTTAACAAGTGTTGGACTTTCTTCCCAAGTTTCAATTGCATTTGATACGCTATCATTCACTTTTTGTTGTTCGGTTTCTTTTGTACTTGTACAACCAGATATGATAAATCCTGAAAATATAATTATAAAAAGAGAAAAATTAGGTTTCCTCATCCTGTCCTCCAATTGTTTTTTAGTAAAGACGATTAAAGTAAAAGGTAGTACCTAATAAAGCAGCTTCTACAGGAACCCAGCCTTTTCTGGCATAACTTACTATTCGAGAAACACCCTTTTATTTCCTTCCTTGATCTGCTTCGTTAGTTTAAGTGAAAATATTCGCAATCCCTTTGCTTTACCAATTTTCTTTAAACGTGTTGTTCAACAATCCTCCCTCTATAAAGAAAGGAATAACTCTAGATTTCTAGCTTTTTCTTAAGATTTCATTAGGATTTATATTAATTAGACATCAAAGTCATGGATGCAAGTTGAAATTATGGTTATTTTTGGTGCGTTAGAGAAAAAAAGTCCTTAACCGCCTAACCACTCGTATCCAGAAAGTGGTGGCTAAGTAAAAGTATGGTTGCACTGGTGGATGTCCACATGTCTCATGGAGGTCAACCCTCCCATGTCTCACAGAGTCTATGCTCCAAAATTCCTTCGTCCAACCTTTCCATGAGGTGGATGTCAGTGATGCTGCCCGACAGGATCTAAGTCCGTAGTATTGTTGTTTTACTGACTAATCCGTGCTTCAAATGTCTAAATAATTTTCCTAATAAAACTTTATAAAAAACAAACTATATGATTCCTAAGCTACTTTCTGTAATAGTGCCATATGAGGAATATCCTTCAACATTCTATCTTCACTAAATTCACATTGTTTTGTCCCAATCGTAAAAAGAATTCGTATCAGCTTATTACATATGGCTATCAACGATTGCATTTTCTTTAGAGGATTATTTTTACGTGTTGTAAAATACTCATGTAAAGCTTTAAAAGCAGTGTTCTTAGCAACCAAAGGCATCGCTACTCGGAAGAGGAGAGCCCTTAGTGTCTTCCTGCCCCTCTTTGTAATCTTCGTTTGCCCTTTGTGCTTTCCAGAGGTATTCTCCTTTAGGCTTAACCCAGCTAACTTGATGATTTGTCGAGGGTGAGAATAGTAACTTAAATTCCCTACTTCTGAGAAGAAGCCAGCTACAGTGTCCTTGCCGATTCCTGTAATGGCTAACATTTGTTGAACACCTGGTATTTGTTCAAGGAGTCCATCAATATCAGATTCTAGTTCTTCGAACTTCTTATTTATCAACTCATACTTGTCTAGTAAAGTGCGAAGCTCTAATTTAGCCATCCTTGAACCTTCACGAATACCGATAGAGTCTTTCGCTACTCGTTTAAGTTCTTGAATTTTACTGAGTCCAACCGCACGCTTTACAGCTTTTCTGAGATGAATGAGGATCTCTTGTTCCGAGAGGATCTCTAACTCATGTGGTAATGCATTTAACTTTAATAATTGTAGTGCTGCTTTTCCTTCCCAATCCTTAAACACTGTAAGAAATTCTGGGAAATATCGATCTAACCAATTATGAATCTGTCCCTGCACAGCTTGTAAGTCAACAAATAGGAGATCACGTATTTTCCTTGCCACACGAAGTTCTGCATAAACCCCCTGTGGAATATTAGGTTCGGCATATCTTCCATCTTTGACTAGCTGTGCAATAACTCTTGCGTCCTTTACGTCATTTTTGGTTGGAGAATTATCATCTAATTCTTTAGATTTCTTCACATGCATAGGATTTACAACGACAAACTTAATCTCCTCTTCTTTAAGAAAATGAGCAAGGTTGAGCCAATAATGCCCTGTCGGCTCCATTCCTATAATTACCTTACGCATGCCGTGTTGTTCCATCAATTGCTTTATCCAGCTTAAAAAAAGATCAAAATGTGGTTTCGTATTTTCAAAGTGACAAGGTGCACCAAACTCTAGTCCTCTAAAGTCTTGAGCACGAGCTACATGCTTGAACTTCGCAATATCTACACCTATAATCAGTGTTTCAGAAGTAATTTGAGCAATCTTTTCATTTTGGTTATAATTCATATTGAATGCCTCCTGGTAAATATGTTTTGTCCTTTTCGCTGGCCAGCTTCAGGACACTCATATCATACCAAGAGGTTATTTTTTTGTTCAAACCTCATTTTTCTTCATTACAGGAATGCTGCCCTATTGCTTAATACCTATTTCAAATGTCGGAGTTTTACTAATTATATTTTTCATAAAAATGAAGCTTAGCTTTATGCAGATAAGCTCTCTTAATCTAAGCGAGGGGTTAAATTAACATTGAATATTAAACCAACCAGTTTCTCTAGGAAAATCCTCTCTTGTTAGTCTAGTACCAGTGATAAGTTCCCTATAGATTTGATTGTACCATCGTGAGAAACCACATATATTTTTTGGTTTTCTTGCCGTTTGCACCAATTAAGAAATTTCTTAGCTTGTAAGTTGAATTGCCGTTCAGGTAGAGTGTTAATGCCATTAATCCACAATTCCTCTGGAAACTCATTCTGTAAATCAAAGCCTGGAAACTCTTCTTCTATCTTTTTCTTACATAATATCTCATCACAAGGCAATGTTTTTCCAGAAGGAACTTGAGGGAATATTCTAGGAGAAACCAGTGGACTTACAATCTTTTTACAATTAACATTTGAACTCCAATAGTCAGCTGTTTGTAAAGCCCTCCTCAAAGGACTGATAACTAAGATATCCTCTTCTGAAAGAGGAAATTGTTCTCTAAGCAACTTAGATTGACTCACCCCTTCAGCAGTAAGTGCAGGGTCGCAAATTTGCAAACTCTTTGGGATATCTAAGGTATGTTCACCCTCCCCGTGCCTAATAAATACTAGCTCCAAATTCTATCTAACCCGCTTTCCTATAAGCACTAAATCAGTAACCAGAAAACTAATCAAAAGTGATTAAGAACGGCTGATCTTCTATATCGATTATCTTTAACAGTTCTTGTTTATATTCCGTAAAAGTAATTAACCTTAATGCTTCTTCAAGACTGGAAAATCCAACATCCAAACTTTCATCACTTGTCATAAGATTGCCGTTTAATGGTTTACCCAACCACCAAAAGTTACATATATTTTTTCTTGATTCTTGGGATACTCCACAAAATCTAAGGACTTCAATATCTAATCCAGTTTCTTCCTTTACTTCTCTAATTACTGCCTCTTCAATAGTTTCATTAGCTTCCACAATACCACCAGGTAATTCCCATCCTCTTGAAGGATCCTTTTTTAAAAGTATTCTATTCTTATTATCTCTTATGACTGCACCGGATGTTAGGGTAAATGGATTTATCATCTAGTACACCTACTTCAACATAGTCATCTATAATCAATTTAACTCCCCTTTAATTCAACAAACAAAGCCACTAATCCTGCTTAGACTAGTGGCTGCATCTTCCAGATTTGCTCCAGATAGTTGAGGAACGTTAATTCATTGACCTTGCAATTTCTAACATTCTTTCTTTCGTTAATCTTGAACTTCTCATTTCTACATAAGTACCATTTTGTACCCAATTAAGTAAGCCACCAGTTATAATGGCTCCCTTTTTATCAACTTCACCGCTATCTATCCATTCCTTAAAAAAACCTTTGTTCCCTTTAATATCGACGTGCTGAGAATGGGGAAAATCATCATCTGATAACGGAAAACCTCTTCTCAAATGAATAGCGACCATCAACTTTGTGTCCTTGCTATCCATATAATGTAGCATTATCCAAGGGGATGTTTTGGTATCTATTGTCCAATCATCAGGAATCCTTTTTGGAGTTAAAACGGTAAAGTCAACTTCTTTCTTTATTTCTGAAATAGTTTTACTGTTGTGATTATACTTAATTTCTTTAGCCATAATTATCATTGGGTAACAATTTAAAAGGATTAGTACAATTAATAAACGAATCAGAAATACCAAATTACTACCTCATTTCTATTAGAAATTTCAGGTATTAGTATTTCCTACCATTCACTTCTTATTAAACTATCCTGCCCGATTCTTAAGTAAGGAGCGATCCACTATGCTGCAATCGCTCCATTTAATGGAATAACTGAGGAGCTTCTATTAGCTGGTTTAGTTTAACAAAAAAAAGCATTTCATTATTAAAGAAATGCTGATTATTCTAACTTAATTTAGATTTTCACCATCTTTATCTCTTACATAAATCTCATACGACTCAATTATAGATAACCAATTAAGTTCTTCAGATTTCATTATTTCATTAACTCTATCCTCTATCTCTTTTGTTAAATTCTTAGCATTTTCGTCAGTACTATTTATTGAAGTTTGAATAGTAATTGATTTTTGGTATTCAGATTGAATATCTCCAACTACCTCATAATCTTTTAAGCCTTCCATAACACTCATTGTTAAAATAGATAACTCTTTGTTAGCTGTCTGAGGGTCAACAACTAACTGATTTTCAGCAAAAGTAACTTGACCATCGGAATTATTTGTAAGAAGTAAAATCCCACCAACTGCTATACATACCATAATAAAAATACCAATAACACTTTTTTTCAATTGGGACACCTCCTATTATATGGTGTCAAAACTATGTCCAGTTGATATTTTTCAATAAAATAAAACGTTTTCTTTATTCAGGACACGCCCCCGTTACTAGTAAAATAGTTCACAATCCATATTGAGAATTTAAAAGTTATACAAAAAATGAGAAGCAAAATAGCTTTCCATTTCAATTCATTGATTCGGCGATTTGTAGGAGGTCATTAATGTCAAACTCTTTTTTTAGGTACTTCTTATTTCCAACCCCAATATTGTATTGAAGCCCTTTTTTTTGAAAAATAATTACCTCAGCTGCTGGATTAATCGTTAAAAATATAACTTTAGTTCCATCTTTTAAAGCGTGTATCTGACTTTGATTGTCTTCGTACTCTTCTAGTGGTCG
This sequence comes from Sutcliffiella sp. NPDC057660, assembly GCF_042800035.1. Classification (NCBI taxonomy): domain Bacteria; kingdom Bacillati; phylum Bacillota; class Bacilli; order Caryophanales; family Bacillaceae; genus Sutcliffiella; species Sutcliffiella sp. NPDC057660. Next base: position 70,891 of record NZ_JBHVHV010000020.1, read on the forward strand.
TTCAATAGGAGAAACTGTAACTTTGAGCATCCCAGTTATAGGCTCACTTCGATATATTAATTCTAAAGAGTCCTTATATATATAACCATCAAAATCTGTTATTTCAAATGGCAAGCTGGTTGGTACTATAACATTTTTTTTGAATTTGAGCTCATATTCTTTAACTAATTTTGCTTCTTCTAACAAAGGAATTGTTCCATTATGAATTGTTTCAATGTGAGAGACCTTATCATTTTTTACAACCAACTCCCAAATAAATGCAACTCTGTCATCCCTTATCTCATCCTTATAGAATGCCACAACCAGCATTGTGTCTTTTCTTTGTGGTGTTGGTACAATGTTATATTCACCAATGGGAGAGTCTATGTTTATTTCGGGTATGTAAACTCCATCAAACACATCACTGTTTATTGATTTTTCATTTAAGAACTGTTGCATAAATTTATCTACTACTTTCTGTGGCGGGTAAGTACCAGCCATAACAGATCTTGATGAAAGCAAAAAACAGAAGGAAAGAACTGTTATATATATACATAATTTCTTCACAATATCACCTCTTATTTAGTTTTCCGAGGTTAATTTAAATTATGTAACAAAAGCTCCCGTTTGTTTAAAAGGAATTTACTCTATATACTCAATTAACTTTGCTGGAACTGGTTCAAAAATATAAATTTCAGGATTATTAAAAGGCTTGTTTTTCAAATACTCTACGAGAGTATTCATACTTTCCCAATACTGTTTCATTAAATCTTCCTTTGAAGCTAATCCTTCAACAAAGTAACCTCTACCACCATCATATTTATCTTCAATATAAGCAAATAAATCACTTGATATATCTCGGTTAAAAACTAAAATTTTGTCACTAAACATAGGAAATCGGAAGTGAGGTTTTTCATACGGTTCCAGATCTGTACCAAAAGCAACTTTAAAGTCCAACCATTTTGGTGAATTTGTTGGTCTAAAACTCTCGGTTAGTTCTGGAAATAAATTACCGCTGTTTGTATACCATCTTGTTGCTGTTCTATGATTTAATCCTTCCGCTAAAACCTTTTGCGGATCTATATTTATATCACTATCATTTTGAATGACCATATGATATAAGAACAAACTAATGCCTCCTTTCGTTAAACAAAAATTCGGAAAAAAAATCCTTCAAATATGGACCTTAAATGAAAAGAGACGCATTCTTTATTAGAAACATTTGCCTTTGTTGAAGGTCGTTCTGAAACATCCATTTTGCACGGTTATTCAAGAAATGCTCCTATTTAATGGAATAACTGAGTAGCTTCTATTAGCTGGTTTAGTTGAAGTATGATTACTGAGCAACTTTTTTGTATTTAACAAAATATGGTGTAAAAAGAGAACCGATTATTAAAATAGCAATTCCTACACCTATTGTTGAAAAAGCATTATCAAAGGGTGAAAAGAAATGTCCAAATACCAACATCGGTATGATAGTCAAAGATACAAATTTTAACCTTCCAAGAACTGTTATTCTATGTTCAGTATTACAGTTTTCACATCCAATTGGTTTATACCCCAACCAAAAGGATTTATATATACTACTCCAACTAAATGGCGTGTTACAGTTCTTACATTTTTGCATTGAATCACCACCACACTTTCTTTTTGGTTAGCTTTTCTGACCCTTTTCTTAAAGAATGACGCTTTTCCTTATTTCAGATAAGCCCCCTAAAGGAAGTTCGTCCTGGAACATCCCTGCTGCACGAATATTCCAGATTTTACATAAACCTCAATTTCATCCATACTATTTCATATTCATCATCGTCTTGAATTTCACTTTGTACAAATCCATTCTTTCTATAGAATTCAACTGCATTTCTACTGCTCGAAACATAAACGTAAATGACATCTTTCCGACTTTTTAATTCTGAAAGCAAAAAATGTAAGAGATAATTTCCGAAACCATGGCGATGTAAATCTGGACATACAAAAAAATTTGAAATACAGTATTTCGGTGATTTTTTTGTACCAATGTTCTCGATCGCTCCAGTTGCGATAATGGATGTTGGGCTTTCTACTAAATAAATTTTTTTCCACTTCAATTGTTCCTGAAAGCTTTCAATTGAAATATTTCTCTTGAATTTCTCGATAATATTATAAGAATGATGATTTGACACAACTTCATCAAGATTTCTGGAAATTAATTCAATAACAGCAGGAATCTTCTTTTCTTCCAATTCTCTGATCCAGATGCCATATTCATTGTTAAACATATCTTTAGTGCAACCGAAGTCAGTTAGAACTTTTCTTTTTCTTGACCCGTAAACTCCCCAATTTTCTTTCTTTTCCAAATCAGGTTCATGGAGTTCATTACGAAGAACTATATCTTGGATTAATTGTAAATCAGGTATATTTTCATTTTCTGGAAAAGGCTCCACCTTCACAACAATCAGCACTGAATGATCAACAGAAATATCAATTACTGGGGTTAACCACTCTTTTTCTTTTAAAGTTGAATACGCATAAACATCAAATTCGGTTTTATTTTGTCTTGCTCCTATTAAGCTCTTTGCTACTTTTGCTACATATTTCTTATCTATTAGAAAAACATCCCTAGAGGATCCCTTATTAGAAATCAAATCAAAAACTTTTGGAATCAATTCTTTATTAAATTTCTCAAGAAATTCTTTACTTGAAGTCCATACAAAGTCTCTTTTTATATCTTTTATTTCTTCATCAGTTAAATTTTTATCGCCCATATGGTATCCTCCCAACGCAATTGGCTTTGTATTTCAATACAATATGAAGATAAAACTCATGTTCCAAAGATAGGACCTTTTGGGGGAGAACTACAGCATATGATTTATTCCATTAAAATGTCCTTTTCTGGCATAACTTACAATTCGAGAAACACTCTTTTATTTCCTTCTTCATTCCAGAATATGGTGTTTTTACTGAAGAAAAATATATTAGGTCCTCTACAATCCTCCCTCTATAAAGAAAGGAATAACTCTAGATTTCTAGCTTTTTCTTAAGATTTCATTAGGATTTATATTAATTAGACATCAAAGTCATGGATGCAAGTTGAAATTATGGTTATTTTTGGTGCGTTAGAGAAAAAAAGTCCTTAACCGCCTAACCACTCGTATCCAGAAAGTGGTGGCTAAGTAAAAGTATGGTTGCACTGGTGGATGTCCACATGTCTCATGGAGGTCAACCCTCCCATGTCTCACAGAGTCTATGCTCCAAAATTCCTTCGTCCAACCTTTCCATGAGGTGGATGTCAGTGATGCTGCCCGACAGGATCTAAGTCCGTAGTATTGTTGTTTTACTGACTAATCCGTGCTTCAAATGTCTAAATAATTTTCCTAATAAAACTTTATAAAAAACAAACTATATGATTCCTAAGCTACTTTCTGTAATAGTGCCATATGAGGAATATCCTTCAACATTCTATCTTCACTAAATTCACATTGTTTTGTCCCAATCGTAAAAAGAATTCGTATCAGCTTATTACATATGGCTATCAACGATTGCATTTTCTTTAGAGGATTATTTTTACGTGTTGTAAAATACTCATGTAAAGCTTTAAAAGCAGTGTTCTTAGCAACCAAAGGCATCGCTACTCGGAAGAGGAGAGCCCTTAGTGTCTTCCTGCCCCTCTTTGTAATCTTCGTTTGCCCTTTGTGCTTTCCAGAGGTATTCTCCTTTAGGCTTAACCCAGCTAACTTGATGATTTGTCGAGGGTGAGAATAGTAACTTAAATTCCCTACTTCTGAGAAGAAGCCAGCTACAGTGTCCTTGCCGATTCCTGTAATGGCTAACATTTGTTGAACACCTGGTATTTGTTCAAGGAGTCCATCAATATCAGATTCTAGTTCTTCGAACTTCTTATTTATCAACTCATACTTGTCTAGTAAAGTGCGAAGCTCTAATTTAGCCATCCTTGAACCTTCACGAATACCGATAGAGTCTTTCGCTACTCGTTTAAGTTCTTGAATTTTACTGAGTCCAACCGCACGCTTTACAGCTTTTCTGAGATGAATGAGGATCTCTTGTTCCGAGAGGATCTCTAACTCATGTGGTAATGCATTTAACTTTAATAATTGTAGTGCTGCGTTTCCTTCCCAATCCTTAAACACTGTAAGTAATTCTGGGAAATATCGATCTAACCAATTATGAATCTGTCCCTGCACAGCTTGTAAGTCAACAAATAGGAGATCACGTATTTTCCTTGCCACACGAAGTTCTGCATAAACCCCCTGTGGAATATTAGGTTCGGCATATCTTCCATCTTTGACTAGCTGTGCAATAACTCTTGCGTCCTTTACGTCATTTTTGGTTGGAGAATTATCATCTAATTCTTTAGATTTCTTCACATGCATAGGATTTACAACGACAAACTTAATCTCCTCTTCTTTAAGAAAATGAGCAAGGTTGAGCCAATAATGCCCTGTCGGCTCCATTCCTATAATTACCTTACGCATGCCGTGTTGTTCCATCAATTGCTTTATCCAGCTTAAAAAAAGATCAAAATGTGGTTTCGTATTTTCAAAGTGACAAGGTGCACCAAACTCTAGTCCTCTAAAGTCTTGAGCACGAGCTACATGCTTGAACTTCGCAATATCTACACCTATAATCAGTGTTTCAGAAGTAATTTGAGCAATCTTTTCATTTTGGTTATAATTCATATTGAATGCCTCCTGGTAAATATGTTTTGTCCTTTTCGCTGGCCAGCTTCAGGACACTCATATCATACCAAGAGGTTATTTTTTTGTTCAAACCTCATTTTTCTTCATTACAGGAATGCTGCCCTATTGCTTAATACCAATTATTTCAAATGTCGACCATTTACTCAATATATATTTTCACATAAAAAAGAAGCTTACCTTGTTCCAGATAAGCTCCCTTTAACAGAAGACTTGATTTCAAGATAAATTTAAACGACATTAAAGACATTAATTATAATCTTCCATTATTGCTCCTTTTGTTGAGTATCAAATTAAAAGACAACTAAAAAGAATAAGCAGTTCTATTACCGTGGAGATAAGGACAAAAAGGTGTAAGTTTTCAACACAAAAAACAGCACAATCGATCAAAAACGCTTGTTTTTTTTCATTTCAAACCTCAGGCTGTCGAGAATTTCTGACAGCTCGAGGAAGGGGGAGATCGCCTACCCCCTCTTATTTTTGTCTTAACAACCTCATACTATTTATTATTACAATCAAAGCTGCTCCTGTATCACTTAAAACGGCCATCCATAATGTAAGATCACCTGTGAAAATCAGTAATAATGCTGCAAGCTTTGTAAGAAGAGAAAACCACACATTTTGTTTGATGATGGTTAACGCTTTTCTACTCAGTCGTATGGTATGAGGAAGTTTCTCAAGGTTATCGGCCATTAACACAATATCTGCAGTTTCCATGGCAGTATCCGTACCTGCTCCACCCATTGCAATTCCCAAATCAGCAGTTGCTAGGGCGGGAGCATCATTGATTCCATCTCCCACCATGGCTACTCGTTTCCCTTCAAGCTGAAGTTTCTTCACAGCTTCCACTTTATCTTCAGGCATCAATTCTGCAAAATAGCGATTCACCCCTGTTTGGGATGCGATTTTCTTTGCGGTTCCTTCATTATCCCCTGTTAGCATCACCATTTCATCAATTCCAACTTGTTTTAGCTTATCGATAGCTTGAACAGTGATGGTTCTGATTGCATCTGAAACCGCGATAATACCGAGCACTTCGGTACGTGTACCAATAAGAATCAGCGTGTTTCCTTCATGCTGTAATTGCTTGATTTGTTTTTCTAGTTCGGAAAGGGATAAATTAAATTCTTCGTACAATTTTGGATTCCCCACAAAATACTCTTGACCATTAATGGTAGCTTGAGCACCTTTGCCTACGAGTGTTTTGAAAGTTTCCCCATTTAGTACTTGAATTCCTTTCTCTGCAGCGTAAGTGGTGATGGCTTTCGCAATAGGGTGGTTGGAATGCTCTTCAATTGTACGTCCAATTGCAAGCAGATTTTCCTCTGTACTGTTTAAAGGAACGACCTGAGAAACTTTTGGTTTTCCTTCCGTTAACGTACCTGTTTTATCAAAGGCTATAGCATTAATGGCTCCAGCTTTTTCAAGGAAGGTACCTCCTTTAATTAAAACACCATTTTTAGCAGCATTTCCAATAGCAGAAACAATCGCAACCGGTGTAGAAATCACGAGAGCACAAGGACATGCAACAACAAGCAATGCTAATCCTTTATAGGCCCATTCAGACCATGTTCCGATTCCAAGTAAAGGTGGTCCTATTATGATTAGTAATGCTATTGCAAAAACTATCGGGGTATAGATGCTTGCAAACCGGTCTACAAAAGCTTGGGTAGGGGCTTTCTTTTCCTGTGCTTCTTCCACAAGATGAATGATTTTAGCGATTGCTGTATCTTCCACAAGCTTAGTTATTCGGACTTCCAATGATCCACTTTCGTTTACCGTTCCAGCAAAAACGGAGTCTCCAACTTCTTTATCAACCGGAATGGACTCGCCAGTAATCGGAGCCTGATTTACAGTGGAAATGCCGGAAACAACATCCCCATCCAAGGGGATTTTCTCGCCAGGCTTAACGATAATAATGTCTCCTACTGAAACGTCATCAACAGGGACTTTTAATAATTGGTTTCCTTTTTTCACTACTGCTTCTGATGGTGCCAAATCCATTAAACTACGAATGGATTCTCTAGTACGCTCAATGGACTTATTTTGAAGAGTATTTCCTAATGCAAATAGCCACACTACGGTAGCACCTTCAAACCATTCTCCAATAAGAGCAGCTCCGATTGCCGCTGCTGACATGAGAACATTCATATCCAGGGACCGACTTTTGATCGCATAATATGCACTTCTGATTGGTTTGAATCCACCTACAACAATTGTTGCTGCATAAAAAAGAGTGACAAGAAGGGGATAGAATCCTGCATAGGAACCAATAAAACCAATTCCTAAGAATCCACCTGAAATAGCTGTCAAAGGAAATTCTTTTCTCGTTCTATTTGGAGTGGAACCACCTTTGGAAATAGGCGAGGCAACAAATCCAGCCCTTTTTACCTCTTTCATAATCTCTTGATTATTTGTCTCATGTACAACATGCATTTTCCCAGTTGAAAAATTCACTCGAACGTCCTTAATCGCTGGATTCAAGCTAAGGTGTTTTTCGATGGTTGCTGCACAAGCACCGCAATCCATTCCTTCTACTTGAAAGGTATGAACTTGTTTGGATGCTTGATGCGATACAACATGAAATCCCAGGTTTTTTACTTGTTTTTCAATTTTCCCGTTTAGAGAAGGGACTCCGGTTTCCACCTGCATCTTACCTGCACTGTAGTTGACATTTACCTTGTTCACGCCTTCTATTTTGGAAATACTTTTCTCGATTGTGGCTGCACAAGAGGGACAGTCCATCCCTTTAACTTCATACTGCAGTTTCTCGACTACATTTGGTGTAGCTGAAAGATGTTCGACCGGGTAATTGTCTGAATTTCCGCTACAACAAGCTGAAGCCTTTTTATCATCATCCATTCCTTTTTCCTCCTTACAGCATGAGGCAGGATGGACATTATCATTGTGATGTGTTGTATTACTGCAGCATGAGTCCTTTTCCAAATTCCCCTGCAAAAGAGGAATGGAGGAGGAATCTTGCATACTTTCATTCTTGGAACAACAACTATCTGATTTTGGTTGATCTGTTGACATAATTCTCACCCTTCGTCTAGTATTCCTGTTGTTATCCATATCTAAGTATGGAATACTCTCTATTCCTTGACCACTTCTTCTTTGGAATGTATTAATGCAATAGATACTAATTGGTGAATATGATCATCAGCCAATGAATAAAACACTAATTTTCCTTCTTTACGATACTTCGCCAGGTTCATACTCCTTAACAATCTCAGATGATGGGACGCAGTGGCAGTGGAAGATCCAATGATATTCGCCACATCACAAACACACAATTCTTTCTCCAAAGTTAAAGCATAAGCAATCTTTATTCTGGTGGAATCGGAGAGTGCTTTAAAAATCAACTCCACTCCGTTTACTTCTTCTACTCTATTTTTTAGGGTATTAACCTTTGGTTCATCAAAGCAAAAAGTTTCACAAGTGTCCTTTTCAGCAGTTTGAATCAATTTTTCTAACATGTGTTTCCTCACTCCTATTCAAACGTTCATTTGATTATTAGTTCTATGATTATGTTATGCCATGTTTTTAATATTGTCAAAACTTTATTCAAATACCCTTTTGAATAAATGTTCTTACTTTGTTAGAATGAATCCGATAAAGAATAATATTGGAGGCACCCTTATGAACAAAGCAATTATCCTGACGATCATCTTATCGATTTTTTCCTTTAATCAAGTTTCAGCTCATACAGGTCTGGAAAGTTCCGATCCTGTTCAAGGAGACACAGTAAGTGATGAGTTGGAAGAGGTCATCCTTAATTTTGAAACAAAAGTAGAAGCGAATAGCACATTGACAGTCCTCGATCCAAAAGAAACAGAAGTTCCTGTAGAAGTGGAAATTAGCGGGCAGCAAATGAAGGGGATACTGAGTCAGCCATTGGAAGCTGGCGACTATCAAGTACTTTGGAAAATAATTGGAGCTGACGGACATCCGATTGAAGGAGAGGTTACTTTTTCTGTAAGTAGTGACAAAACAGTAACTGACCAACAGGAAGATAATCATTCTGAAGAAGTGGATCGCAATATTGAAGGGATTGAGCATAATACTTTGCCTTCCTATATCATCCCATCTATCGTGGGTATATTCTCGATTACGATACTTGTTAGCCTCTGGTGGTTCTTGAGGAGGAAAAAATAATCAATGTTCTTCTTAGGAGTAATAAGTGAAACCATTCTTTATTTGTGCTTCTCGATCCTAATGGGAAGTTTCATTCTTTATGCGGTGCCTGAACGATACCGTCCATCTATTTACGTTCCAAGGAACGTCATGCTACTTGCTACTGGTGGGATTGCGATTCTATCTTTTACCCCATTGGCAATTCTGGTTCTCTATCTCTATAAAGATATTGGAATATGGAACACCTTACAGAGTGTTCTATTTACTTTTGAAGTAGGGAAAGCCTGGGTCATCACTTATTTTATAGCTACCTTTCTCTTTATCTTTATTGTGTGGTTCGATATTCGAAAGCGTGCACTTTTTGCTTTTATAGGAATTGCTTTTACCCTTGTATTGATACTTGCTCTGGGTTATGCAAGTCATGCCAGTTCCTATGACCCCATAACTGGTTTTCTCACCCACTCCACCCATTTTACAGCTGTAACGGTTTGGGTAGGCATATTGTTTGTTGTAGGCTGGAAGTCCACTAATTATGCTAACTGGCTTTCATTCTTAAAATGGTACACACCATTATCTATCCTTTGTTTAAGTGTGACGATTCTCTCTGGGCTTTATCTAATGAACTTTGTAATAGATTACGAGTTCTATACGAACTCCTGGATGCTGACATATGGACAAACCCTACTTTTAAAGCACATCTTGGTCTTACCATTGTTAGCTTACGCTTTTATTAATGGCATTTTTATAAAAAATACCTTAAGAAAACAATCAGCTTTTGATCCAAGACCATGGACAAAAGCGGAAGGAATCATCATCGGCTTTATTTTTGCTGCAACTGCCGCATTAGGACAACAATCTCCACCCCACGAAACAGATATTACAAAGGATACAGTTTCAACATTGTTTACTTATTTTTATCAAGGTAAGTACACGGAGAACATGATACTAGGTTTAGAAATGTCCTTAACAAGTGTATTGTTGTTAATTTGTGCGACGACTTTTTTCGTCTTGATGATATACTCATTCATAAAAAAAGCTGGTCCATTACTGACGTTTATACTAGGAGTTTTCTTAATTATTTCCAGTTATCTTACCATTTTAGTTAGTATTCAGTAGGAAAAGGAGTGAATAACATGTCCAAAAATAATAAATCACCATTCAAGTTAATGGTTATCGTAACGCTACTTATCATTGGGGTTATTGCGGCTCTTGTAATCATAACAAACCAAGATAATGACAATGAAGAAAAATCCTTGGAAAACACCCCATCCATTGAAGGGCAACCCGTTATTGGCCAAGAGGATGCACCAGTAACGATTGTAGAGTTCGGGGACTTTAAATGTCCTGCCTGCAAAGCATGGGGGAAAAATATTTACCCTCAACTTATCAAGGATTATGTAGATTCCGGAAAAGTTAAATTCGCTTATATTAATGTTCTTTTTCATGGCGAAGAGTCCGCATTAGGAGCTGCTGCTGCTGAAGCAATTAGAAAACAGAACCCGGATGAATATTGGGAGTTTCATAAAAAGCTTTTCGATGCACAGCCTTCAGCAAATCACGACGGATTATGGATTACAACAGATAAGGTGATGGAAGTGGCTAGTGAACTACCTGGCATTGATATGGAACAATTTAAAACTGATCTGAAAAGCCAGGAAATTATTGATGCTGTAACTCATGATAATGATCTTACCGAAGAGTTTAAAATCAGTCAGACTCCAACCATCATGGTGAATGATAAAGTTTTGGCTGACCCATTTGACTATGATAAAATCCAATCGTTAATTGAGTCTGAGCTTGAAGGTGATGAATAATGAAAAAGGTAAAAGAGGCATCTGGCCAGATCTATCTATATTTGGCTTGGGTAGTTGCCACTGTCGCTACGCTAGGAAGCCTGTATTTCAGTGAAATACGAGGATTTATACCATGTGAATTATGCTGGTACCAGCGGATTCTGATGTATCCAATGGCCCTTATCCTTGGGATTTCAACCTTCCAGAATGATAGCTCCGGCAAGAAATTTGCTCTGCCGATGGCCGTAATAGGTTGGTGCATTTCGCTGTATCACTATTTAATTCAAAAGGTTCCTGGATTTGCGGAGATTAAACCGTGTGTCAATGGCGTTCCCTGTAATGCACAATATATTAATTGGTTTGGATTCGTTACGATACCATTCCTTGCATTAACTGCCTTTTCATTAATTATTCTTTTACTCACTTTATTGAGTATGAAACAAAGGAAACAAAAATAAAGGAAGACTAAGAAAGACACTTGCAGCATCCTCGCAAGTGTCTTTCTTAAATTAACTATTTCTCATTCACAATCTTTACATGCTCGATGACTTCCTCGAAAGGCACATCTAAACCGTCATAACTCTTGATAATTATTCCATCCTGGTTAATAAGATAGAAGCTCGTACCATGTACAACTTCTCCTCCCCCGTTTGGCTTGGCTACAATTGTTTTAAAATTCTTCTGTCCAAACGCTTCTATTTCTTGTTGTGTATAGCCCGTAACAAAATTCCAATTCGCATAATTGATATCAAAACGGCTGCCAAACTCTTTCAGCACTTCTGGAGTATCAACCTCAGGATCTACTGAAAACGAGAGATATTGAACATCCAAGCCCTCTTCTTCTGTTTTCTTTTGCAGTTTAGACATATTTGCTGTCATCGGAACAAACTGTCGTGCAGCTTGTAAAAATAAAAGATGCAATAGTAACATTCCCTTTTATGTCTTCTAAACTGTACTCTTTTTCGTCCTGATTGACAGCGGAGAACTTCTCTAGTTTCCAATTTGTCTGATCCGGAATCTTTTCACTACCAAAACCACAAGAAGAAAGAATTAATAAAAGGACGCTAAGCATTCCTAAAAAAGTATATTTGTTTCGCAATCTGTTTCATCCTTTACTGTAAAATAAGTAACAACAACGGAATCGTATCATGCTCCGAAGAAGAAAGAAAGATTACCTAAACTTTGTTCATAGAAATTTCTTGAATAGCGAAATATATTCAAAAATTCATTGCTCGCAGTCTTTATAAATATTAAAATATGAGTATATATGCATATATAAAGGTGGTCTTTATTATGATTTATGATGCTTTAGTAATTGGAGCTGGCCAAGCAGGCTTATCCATGGGGTACTATTTAAAGAAGACTTCGCTATCCTTTTTACTCCTGGATGAACATTCTCGAATCGGGGAATCCTGGAGAAAAAGATACGATTCCCTCGTGCTATTTACCCCAAAGTCGTACAGCTCTTTACCCGGCATGGGAGTAGAAGGATGTCCCAGCCAATTTCCTACAAAAGAGGAAATTGCCATGTATTTAGAGAGTTATGCTGCCCACTACCAGCTTCCAATCCAGTTAAACACTCAAGTGAAAAAACTAACGAAAGAAATGGATTTTTTTGTTGTGGAGACAAATGCTTCTACACTTAGGGCAAGAAACGTTATAGTATGCACTGGGCCTTTCCATACTCCTAGTATTCCTTCCATTGCTGAAACACTATCCACTACCATAAACCAGATGCATTCCTCTGAATATCGTAACCCATCCCAATTGACACCAGGTTCTGTGTTGGTAGTGGGTGGAGGAAATTCAGGTGCACAAATTGCAATAGAAATTGCAAACCAAGGCTATGACACATACCTTTCTGTAAGTAAAAGTCTAACTCACTTACCCTTAACCATTGCGAATAAAAGCATCTTCTGGTGGCTAGATCGAACCAAAATTCTTCGAGCAGATAAAAATACTCTATTTGGAAAAGCCTTTCGAAAAAGAGGCGATGTCATTTTTGGTACAGAGTTAACTGATGCAGTTGCAGAAGGGAAAATCACTATCAAGAAAAGAAGCGTGGAGGCAACTAACCAAACCATTCTCTTTGCTGATCAAACTACCCTTAATCCAGATAATATTATATGGGCTACAGGATATACCCCGGATTTTTCCTGGATTGATATGCCTAACATTATCCAAGAAAAAGAGAAGCCGTTACATGAAAGGGGAATTACAAGTGTTAAGGGACTATTCTTCCTAGGAATGCCTTGGCAGTCCCACCGCGGTTCCGCTTTGTTACTTGGTGTTGGAAGTGATGCCCGTTTTATTCATCAAAAAATATTAGAAAATAACTAATCCTTCAATTTATTCTCATCTTTCATTACATAACAATAATTTCCGATTCTATGTATTTCCCAGTACAATCATATATAATAAAGGTATTAACTTGAAGGAGTTTATGTTATGAATAAGAGCAACATCGAATTAGATTCAGAAACATTGAACGTGGTTTCTCAGACATTCAAGGCACTATCGGACCCTACAAGGCTGAGAATCCTTCACCTGCTTTTTAATGGAGAGTTTTCGGTTAACGATATCGCAGAGAACTTAGGCCTCTTGCAGTCCACAGTATCACACCAACTCCGCTTACTGAAGAGTCTGCGATTGGTGAAATTCCGCAGAGAAGGAACAACTATTTATTACTCGCATGATGATCAACATGTCATTGACATATTGCAGCAGACCATACAACATACCAAACATAGTTAATTTGGGGTGTGTAACTCCATAAAAAATAAACGCTCCCAATACGAGCGTTTATTTTTTATAAATCAGTTGCAAAGATCCCCTTCACAATTCTCTTCATTCAAGTCAATTTGAATGGTAGTGTGCTCAAGATGATAATTACGGTGTAAAAGTGTTTGTGCTGTTTTTAAGATATCCTGCTGATTCACGTCCCTATCGATAACGATGTGACAACTTAATGCAGGGAATTCGGATGTGATGGACCAAACGTGCAGGTCGTGCACATCTCTAACTCCCTTAATCTGGAGCAACGACTCTTTAATCTCCTTCACATTTATATTGCTTGGTGCCCCCTCCATCAGAATGTGGAAGGAATCTTTTGTAACGCGATAACCACTAATTATTATTAGGACTGCTACTATTACGCTTGCAATCGGGTCAGCCAAATTCCATCCAAAAAACATGATGAGTAAAGCCGCCGTTATAGCCCCCACCGATCCAAGAAGATCTCCCAATACATGTAGGAAAGCACTCCTGACATTCAAGTTTTCGTCCTTATCCCCACTCATTAGAATATATGCAGCTATAATATTCACAAGTAATCCTATCACGGAGATAATTAGCATCCCGCCACTAAACACTTCAGGAGGGCTTTGGATTCTTTTGTAGGCCTCCCAGAATATATAAACGGAAATGCCTATTAATGTAACACCATTTATGAAAGCAGCAAGGATTTCGAACCGTTTATATCCAAATGTTTTCGAAAGTGTTGCCTGCTTTTCTCCAAATGTTAACGCCAAATAACTTAACCCTAAGGCAACAGCATCACTTAGCATGTGTCCTGCATCGGATAATAAGGCCAAACTGTTGGTCAGTATTCCCCCAATCACTTCCACGATCATATAGGTGGCAATAATGATGAACGAAAGTTTCAGAGCTTTTTTATTCTTACTGCCATGATGATGATGTCCATGGTCATGGCTGTGGCTATGATGAGCTCCCATCAAGAATCATCCTTTCTTAATATGTGTATATGTTCATATATACATTATTGCAAATTTATTTGTTAATATCAATACGTTTTTCAATATTTTTCCACATCAATATGAAAAGTAATACTTAAAATAATTCCCATCAATATAAAGAAGTATGCCTGTTTTCTGGACAACCTGTTCCAGTAAGAAAGAATGAATTCGTGTAAGGAAGTAAAAAAGAAAGGATTTCATTTTTAGGTACTTTCTTAATAAATGACACACAAAATGACGTATGTAAATTCATACGTCATTTTCTTATTAAATCAATGTTTATAGAGTCTATAATAATTGCTTAGAATTTCCACATGAAAAATACTTATAGTATGAATAAAAGCTTGTCAGTGGTGAAAGTGCTGGTAAAAGCACCTACACTCAATTATTAAATAGTCCAATAAGTTAAAGTATCCAATAACCCTAAAACAACTAAAAAGGCACCTGCAACTTTTTGGATAGTACTTCCCACTCGTCTTCCTTTCTTCATCACCATGCCACCAGCTTCGAAAAACCATATCAGAAACATAAATATGAATATTGGCACCGTAGTTCCTATCGCAAATACGGAAGGAAGAACCATGCCATATGATTCTGTTAATGCAACCGGCATTAGGCTTAAAAAAAATAGGACGAACATGGTCGGACAAAATCCTAAGGAAAAACTGAAGCCCAACAAGAAAGATCCCAATTTTCTTGACTTAATATTTTCAGCAGCAATATTGAGTATAGGGAGGTACCAATTCATTTTTAAATATCCTAATAAAAATAGCCCTACCACAATCAACAGCGGTCCAGTCAATTTCCGTATCCATGGAAAATAAAGGGTCAGTGAGGACTGAATTTCTCGACCAAATAACCAAATTAGAAGGCCAAGGGTTGTAAAGGCCACAATTTTACCTAAAGTGAATAATACGACCTCCCCCCAAGCAACTTGTTTAACAAGCGACTTTTTTCCGAAAAGGGTTAGTGCACCAATATTCCCAGTCAATTGGCAAGGAACCATCGATCCCACAAAACCTAACAAAAAGGCGTATAAAAGGGTAACCTCTTTAAATGAACTTGCAACGTTTGATAGGGGAACTGTAAGGGAGTTGGTAATCCCGTTAATAATTTCGTAAATAAAACCACATCATTTCATTCTTTTTTACCTAATTGTAAGATAAATATGTGCAGATTTCATGAAAGAACTCACTTATTCATTATTTTGCAACTATTACCTTCCCGACCATTCCATTTCCCCTATAACCTCTAACTCCTACAGCAATCCATTATATCCTCTTCTCTCTTTATTTTTTCTGGTACCATTGATAGAATGTAAGGTCTAAAAGTTACACTTTTAAAAATATATATCTACATAAATTAAAAACGCTAGGATACAAAAAAAATATACCTGCGCTAAGAAATATATTTTTTCAAATTCCCCCCTTAAACTTAATAACAATTATCTTGAATTTCCATAATTTCATAAATAAGTTATTATAGTGATAGGTAAGCCTTTGACGTTATCTCCGGCTTTTCCCCCACTTCACACCGTACAGGCGAGTTTCCCAGCATACGGCGTTCCAACTAATCCAATTCATTCAAGATTTTTATGATTATGCAAAGGAGAATCAGATAGCTTCGTTCAGACATTGCTTACGCAATTTATTGACTTCTGTAAGTTGCTTTTCATTTAACTTGAGTGAGTTTAAAAGCACTTGTATTTTCTCTAAATCTCTCAAATGTATAAGGAGATGGACAGATTTATGCAATATCATTAAGTTTCCGTATGAATCATCTTTGGTGAGATGGTACGGTGTCTTATGGTGACAATGCCATTCATCCAGTCCTAATTCAACCCCTGTAACAGCACATTTCCCATATTGTGCAATAAATCTACTAATCCGGTTATCGTTGTATTCGATGGAACGGCTCGGTATGAACTGTTTCATCACACGAGTAAGCGTTTGTTTATTGATTGCTCGCAAGTTTTGATGAATTTTGTCCCTACCTACGGTAGTGTAGTTACAAATAGTTTGAGAGAAGTTCAGATTTATCTTACAACGTTGGGCATGAATTGGGATAAGTACCATTTCTTTTATTTTGAAGAGCTTACACTCATATCCCTTGTACCGTTTCTGTAAGGATTTTGGAAAGTCCTGAAACGTAGCTTCTTTTCTCAATTCTTTTAAACGATTAAACAATGCTTTATGAAGACGATAGTTCAGCTCAGTTAAATCATCAGTGATGTGTGAAGCTGCTGAATAATAATTTTGGATTCCCATTATAACTGTATTAAAGCGCCAAACATTCTCAACCGATTGGTGTTTCTGAATCTCTTTGATTGTTTGTTTTACTTTTATCTGTGCATTTTTGAGCGCATTCTTTGTCATGTGTGAGCGAGCGACATAAAGAGTCCTTTTCTTTGTCTTTTTCAGATGGGCTTTAAAACGAAAACCTAAAAACTCTGATGAGTTTTTCTTTAGGTTGACCACCTTTGATTTTTGTTCGCTAATTTCAAGGCGAAGCCTTGTATGAAGAAAATCATTCACTGCATAATACATTTTAATTGCTTGTGAACGAGTGCGACAAAGAATTTTAAAGTCATCTGCATATCTCACGATGTAGCAATGTTTTAAATTAGATTGTTTCAACGCATTATATCTGCCAAGATTTGATTTATATAACTTATGTGTTTCAAAGCTTTCCCATTGCTTACTAACCCACCAGTCTAGTTCATTTAATACGATATTAGATAAAAGTGGTGATAAGATCCCCCCTTGGGGTGTACCTTTCTTTGGGAAACCTTCCCCAATAATTTCAGCCTTTAAAAGACGTGAAATAATGGAAAGCAATGCCTTATCTCGAATGCCTAAAGACCACATTTGTTTTATTAATTTGGCATGATTTACATTGTCAAAAAATCCTTTTATATCAACGTCAACACAGTGATATAGGCATGCGCGATTAATGAGCGTTTCAAACCTAGCTTTCGCATGATGTGTATTGCGATTTGGCCTAAAACCATAACTATGTTTATAGAATTTCGCTTCACAAATCGGCTCAAGTACTTGCAAGATACACTGTTGGAACAATCTATCCCAGATAGTCGGAATCCCTAAAGGTCGAGTTTTTCCATTTGCCTTAGGAATGAATACTCTCCGGACGGCTTGGGGTGTATAGTATTCAAACATTCTTTGTATCGTCGATACAACCTCAGATACAGATAATCGGTTTATATCTTCAATCGTTAATCCGTCATCTCCAGCAGTTTTACTGCCAGTGTTTCGTTTAATATTCCGATAAGCTAACCGTATATTTTCATCGGATTGCATTAAGTCTAGTAATCCATAAAAATTCTGACCATTAGCACTTTGAGCATATAAAGAATCAAAATAATACTGCATATCATAATACTCATTGTGTCTCAGTTTCTTTCGTTTTAACAAGTTGGTGACTCCTTTAGGAGCTGAACCTCTATTAGTCTTACAAGAACCTTATTAATCGTTGAAGAACTGCCTTGCATGGCTGGATGAATCTTTTATTAGTCTTGTGGCTATCCCTCAACGTTCATTACACGCTTCAATGGTACTGTGCCACTACTTTCACTGATATAAAGAAAAGTTATATAGTCGCTAATCTCACGACTAGTTTCCTTTTCAACGCTTCATAGAGAGTAAGCTCTCCACGTTATCAGCTTACAACGTTGAATTATGTCTATTATGGAACAAACTTAGGTGCTTCCTATGAGCCTGTTAGCATCGCATGTGCCTATAACACAAGATGGATTTTTATATTGTTGATTCTTACTCATCCAAAGCTAACCCTACATTTAGTAGTAAATACATTTCTATATAATGCCAGTCTAGACCCGTACATTCAGAAGTTCGTCAGCAATATACTTTCTTATTTTATTTCGTCGCATTCTCACCATATCTGTTCAACCCAAGCACCATGATTTACACCACCCCATCGAGTAGGCTTTCGTCAGCCTTACTGTTACGGTAAATTCTCATGCCTATTAGCCGAGCTTATAACACACTTCTTCTTACTAAACAGCGTGCTATTCGACGCAGGGGGAACCTTTTGGAGCGTTACCTCCTCATTCGACTCCTCGACATAACCCTTCAGTTTTAGAATTCTAAAACTGCCTGACCTTTACCGAAATTGTGTGACCACATTTCATTTTAATCAGGAACATTTCGCACCAACAATCTGGCCCTAAAATGTAAATGAGCGCTGATACTTTTGTTCCTGGATCGGGCCCGATTGTTAAAGATCATTTAATGGCCTTATTGAATATAAGCACCCAGTCGTATTTTAAAGTAAACAGATATTTAGTTATATAAAAAAGTCAAACAACTTTATCTGACTTCTTATTTTTATTTTTAGTTAACATTGCCCTTTGTTGGTTTTAAAATTTCTGCATATGAGATAGATTTACCTACTTCTTTATATTCTTTATGTAAGTAAGCATCTAAAATTAATCGACATAAATCAACATCTTCGATTGTAGAAAGAGTTGTTGAAAATGGTTCTACTTTGGCAAGTTCTTTTAAATATTCTATTCCCAATGGATGAACTCCATCATTGAAATATTGATATATTTTTTCAAATTCATATCCCCGCCAACACATTAATAATAGATATCGAACCTTTTTCATATATTGTAAACCATCCAGTATAATTGGTATTAAAGAAGTTAGATACAATTTATATTCATTAATAATGTCTTGAAAATAAGAATCAGTTATTGAAGTGGTACTGATTTTTAATTGGAGATAAATATGATTAATTTCCTCGGCATAACCATAACTATTACCAAATCGCTTTTTATTTTCTTCGTACAAAACTTCTAGCTGCTCAATAGGGGTTGTTAAGGTGGGGATTGGTGATTGTTTATATAGGTTTATGTGTTCATCCTTTATTGTTTTAACCTTCTCGATTAATATAGCTAAAAGCTTATATCTCTTTTCCGTATATAAATTTAAATCCCTTATCTTGATATCAAACGGTATTAGTTCGTCTTTGTCGGGATTATTGCTATACAGAAATACATAATAATCACCGTCCAAGCTATTTTTAGCTACCCAACTTGCATAAAATCTTTCTCCATCATTGTTAGGTACACCATCTACGCTTGTTAGATTTACAGGATGTGTACTAAATACAGCCCGAATGTGCTTAAAATAATTATAATCACTTACTTTAGTTTGCTTGAAAATTGTTCGGTCATTTGCTAATGGAAGGTCTTTATCCTTTTTTATTCCTTCTATAACTCTAAATAATTGATTAATTGAATCCACCATAACATCTATCGTAATAATATATTGCATTAAATTTAAGGTATCTAAATGGTTATATCCAAAACCTTTGGGTTCTACATTAATTGAAGGTAATCCATCAGCAGCTAGTGTAATCCAATCCATAGCAGAACAGATTATATTCCAATGATTTTTCCCATTAACATTTTTGAATTTTTCATTAAAAGACCTTGTGTTTACCTCATCACGAAATATTGATATTAGTTCAGAATCTATATTAATACTCAATGTATTTAACTCCTTTATCATTAATAAATCCTTAAAAAAATGTTATATTATTGATTCGTTCTTAATATACAAAACTCCTTTCTTCCACTAAACTCCCTATTATTTAATACCAATTAAAATCAGACGTTCAACTCAATCTTTTTTTCCGTAAAAAAACACTTACCTTATTACGGATAAGCGCCCTTTAATGGATTAACTAAGATAAGTCTCAATCCCAAATTCATGAATTGTACTCACCCGAGAGTTGAATAAGCATTTAAAGGCTATTCAACTAAATCTAAATAATAATGATAAAATTTAGAGTCCTTTTTGTATCCATTTTTTTCATATAATCTTTGAGCAGCGTAATTTTCTGATGCTGTTTCCAAACTAATACTTTTAGCACCTGTTTCAATAGCAAAATTTCCCGTCTTATGTAAGAGCATTTCTCCTATTCCTCGTTTTCTGGCTTCTTCATCTACATACAAGTCGTTTAATACCCATGCTCTTTTCATGGATATTGATGAAAATGTGGGATAAAGCTGAGTAAATCCTACATACTCTTGTTTATCTTTAACAACAAAAATAACAGAATCCTTACTTTCTAAACGATCTTTTATGTAAGTCTTAGCACCTTCTAAATCTGATGTTTGATGATAAAACATACGATACATATTAAATAAATTTGATACTCCTTCTAAATCTTCAATAGTAGCTTGATATATTTCCATTTGAATTCCTCTCCCCATGAGCTAAAATTATATAACTTTATCATTCTCCACTTTTAACATTTCCCTTAATAAAACTATTCTGCCGCCCATTGCCCCCCATTTCATTTTAAACTATTTATTAATTACAATTTTATATGGTATATTATTCTGAATACATAACCATTTTAAGGTTTTTTAAAAAAATTACATAATTTTAACTTTAATACTATACATATACTTAAATTTTTAATGAGGAGGAAACTTTCTTGGACGAAATTGATCAAAGCATTCTTATTCAACTTCAAGAAAATGCTCGAATATCTATGACAGAATTAGGTAAGAGGATAGGACTTTCAACTCCCGCAACAAACGAAAGAGTAAAAAAACTTGAGGATAAAGAAGTTATAAAAGGTTATAGGGCTATCATTGATCCAGAAAAACTCAATAAAAATGTAACAGCATTTATTTTATTCGATACAAAACAAGGAAAAAAATTCAGAGATTTTTGCAAAGAACAACCGGTAGTAGTAGAATGCTATCGATTAGCAGGTCAGTTTAGTTATTTAGTAAAGGTAGTAACGGAATCAGTGAAAATACTTGAAGAATTTATTGATGCTACTTTACCCTTCGGAGAACCGTCAACCTTAATAAAATTATCTTCTGTTGTGGAATATAAACCAATTTACTAAAGGTGTTCTTGAAAATAATTATATTTGAGCTTAATTTATTTCTTAATTTTTTCTTTTAGATTATAACCCTTTTTAAACGTGTTGTTGTTTTGGGTAGACAAAGGCATCCAAATAGATCTATTCGGAAACTCTTTCGACCAATGGACAGAACATGCTTATACCAATATTAAAGAAATGCCCCTGCTAACCTTCCATGCAGTAGAACTGCACCACAAAGAATGAAAATGGTTAGGACCTGTCAATACTGATACTGTCCTTAATCCAGTCAGCCCTCCTCTTTTTTTGATGATAGAGCAGGGTCTTCTTAATAATTGTCTTTTTTCTAGTCTAGAGTAAATTTATTTTCATGGTAGTTCTTCACAATTTCTTCCTTCTTACCAATTTTTCTTTAAAAGTCATGTTCAACAATATGGCCCTAGAATGAAAAATAGGCGCTTATTCCAGGAAAGTTAGCAATAGGTAAGCATTTGAAGTCATCTCCATCTTTTCCCCTGCTCCACACGGAACGTGATAGTTTCCCATCATTCCGCGTTCCATCTACTGATATGTACTAAATTATAAGTTCCTTGTTACTTCCG
>NZ_JBHVHV010000021.1:0-83821 GCF_042800035.1 Sutcliffiella sp. NPDC057660
ATAGCTTCTTTAAAATGTAAAGAAAAGCTCACCATTATTGAAGATTATGAAAAAATTCTCTCTAAAGTGTTGTCCACTTTCTTGACAGAAGACCAAATCTGCCTCTTTGATACCGCCATTTCCTCTTTTTCTCTTTATCGCGGTATCAATCTGCCTCTTTGAGAACACCATTCTCTCTTTTTCTCTTTATCGCGGTATCAATCTGCCTCTTTGAGACCGCCATTTCCTCTTTTTCTCTTTATCGCGGTCTCAATCCACCACTTCGAGACCGCCATTTCCTCTTTTTCTCTTTATCGCGGTCTCAATCCACCTCTTTGAGACCGCCATTTCCTCTTTTTCTCTTTATCGCGGTCTCAATCCACCTCTTTGAGACCGCCATTTCCTCTTTTTCTCTTTATCGCGTTCTCAATCCTCCTCTTTGAGACCGCCATTCTCTCTTTTTTTATTTTTGGCAATCTCAATCCTGACCATTCGCACCAGTATAGGCAATTAATCCTTAAAAAAAGGTGCCTGACCCTCAGCGCTTTAAAGCGCTGAGGGTCAGGCACCCCTTATTATGTCAACTCATCACCAATTCACATGGCTTTTTCACAAGTTGGCCTTCTTCTATAAAGAGTACTCTATCGGCAATAGCCTTGGCATCTTCAAAGTCATGTGTGACCAGGATGGAGGTGATGCCAGTTTTCTTGAGGATGTCTTTCAGTTCTTCACGGATTTTCTCCTGCAAGTGTACGTCCAGGTTGCTGAAGGGTTCATCGAGCAGCAGCAAGGATGGTGAGGGTGCGAGGGCACGCGCCAATGCAACACGTTGCTGCTGCCCTCCACTTAGCTCATAAGGATAGCGATGGCCATAATCGGATAGGTTGATCAGGGCAAGCATTTCCTCGAGACGTTCCTGCTTTTGCTTTCGGTTCATTTTACGCAAACCGAACTTGATGTTCTGCGCAACCGTCATATGTGGAAAAAGGGCATAGTCCTGGAACACGACACCTATTCCCCGCTTCTCAGGCGAACGGTGGGTTTTTTCATCAAACATGCATTCCCCGTTGATTCTCATAATCCCATCCTGGGGAGTTTCAAGACCTGCAATCAGGCGCAGCAGCGTACTTTTTCCGCTGCCGCTTCTCCCTAATATCGAAATGATTTCCCCTTTTTCAATATCCACCTGAATGTCTCGTAATGTATGATTCTGTGCATTTTTATATCGGAACTTTAAATCTTGGATCTGAACAAACATTATTTCCCCTCCTTATCTAATACTCGATAAAAGACAAAGATGCTTAAAGCACTGATAAAGATGATAAGCAGCGATGCGATGGACGCTTCCTGTACCCTCTCATCATTTGCATATTTGAATGCCTGTGTTGCCAATGTCGAAAAGTTGAACGGCTGCAGGAACAAAGTAAGCGGCAGTTCTTTCATGATATCGATGAAAACGAGAATGAACCCGCTGACAATCGCACCCTTCAATAGAGGCAGATCTACGGTAAAAAAGGTTCTGAGCGTCGACGCCCCCAAGGTCCGGGATGCTTCTGTAAAACGGTTCCCTGTTTTTTCAAAGCCAGACTCAATCGCATTGAAGCCGATTGCCAAAAAGCGAATCACATAGGCGAAGACAAGCATTGAAAGTGTGGTCCGAAGCACAAATTCAGGCTTCAGCTGGAACATGGCCAAAAATGAGACAATCTGCTGGTCCAGCATGATAAAGATGGTGATAACCGCAATGGCAATGGCCGCTCCGGGAATCGAGTATCCGAGGGTCGTGACCCTTGAGAAGATCTTCGGGACAACCCCTTGCTGCAGCCTCGTATAATTGGAAATGATGAGTGCAATAACAATGATGATCGTCGCTGCAATACCTGCAACAAAAATGGAGTTTTTCGCAAGCTCCAGGAATTCAGGCTTGAATACTGTTTCAAATGTCATGGTCGCCCACGCTAAAAGCTGAAACAATGGAATGATGAAGGCAATCGCAAAAATGCCGAAGCAATAGGAAAAAACAAGCCAGCCCTTCACTCCAGTCAGGCGCTTAGGCTCAATCGGCCGCACCTTCGAGGAAGGATCAAAGAATTTCTTTCGCCCCCGTAACAGGCGCTCCATGGAAAGAATCACCATCACCATGATCATCAGTGTCCCTGCAAGCTTCAGGGCGGAATCCAAATCCATCATGCCATACCAGGTACGGAAAATCGCTGTACTGACGGTCTGTATGCCGAAATAGCTTGTCACACCGTAATCATTCAGTACTTCAAGAATAACAAGTGTGACACTTCCGACAATCGCACCGCGAGAGATCGGCAGCGCCACCCGATAAAAGGTCTGGAAGCTGTTACTTCCCAGAAGCTTAGCGTTTTCAATGACAGATGCGGATAGACTCTGAAAATAGCTTCTTGTTATCGAATACACATACGGGAAAAGCGTAACGGTAAAAACAAAGATGGCA
This sequence comes from Sutcliffiella sp. NPDC057660, assembly GCF_042800035.1. Taxonomy (NCBI): domain Bacteria; kingdom Bacillati; phylum Bacillota; class Bacilli; order Caryophanales; family Bacillaceae; genus Sutcliffiella; species Sutcliffiella sp. NPDC057660. Next base: position 2,444 of record NZ_JBHVHV010000021.1, read on the forward strand.
CCGGGAATGCTCATGATATTAAAATAAGCCTGGTTCACCTGTATATCAAAATGATTCCGCAAAGTGGCCTGGATGATTCCCGTGTAATTGATGATGCCATGATAGGTGTAGGCCGCGATATATGGCGGAATCGCGAGCGGCAAAATCAGGCTCCACTTCAGGAAGTTCCGCAGGGGAAACTGATAGATCGTTATCAGCCACGCCAGGCTTGTTCCGATCAGCATGGTAGCCAATGCAGTAAACAGAATAATCAGAACTGAATTTTCAAGATAATCCTTTAATAAATATTCTTTTATATGTAGCCAGTTTTCGTTAGGCTCTGTAAAAAACTCGACGGCAATCAATATATTCGGAATGAGAATAATCGTAACAAAAATCAAGCTAGCAAGGGCCCACCCTTTATGTTTCACCCTTGACCAATGGAACCTACTCACTATGACACATCCTTTAGACGACAACACTTTTGTAACTCTTTATTAGTCCACTATAAATTATAACGAAAATCATTCTCAAAAGGAACGTTCAAACTAAATAAAAGAACCGTTTCACCCAAAAATGAATCGGTTCTTCACATCATTGTATTATTTCCAGCCTACCTCGTTAAAGATCTTGATGGCAGCCTGCTGGTTTTCACCATAAACAGTCAGATTAACATCCTGCTCCTTGAATTCGCCCCATGATTTAAGAAGCTCTGCAGGCTCTACATCCGGATTAGCAGGGTATTCATAGTTTGCTTCCGCAAATTTACCTTGCGCTTCTTTTTCAGAAAGGAACTCGATGAATTTAACTGCGTTATCCTTATTTTTCGAATGCTTCGTTACAGCAGCTCCACTGATGTTAACATGTGTACCGGTCGTATCCTGGTTCGGGAAGAACACACCTACGTTCTCTGCAACCTTCACTTCTTCAGGATCTTCGGAGTTCATCATTACACCAAGATAGTATGTGTTCATGATCGCTACATCCGCTTCACCTGCAACCACTGCTTTAGCTTGGTCGCGGTCTCCGCCTTGTGGGTCACGTGCCATGTTGTTCACGATACCTTGTGCCCATTCCTTCGCTTTATCCTCACCCATTACATCGATGAATGATGCAACCAAAGAAATGTTGTACATGTTGTCAGATCCTCGTACAACTAGACGGTCCTGCCACTCAGGCTCTGTTAAAGCTTCATAGGTGGAAAGCTCTTCAGGCTTCACACGATCCTTCGCATATACGATGACACGTGCGCGTTTTGTCAGACCAAACCACTGGTTGTCAGCGTCACGCAACTTTTCAGGGATGTTCTTTTCCAGAACGTCACTTTCCACGGATTGCAATAATTCACGGTCTTTGGCTTGATACAGATTACCTGCATCCGCTGTGATGTAGACATCCGCTTCTGTCGCTTCGCCTTCGATGCTAAGACGCTCCATCAATTCTTCGCCTTTACCTTCTACCACGTTCACCTTAATGCCCGTTTCTTCTTCAAACATCTTGTACAATTCTTGATCCGCTTCATAGTGGCGGCTTGTATATACATTAACTTCCCCGGAATCTTTTTCCTTGTTCGCTTCTTCACCCGAACCGTTATTGTTATCAGTAGAAGTATTACCATTATTATTTGTGCTACTTACGCAACCTGTTAACGCTAACACTAAAGCCAGCATCAAGCTCATGATGATATTAAGTTTTCTCACCAAAGACACCCCTTATGTAAATTAATATTGATAATCAGTCTCATTTACTATTGTAATGAATATCATTCTCAAGTCAATATAAATTTAATTATTTTGTAAACAAAAAATAAGTGGCGGGTAACATTTATAACATGCACCCCCCACCTATTACTAAAATTGCTATTTTGACAAGAGTTCCATAAACCACTTTGCACAAGTATACGCCTGCTCCCACTCCGGATCATGGTCTTCTAAGCCCCAGCAGGTGGAGAGAATACCCATGGCTACGCCAGCCTTCAGGAGACGCTCCCGATCAAGCGATAATCCTTCTGTAATCCACTCCACCCGTTGTAATAGCAGTTGTTTGGGATTTTCCTTTTTTAACAGATGATTGGTCATGAAGGAGATAAGGTCAAAATACGGATCCCCTACCACTCCTTTCGGGTCGATGGCAAGCCAGCCTTTTTTATCATCATATAAGATGTTTTCATGGTGGAGGTCGCCATGCAGCAGTTCCATCCGTTCTGTGGTTTCCGTCAATTCTGCAAAATACGCTTGAGCCATCTCTATGTAACGTGCTTCAATGGGGCCATCCCCATTAGGATGCATGGTGTGATAGCGAACAAGTCCTGATGCCCAGTCAAGGATGGTCGGACTTTTGCACTCAGCAGGAACTGGTGTGCGAATCGCCTTCCACACCCTCAAAAAAGTGTGAACGGCAGCCTTTTCGTCCTTTTCCTCAGACAGCATCGTACCTGGCACAAGCTTCTCAAGCAACATGGCACCACGCTCCTCATCTGCCTTCAACAGCCTGGCACAGCCCTTGCCTCCATACACCTTAAGCGTGCGGATCTCATTTGTAAAATCAAAAGAAGGAACACCAACCTTCAGCATAACAGGTGTACCCTCCCCATCCTTGGCATGTAAAACATAGTTGTAAGATAGGTTGGATACCGGAGCATCTATCTGCAGCTTCCATTCTTTTTCACAGAACTGCATTGTAGACTCCACATTTGTCAGCCAAGCCTTTCCCGCTTCCCCGAAAACATCCGCCATCTTCTTTTGAAACCATTCCGGAATATTCATAGCATACTACTCTCCTCTTCTAATCAGAAAGGCATGCCACTCTCTCCCGGCATGCCTTTCTGAGCTATTGCTTATACACCTATATTGATATTGTTCGGTCGTTCTTTCTTTTCCTGAATAAAATTAAGGATGAAAATTGATGTGACGATGATGACTCCGGCAATATCTGTAAAGGTTTCGGGAATGATCATCATCAGTGCACCGGCTCCTAGCACTATTCGTAAAAGTGCGTTCAGGCTGGTTCGGAAATATCCTTCAATGGAGGCGCTCAATGCAATGATTCCCACTACTGCTGTAATGGTGATCATCGTGATATCTAGAACGGATGCCATCGGGAATTCCTTGGCATTGACCGCCGCATCCGTTGCATCAATCATCAGCATCGCTGGATTATAGACGAACAGATAAGGTATCAGGAATCCGGCAGCCGATAATTTCAATGCTGTGAACCCGGTGCGCATCGGATCTCCACCTGATATACCCGCTCCAGCAAAGGCTGCCAGGGCTACTGGCGGGGTGATATTGGCAAAAATCCCGAAATAGAACACGAACATATGGGCAATCAGAATCGGAATCCCGAATTCTGCTAGGGCAGGTGCTGCCATCGTTGCCGTGATGATATAGGCAGGGATGGAAGGCAGTCCCATTCCGAGGATCATCGATGCAATCATCGTAAAGAACAGCGTCAGGAACAAGGATCCGGCTCCCAGGCTTGCGATGGAGGATGTCATGACATTCCCAAAGCTTGTCAAGCTGACTACCCCAATGATGATGCCGACTACCGCACATGCTACCATTACGGATAGAGATTGTCTCGCCCCATCATTTAATGCCTGCAGAATATCCATGAAGGACATGCGCGTTGTTTTTCTGAAAGCAGCCACCACTACCGTGGAAACGATAGTATAAAATGCTGCATGCCCAATTGGGACCCCTTGATAAAGAAGCACGATAAGGAACACGATCGGAAGCAGCAGATGTCCGCGTTCCTTCATGATCTCCCCTACCCGTGGCAGGTCCGCCTTCGGAATGCCCTTCAGGTTTTCCCGGCCAGCCCTGAAATGCACCTGCATGATTACAGCCAAAAAGTAGAGCACAGCCGGAATCAATGCGGCCAGGGCGATCGTTCCGTATGCCACACCGGTGGTTTCGGCCATGATGAAGGCGCTGGCCCCCATGATTGGCGGGAGGATCTGACCACCGACCGAGGCACTCGCTTCGACTGCTCCAGCGAAGTTCTTGGAATAGCCGATTCTTTTCATCAACGGAATGGTAAAGGCCCCTGTCCCAACTACGTTCGCAACTGCCGCTCCGTTGATGCTTCCCATGAAGCCACTGGAGATGACGGCCACTTTTGCCGGACCTCCCTGTTTATGCCCTGCAAGCGCCAAGGCAAGGTCGTTGAAGAATTGCCCCATCCCTGAACGCGCCAGAAATGCTCCAAATAAAATGAAAAGAAAGATGAAGTTGACGGAAGCACCGATGGCGGTGGAGTATAATCCTTCGGTCTTCAAGTATAGCTGTCCAAAAATATCACCCAAGTCATAATGGCGTGTCATCATCTTGATCGGCATCCAGCTCATATGGCTGAAGAATGGATATGCAAGGAATACCAGTGCCAATATCGGTAGAATAATACCGGTTACGCGGCGTGCCCCTTCGAGTACAAGGAGAACTGTCAAGATGGCAAGCGCAATATCCATTGTATTTGGAATACCACCACGGGAGGTAACAATCGCTTGGTACTCCACGATGAGATATCCAGCAGAACCTAGTGCAAGAACAAATAAGATCCAGTCATACCAGGCTATTTTGCTGCGGTCCTGATTTTTGGTTGTAGGATAGAGCAGGAAAATCAACGCCATTCCAACCGCAACGTGAATCGCCCGCTGCTGAAGGGCAGGTATTGGATTGAAGGTAACGTATAAATGGAAAAGAGAATAGAGAATGGCAATGGCAGAAACAACAAGGACGGTTTTTTTACTGGCAAAATGGCGCACCTTTGACTCGGCATCATACTTTTCCAGTATCTCCGCTTTTTTGTCTTCTGAAATTTCATCCTTTTCTATGCTGTCGTGCAGTTTTTTTGAATCTGTCACTTCTTTTCACCTCTTAGATACTGCCATAATGGTAGTTTTATAGCTTTAATTTCTACAGTTTCATAGTCTTCTGCGAATGTATACAAGGGGATGGTCCGACCTTCGAGATAGAGCGTCGTTTGCACATTCTCGGATACACTCAATTGAAGGCTTTCCATTTTCTGATTGATTTTCATATGGACAAAGCCATCTTTGGAAGGAATGGTTTCTCCAGTCGAGGGTGTCCCTGCACCGAAGGTTTTAAAGCGTGTCCAGACAAGTAAAAGCCCGTCATCTTTTCTCTCATAGGTTTCAAACCACGGCTCTTTTTCGACGGAATGGATCCAGCCAAGCTCAAATGTTTCCTCCTTCAGGAAAAAACTATCCTCCTTAAAGGAAACCTGCAAAACAGGTATCTTTACCAAAAGGAGAACAAGGAGCACTATAAGTAATACAGTGCTCCCCATCATGAAACGTTTACGGTTCATCGTAATATTTCTTTGCTCCTGGGTGGACAGGCGCCACCATGCCTTCCTGTGCCTTCTCTAAAGATACTTCAGTAGCTGCCTGATGAGCATTGCCAAGTGTCTCCAGGTTATCAAAGAATGACTTCGTCAGCTTGTACACATCATCCTCACTCAACTCGCTGCTTACAACAAGGGCGTTCATGATGGCAGCAGTCGGAACAGCTTCTGCATTTCCATAAGTGTCTGCAGGAATGTCCATCGCAACGAAGTATGGCTGATCTTTTGCGATTTTTTCGATATTGGCTGGATCTACTGACACCATTTTGATATCAAGCGTTTTGGAAAGCTCCAGAACGGACGCATTCGGAAGTCCGCTCGTTAAAAATGCCGCATCAATTGCACCAGACTTCAATCCGTCCGCCGCTTCTGCATAGCCGAGGTAATCCACTTGGATATCATCGTATGTAATACCATGACCTGCGAGAAGATTACGTGCGTTCACTTCCACTCCCGAGTTCTGGTCGCCTACAGCTACACGTTTTCCAACAAGGTCTTCGATTGTTTCGATTCCGGAATCCTCCGTTGTGACGATCTGTACAAAGTTAGGATACAAAGTGGCTACCTGCTGCACATTCTCCACCTTTTCAGAGAAGTTTCCTGTGCCATTCACCGCTTCTGTCAGTACATCACTCATGACAAATGCCATTTCGATTTTTCCTTCTTTGATCAAGTTGATGTTTTCCACGGAAGCACCAGTTGCCTGTGATTTCGAGTTGATGCCAAATTCATCGGAATATTCATTTGCCAGGGCTGTCCCAATAATATTATAAGGACCTGATGAACCACCTGTTGCAATGGTGACAATGTTTGTCTTCAAGCCATCTTCTTTATTGCCTGAGCTTTCATTCCCCCCACAGGCTACCAGCATGGAGCTTGTCAATAAAACGCTTACAATTACAGAACCAACTTTTTTGATTTTCATCCAATTCCTCCCCTTTGCCAGATAAAATAGTTCTAAATTAGTTTAGCAGAATAATAGTTAGGCTTCAATTATTTTTTACATTTTTCTGGTTATTTATGCAATTCAGTTAATGCCACTCGCTTAGAAAGGTAATCTCCCCCTCAGTATGGAACTATAAATAGTAGAAAAGGGGGCATGGAACATGAAAAAGCGAAAACTAGTAATGGGAACGGTCGGTGGGCTACTTTTGTTGTTTGGAGTCGTAACAGGCTTCCAGGCGCTGACACTGGAGTCAAAACAGCCGACTGCCAAACCGACAGATGTAAGAATAGACAAAGAAAGGGCCCTGCAGCATTTATCTGAAGCGATCACCTATCAAACTATTTCCTATGAAGACCGTACAAAATTTGATTTTAGCGAATTTGAACAGTTCATTGAATTTTTGCAAGCCAGCTACCCTTCAAGCCACAATGAGCTGGCATTAGAGCGGATTAATAATTATGCACTTCTCTATAAATGGGAAGGGTCCGACTCCTCCTTGAATCCGATTGGCATGACGAGCCACTACGATGTCGTTCCGGTTCTCGAAGGGACAGCAGCAAATTGGGAGCAGAATCCATTCAGCGGCACTGTAACAGAGGATGCCATCTGGGGCCGTGGAACACTGGATGATAAAATTGGCGTCATCGGAATCATGGAGGCAGTTGAGCATCTCATTAAAGAGGGTTACCAGCCAAAGCGCGATATGTACTTCATGTTCGGCTTTGATGAAGAAATCGGCGGCGAGGAAGGTGCGAAAGTGATTGCAGAAACGTTAAAAGAGCGTGGAATCCGATTCGATTTTGTCATGGATGAAGGCGGTGCAATTGTCGAAAACATGGTCCCTGGGGTTTCTCAGCCTGTCGGGGTGGTAGGCGTTTCGGAAAAGGGCTCTGCCACAGTGGAACTGACCATTGAAGGAAGCGGCGGCCACTCTTCCCAGCCAAAGAACCAAACAAATATCGGAAGGATTGCCAAGGCGATTGCGAAACTAGAGGATACCCAATTCCACGCAGAGCTCAGAGGACCCGGGGAAGACCTTTTTGAGTTTGTGGCACCGTCCATGTCTCCTGGAATGAAATATGTGTTTGCCAACAAGGCGATTTTCAAGCCGGTCATTGAACATATTCTTCTGCAGGAACCCGCTTCCGCCGCCTTGATCCGCACCACCATCGCCCCGACGATTTTCCAGGCAGGCGAGCAGTCCAATGTCCTGCCGGAAAAAGCGTCTGCCATTATCAATCTCCGTCTGATGCCCGGCGACTCGCTAGATGAGGTAAAAAGCTTTATTGAGAAAACAATTGATGATAAGCAGATTAAAGTCTCTATCAGCGGCAGCGAGGCGACTAAAGTTTCCTCTGTGGACGGTTGGGAATTCTCCACCATTCAGCAGGCAGCAAGAAATGTCTATGAAAATGCCGTCATCGCCCCTTATCTGATGGTTGCGGGATCTGATGCCAAGCATTACGACTTGGTGTCAAACAACACCTACCGTTTCTTACCTGTACAGATTACGGCGGAGGATCTGAACCGGATGCATGGAACCAATGAACATGTGAGCATCGATAATTATTTGAATACCATCAAGTTCTATGCAGAGTTAATAAAAGAATCCAATAAATAGAAATTTCGCTGCATCTTCGGCTACAATGAAGGAAAGCATATTGAAAAAGTGTGGTGCAAAAAGTGTTTAAGCTATTTTTAATTGAGGACGATACAAGCCTTTTCGGGGAAATCAAAGAGCGCCTCTCTCAATGGTCCTATGAGGTACACGGGGTAACGGATTTCAGTAGCGTATTTCATGAGTTTGCCGAGATAAAGCCGGATCTAGTCATCATCGATATCCAACTGCCTAAATACGATGGGTTCCATTGGTGCCGGATGATCCGGAGCCATTCCAATGTTCCGATCATCTTTCTGTCTTCCCGTGACCATCCGACCGATGTCGTGATGTCGATGCAGTTCGGGGCTGATGACTATATCCAGAAGCCCTTCCATTTTGATGTGCTGATTGCCAAGATACAGGCGATTCTGCGCAGAGTCTATAACTACAGCACCGAACAGACAATTCTGAAGACCTGGTGCGGTGCCGCTGTCGACTATGAAAAAAATACCGTCACTAATGAGACGGGGTCCATTGAACTGACAAAAAACGAAATATTCATATTGAAGCTGCTGATCGAGCAGAAAAATAAAATTGTCAGCCGGGATGAACTGATGAACAAGCTATGGGATGACAAGCGTTTTGTCAGTGACAACACCTTGACCGTCAATGTCAACCGCCTGCGAAAACGGCTGGATGAGCTGGGGTTGGGCCGATGCATTGAAACAAAGGTTGGACAGGGATATATGGCTTTGGAAGGCAATACTCCATGATCGCCTCCTTCCTCCGAGAGCGTCTAAGCTGGATCATGCTTGTTGCCTTTCTTCATCTATTCATCAGCTTTGTCGCCTTTATTGACGCATCCATCCCTTTGGTGTCCGTTCTTTATATTCTATTTTTGTCATTCTGTTTTTTCCTTGTGTTTTTATTCTTTCGATATAAAAAAGAAACCGAATTCTATAGACAACTGAAGGAACGTGAAGATGATCTCGACCTCTCTACCCTTCCGAAGCCTGATAGTCCTTTTGAAGAACTGGTTGCAGAGAGTCTTAGAAGTCAATCGGAACATCTGAAACAGGATTCACAGCTACATATGCAATTGCTGGATAAGGAAAAGGATGACCTTTTGGCATGGATCCATGAGGTAAAGACACCGCTGACCGCCATGAAGCTGATGATAGACCGGATGGAGGATGAAAAAAAGCGTGCTTCCCTCACCTACGAGTGGCTTCGCATCCACCTCCTCCTTGATCAGCAGCTCCACCAGAAACGCATTCCTTTTATTGAAAAAGATCTTTATATGGAAGAGATAGACCTGGAGGAGCTTATCTTTACCGAGATAAAAACCCTCCAATCATGGTGTATCCAAAAAGGAATCGGATTCGACCTGCAGCTTGCTGTCAGGGAAGTGCTCACCGATGCAAAATGGCTTTCTTTTATCTTAAGACAGCTGTTGACCAACAGTGTGAAATACAGCAGGGATTCGGAGATTGAAATCAGCAGCTTTCTATCGGAGGGCCAGACTGTTCTGCAGGTAAAAGATGATGGACGCGGGATTGCACGCCGGGATCTGCCCCGGATTTTCGATAAAGGCTTCACGTCCACCACCGACCATCAGGACCATGCATCAACCGGTATGGGATTGTATCTGGCGAGGAAAGCGGCAGACACGTTACATATCCATATCGATGTCGCATCCACCCATGGTTTGGGTACGACCTTTACCCTTACCTTTCCGAAGAAGAATGAATTTGTCCGTGTGATGAGCAAGTGACAAAATTGTCACTTGCTTCTTTCATTTTGTAAGCCGAATCAAACGATGGGAGTGGCGCTCCTTTTTTATAATGAAAATAGAAAAGGAGCGTGTCAGATATGACCATTTTAAAAGCTGAAAATATCCGTAAAAGCTATGGCAATAAATTCAACAAGCAGGAAGTGTTGAGAGGGATCGAGCTGAATATAGAAAAAGGGGAATTTGTCAGTATCATGGGAGCGTCCGGTTCAGGGAAAACCACCCTTCTTAACGTGCTTTCTTCCATCGATAAAGTGAGCCAGGGGACCATTGAGATTGACGGTAAAGAGATCACCTCCATGAAAGAAAAACAACTTGCCGAATTCCGCAAATATCATCTCGGGTTCATTTTTCAGGAGTATAACCTTCTTGATACCTTAACAGTGAAAGAGAATATCCTCCTGCCATTATCCATCTCGAAAATATCCAGGAGAGCAGCGGATGAGACCTTTAAAAAAGTGGCGAATGAGCTGGGGATCTATGACATCAAGGACAAATATCCCAATCAAATATCTGGAGGGCAAAAGCAGCGCACCTCTGCGGCACGGGCATTCATCCATGAGCCGAGCATCATCTTCGCCGATGAACCTACCGGGGCGCTTGACTCCAAATCCGCCTCCGATCTCCTGAATAAATTGAGTGACCTGAACCAGAAAAGAAAAGCGACCATCGTCATGGTGACACACGATCCGGTAGCGGCAAGCTACTGCAGCCGTGTCATCTTCATTAAAGACGGTGCCATCTACACACAATTGAACAAAGGTGATGAAACAAGACAGAACTTCTTCCAGGATATCCTGAAAACGCAGGGAGTCTTGAGCGGGGTGCAGTATGAGCGTTAATCAGCTGATCTTCCGGAACCTGAAGAAAAACCTCCGGAACTATTATTTGTATGTTTTTGCTTTGATTTTCAGTGTGGGATTGTATTTTGCCTTTGTTACCCTGCAGTACGATCCATCGATGGACCCAGCGGAAGGAACCATCAAAGGCGCAGCTGGTATCAAAACTGCTTCCATCCTACTTGTGGTCATCGTTTCTGTCTTTCTTTTATACGCAAACAATATATTCATTAAGCGTCGCAGCAAGGAAATCGGACTCCTTCAATTGATCGGCATGACGAAAGGCCGGATCTTCCGGATTTTAAGCGCTGAGAATTTCATTTTGTATTTTGGAAGCATGGTGATCGGAATTCTGGTCGGCTTTTCATTTTCCAAATTGATAATCATGATTCTGTTCAAGTCTACCGGGGTGGATGCCATCGCTACCCTCCGATTCTCGACCCAGGCCCTTCTACAGACCGTAATTGTCTTCAGTATTTTGTATGTGTGCCTGATGCTGATGAATTTTCTTTTTATTAAAAAGCAGACTATCCTTTCCTTATTTCGCGTTCTATCTTCAACAGAAGAACAGATCAAGAAGATTTCACTTTTCGAAGTGATCATTGGATTGATAGGAATCGGTTTGATTTCTTCGGGCTATTTTATCAGCACCAAACTTTTTGATGGTGATTTTGTCACAACGAATGCACTATTCTTTGCCATGATCTATATCCTGGGATCGGTCATTGTAGGTACCTACCTCTTCTACAAAGGCTCTGTCCGATTCATCTTTCACTTGATCCGTAAGCAAAAGAACGGCTACCTGAATATAAACGAGGTTCTTTCCCTCTCCTCCATCATGTTCAGGATGAAGTCGAATTCCTTTTTGCTTACCATCATCACAACCGTATCTGCCCTAGCCATCGGACTCTTGTCCCTGAGCTATATCTCGTATTATTCGGCTGAAAAGACTGCGGCAAACCGTGTGCCGGCCGATTTTTCTTTAACAGATGCGGAGCTTGCAGATACGTATAAATCTCTATTGGATGAGAATGACATAGCCTATCAGGAGGAAGTAATTGAAGTTGTACAGGTTCTGATAGACGTTGAAAGCATCATGGAAACCAATTTGGAGGAACTTAATATTGATTTGATGGCCTTCAGTCTTCCTACCGTCAGTGATACTTCCGTTGGAATAAGGGACTTGAAGCCAAATGAAACACTCTTTACCGGTTATAATGATCTGATGCAGAAATTCATGACATTAAAGGATTCCGGAAACATTGAATTAAAGGGAAAAACAAAGACCATCCCACAAAAATATGTAGGGCTTGAACGGGAATACCCCATCTCCTGGTACTTCACAGACGGAGGACTTCCTGTAGCGATTGTGGATGAGACGGTATTTGAACAGTTGAAAGAAGATAAAAATACTGAAATTCAGCCTGCTTCCTCCTTCTATATCGGGATTGATATCAAGGACAAAGACAAACTTGAAAAGGCGAACGCACTGTTTGCAGAAGCCGGATTGGCTGGGAGATTCGAGCACGACTCCCGCCTGGATATGAGTAACGACACCAAGAAGTCGATGGGCCTTGCCATGTTCATTGTTGGATTCCTTGGGCTGACCTTCCTTATTACTTCAGGCTGTATCCTCTATTTCAAACAGATGGATGAAAGCGAAGAGGAAAAACCGAACTACACCATTCTTCGCAAGCTCGGTTTCACACAAGGTGATCTGCTTCGTGGGATAAAGGCCAAACAGCTATTCAATTTCGGAATCCCGCTTCTTATCGGCTTGCTTCATAGCTACTTTGCGGTCCAATCTGGCTGGTTCCTTTTTGGGGAAGAGGTCTGGACACCGATGATCATCGTCATGGTCATCTACACAGGACTCTATTCCATTTTCGGACTATTGTCAGTGTTGTATTATAAAAAGATAATAAAAGATGCCTTGTGATAAGGCTTAAAGCTCCAGGTCAATCTGGAGCTTTTCTTTTTAATTGAAACCAATTTCTGCCGATATACGTAATGTAGTATGGAAAGGTGGAAAATACATGTACATACAAATTGATGAACCAACAGAAAAAATTTCGACGAACGCCATCACGGTATGGCGAATAAGCAATACAATCGGACATGCCGTTGCTTTGCTGATTACAGCGATTCTTATTTATTGTGCTGATCAATTCGACTGGTACCGCTGGGTGGAGATTACACTCTATTTTATTGGTGGATTTTTGAGCTTCTCTGCCATCTATTCCATCCTCTTTGAACCAACCCTTACGCAGCGCTATTGGCGCTATAAAATTGATGAGGAGTTTGTGCAACTCAAAAATGGGAAATGGAATGAAAATCATACGCTGATCCCGATGGAGAAAGTGGAATACGTCCGAACCGAGCAAGGGCCCATCCTAAGGAAATTCGGATTATACGATATCGTCATTGGCACCACCACTTCCAACCACACCCTTCCTGCGATTCCAGACGCAGTGGCCCTGGAGCTAAAATCCCAGATTGCTACCTATGCAAAAATCAAGGATACGGCAGATGTGGATGGAGGCGTAAAAGAATGAACGCCGTACAAGATGTCAAACGATATCATCCTGCCTGGATTGCAGTGGAACTGATTACAGCCCTGAAAAATTCCGTCTTCGCCATTATCTTTCTCTTTGTCCTTAAGGCGAATTCGACCTCTAGCTGGATTGTCTGGGGCCGCTATCTTTTCATTGCGGCGGCTATTCTTACAATCTTTTCAGTTCTTCTAAAATGGCTCATGCACCGCTATGTACTGCAAACATCCTCCATTGTGGTTAAGGAAGGAATCTTTGTTAAAAAACAACGTACTGTTGCACTTGAGCGCATTCAAAATCACCATTCCAATACCACTTTTGTGCATCGCTGGTTTAACCTTACGTCCCTCACCCTGGAGACGGGAACAAGCGGGGATGATGCAGCCATTACGTTCCCTGTCATCACGAATTTGGAGAAGGATCGAATCTTGTCCCTGCTGGAAGAGAAGGAAGCTCATCAGGTGGCAGATAGCGGGGAGAATCTTGAGCAGAAGGGTCGGACCGTACATTTCCGATCCACAAGAAAAGATCTCTTTAAGGCATCTTTTACTTCGCTGAGCTTTTTGGCCATCTTCCCATTGCTCTCGGCAATCTATTTCAATCTTGCAGATTTCTTTGACATCGAGGATTCTGCCGGGAATGCAGCGGAGTACTTGATGGGGCACTGGTGGATGCTCATCATTCTATTCGTCATCGCCATGGCACTTTCTGTAGTCATCGGCTACATCAAAACGGTCATCAAATATGGAAACTATGAAATTAGTGATGACGAGGAACGGATCTATATCGAAAAAGGTGTAGGCAGCTCCTCAAGCTTTTCCATCCAAAAGCATAAGGTGCAGGCAATCGTAGTGGAACAGTCCATCTTGAAAAGGCTGCTTGGACTTGCTTCAATCAAATTGATCACTGTCGGCTCTTCCGATGGAGAGGAAAAGGATACAAGCTCCCTCTATCCTTTTATGCCGAAGCATGAAGCCTACGAGCTCCTGCATACCCTTCTACCCGACTATCCCATTGAGGAGAATATGAGGCGATTCCCTCTCAAGGTTCTCTGGCTGAAGCTAGTGCTGCCCTACTATTTGACGATTATGGCGGCAGTGGGCCTGTTCTTCTTTAAAAGAGAGTGGCTCTGGATTGCTGCAATCATCTTCTTCCTATCGGTAATTTCCAGAGTGCTGGATTACTATTTTACAAGTTTTATCCGTCATGGGAACACGATCCAAGTCCGTCGAGGAGGCTTCACCAACGAAACGTTCGTAACCAAACGCTCCCAGATTCAACAAATCACTGTCCAGCACTCCTGGATCCAGCGGATATTCGGCGTCGCCTCCCTCTCCTTCATCAACAGGGCCAAACCGATGCACACCAGCGAACTTTACGGCCTATCCAAAGAAGAAACCAGCGAATTTTATCGCTGGTATCATAGAAGTTGACCATAACGGGGCCTGACCCTCAACGCTTTAAAGCGTTGAGGGTCAGGCCCCTTCTTCATTGTTTCACGTGAAACTTTTCAATTCTATTTCTGTGCAGAATTATCAGTAATTTTACAGAAACATCTCTGTTATATGACAAATCATTTGAAAACAGGCTGTAATAACTGTAAAATAATAGTGTAACTTTAAATTAGGGGGAGTTCGATGAAGAAGAAAAGTAGTTTATTAGTAATGGCTATGTTTCTAGTATTATCGTTATTTTTGGCGGCTTGTGGAAACGGAAACGACGGGGAGTCCACTGGCGAGAAAAGTGATCCAAAACTAATGAGCATGCTGACTGGTGGAACATCTGGTACATATTATCCACTTGGCGGCGAAATGGCTAAAATCATTACAGATGAGACAGGAATTCAAACTGACGCACTTTCTTCCAATGCATCTGCTGATAACGCAGCTGCACTGGCAAAGGGAGAAGCAGATCTTGCTTTTGTACAAACGGATGTAATTGCGAATGCCATTGAAGGTAAAGGTGCTTTTGAAGGTAAAGCGATTGATAACGTCATGGCTATCGGTTCTTTATATCCGGAAACAGTACAGATCGTTACAACTCCAAAATCCGGCATTAAAAGTGTGGAAGATCTTAAAGGTAAGAAAGTTTCTGTAGGTGCTCCTGGTTCCGGTACTTACATGAATGCAGAACAGATCCTTGAAATCCACGGTATGACAATGGATGACATTGATGCTCAAAACCTTGATTTCGGTGAATCCACTGGAGGAATCCAGGATGGCAACATCGACGCGGCTTTCATCACTTCCGGTACACCAACCGGAGCGGTTGAAGGATTATCAGCTTCTGCTGATGTCGTAATAGTGCCAGTTGCACAGGACAAAATCGATGCATTGATTGAAAAATACCCTTACTATGCAGCAGATACAATCCCTGCAGGCACTTATGGTCTGGAAAGTGATGTAACAACAGTTGCGGTACTTGCGATGCTAGCTGTTACTGACAGTCTTTCAGAGGACCTTGTGTATGACATTACAAAGGCGATCTATGAAAAATCAGGAAGCCTTGCACACGCGAAAGGGAAACTCATCACACTTGAGACAGCAACAGACGGAATCGGAATCGACTTCCACCCTGGTGCTGAAAAGTACTTCAAGGAAAAAGGATTACTAGATTAATCTACAAACGAATGAAGGAACGGCCGACTGTCAATTTCACTTTGCTGTCGGTCCTTCTTTTTTGTTAACAAACCTTAGGTGGTTTTTACCATGAAACTTCTCTCAAAAAAATCAATAGGACTTATTATTTCCTCGTTTACAGCAGTTCTCTTATTGTTTCTTTTTTTATTCCCTCTCCAAACAGCGCTGGTATTTCACGTTGAAAGCACAGAGGAAATTCATGCATTCCTTCCCATTGAGGAACAGGAAACCTTCCATCTCATCTTCACCCACTCCATCCATTTGACAGATGTCGTGGAAAAATACCGGGTGATGGACGATCTGCAGATTGTCCAGACAGAAATCGTGTATGAGGAATTTGGGATAGGGATGCCTTCCAATGCAGGGGAAGGTGAGAAATTTGTGTATGAAGATGGAAAATACCATATCAAGAATATGAATAATGTATTCCCTTCCCTGAATATCAGGAATGGAAAAACCGTTTCCGAAAACCGGCTCGTATGGGGTAAAGATGACGAGAAGATGATCTGGTTCAATGAGTTCTTCACCCCTGGGGACTGGTATAAAGTAAAAGTAGAAAAACTGACCCTTTGGCAGTATTTGAAAGGAATGAAAATTCATGAGTGATACTAAGGAAAAAACACATCTAACGGCGGAAGAGCAGGAAAAGCTGCTGAAAAAGTACGATGCAGAGGCCAATACACGTAGTCTTACAGGCTACACGGCAAAGGTTCTCTTTATCATGCTGCTTGCTTTCTCTCTTTTTCAGCTTTATACGGGTATCTTCGGTCAGTTCACGGCCTATATTCAACGTACCGTCCATCTGGGCTTTGCGCTGACTCTCATTTTCCTTTTGTTCCCCGCTCGAAAAGGAATAAAGAAAACGAAGGTCGACTGGTATGATTATATTCTGATAGGATTGGCCATTGTCGTATGTGGTTACTGGCCGGTATTTTATGACACATTGGTTCAACAGATCGGCGGTATCAATACCCAGCAGACCATCATTGGCGCACTTGCCATTCTGCTCGTATTGGAAGCAACGCGAAGAGCAGTCGGCCTTCCGATCACCATCATCGCAGGGGTTTTCATGGTATACGCATTGTTCGGGCCATATATGCCAGGCATACTGATACATAGAGGGCTTAGTATGGAGCAATTGATCCAATCTATGTTCTTTACAACAGAGGGTATTCTAGGGACACCATTACAGGTATCCTCCACCTATATCTTTCTGTTCCTATTATTCGGTGCATTTCTTGTACAGACTGGGGTCGGGAATTATTTCAATGATTTGGCAATCTCGATTGCAGGGAGACGGGTAGGCGGGCCTGCAAAGGTTGCCATCTTCTCCAGCGCCTTGCAGGGTACCATTTCCGGTAGCTCTGTTGCCAATACAGTTACAACGGGATCGTATACCATCCCGTTAATGAAAAGACTCGGCTATCACCGCAACTTTGCAGGTGCAGTAGAAGCAGCCGCCTCTACCGGTGGCCAGATCATGCCTCCGATCATGGGTGCAGCGGCTTTCCTGATGATTGAATTTGCTGGTGTAGCCTACTGGGATATAGCAAAGGCAGCGACAATCCCAGCTATTCTTTATTTCTCAGGGATCTGGATAATGACCCACTTTGAAGCCAAAAAGAATGGCTTGCTTGGTTTGCCGAAAGAAGAAATTCCGAAAAAGAGTGTTGTATTAAAGAAAATCCATTTGTTAATACCGATTCTCGTTATCGTTTTATTGCTTTTCCAAGGATTCAGTATTGAAAGAACCGCACTATTGGGTATCTTGAGTGCCATTATTGTAAGTATGTTCCGGAAAGATACTCGTATTACCTTTGATAAGTTTCTTCTCGCACTTACGACTGGAGCTCGGACAGCATTGGGCGTTGCAGCAGCGACTGCCTGTGCGGGTATAATCGTTGGGGTTGTAACAAAAACAGGGCTTGGATTAAAGATGGGGAACACGCTTGTGGATTTGGCTGGGACATTATCATCTACTCCAAACATCCAGCTCTTGCTGACGCTGTTCTTCACTATGATCGCTTCCATCATTCTTGGAATGGGATCACCGACAACAGCCAATTATATCATCACGTCAACAATTGCATTGCCTGCAATCATTGCATTGAACGACCAGCTTGAGGTAGCAATTCCAATCCTTGCTGCACATATGTTTGTATTTTACTTTGGGATAGTTGCGGATATCACGCCACCTGTAGCCTTGGCCGCGTTCGCTGCGACAGGGATTTCAAAAGGGGATCCGATCAAAACCGGGGTAAATGCATCAAAACTTGCCATTGCGGCATTTATCATTCCATATATGTTCGTCTTCCAGCCTCAGCTGTTGATGATCGACACGACCATTCTGGAGGTATCCTGGATACTTGTCACCTCCATTGTCGGAATGATCTCCATCGGTGCCGGCCTCATCGGCTTCTGGTACCGCAAGCTGCACTGGATCGAACGAATTATCACTGTCCTTACAGGACTACTCCTTATCTATCCGGAATCCAACACCGACATCATCGGCTTCACTGCTTTCGCCATCATGCTGGCACTGCAGATATTCTGGAAAAGAGATAAAGGAAACCTTGGAAGAAAAGCAGAAGCTTAATTAATATAGGGGCCTGACCCTCAGCGCTTTAAAGCGTTGAGGGTCAGGCCCTTTTTTAACATTGCACCTGTCCCTGTGTCCCTTATAATTCCCCATCTATACTCCGATTGAATTTATAGCTGTTGAAATGCAATATTTGCGCTTTGACTTTCACCTCTGTGAGAGATTCTTCATTTAGATAAAAGTTGCGGCTGTCTTTTAATTTTTGATACTCCTTCGGGTGCTTTCTGTACCATTTCTCCCCTACATTCAATATATCCAGTTTGTTTTATTTAATTATGCTCAAGTACTCCGTTGGACTTGGCATCCCCGTTGTCGGATGCTCCGATAGCGCTTCCAACATCCCGTAATATTCATCAGGCTCTATGTCCACTCTATCCCTATATATTTCCCCCTCAATATCAATAGTCAATGAAGCCAGGCTAATATCGTGCATCTCAAGCACTTCGTCTGATAAATCACAAGTTGAATCCGCCATAATTTTAATCATTCATTTCCTCCAAATAACTGTACTGCTGCAATCTTAACCTAATCGAACATATTAAACTAGGGGGTCAGACCCCTGTTGTTATGTAAACTAATCCCCATTCCTATTCAACATAAAAGAACCTCTAATCTACTTAGAGATCAAAGGTTCTTTTTATTGTTTTACTAATTAAATTAACTACGGACTACTTCTTTCTTCCCTAAATCAAGTCCAAGACCAAGCGTCTCAGCGGTTGAACGGTGGAGTTCATGGAAAAGCTCTGGGTTTTCCACTAGTGACACACCAAAAGAAGGGATCATTTCTTTTATTTTCGCTTCCCACTCGAACATATGCTGCGGGAAGCATCTTTCTAATACCTCTAGCATGACGTGAACAGCAGTGGAAGCACCTGGTGAGGCTCCGAGCAATGCAGCGACCGAGCCATCCGCAGCACTGACTACTTCCGTACCAAATTGCAGTGTTCCTTTTCCTGCCTCCGTGTCTTTGATAACTTGGACACGCTGACCCGCTACCACGATACTCCAATCCTCACTCTTTGCGTTTGGAATAAATTCGCGCAACTCTTCCATGCGCTTTTCATTCGATAGCAGCACTTGCTGGATCAGGTATTTTGTCAATGCCATCTCTTTAAAGCCTGCAGCCAGCATGGTCATGACATTATTCGGTTTTACGGATCCGATCAAATCCAAGTTGGAGCCTGTTTTCAGGAACTTAGGTGAAAAGCCTGCAAACGGTCCGAACAGCAATGTTTTTTTGTTGTCGATATACCTGGTATCAAGATGCGGCACAGACATTGGAGGAGCTCCAACCTTAGCCTTCCCGTATACCTTTGCATGATGCTTCTCCACAACTTCCGGGTTGTTGCAGACCAAAAACAGGCCGCTTACCGGGAATCCCCCAATATGCCTGGACTCTGGGATACCGGTTTTTTGCAGCAAATGCAGACTTCCGCCTCCACCACCGATAAATACAAATTTTGCTGCATGAGATTGGGTTTTTCCACTCTTGATATCATGCACTTTCACTTCCCACGAGCCGTCTGCGGTCCGCTTAATGTCCTTTACACTGTGCTCGTAGTTCATCTCGACATCTTTGCCTTTTAAGTAATCAAACAGCATGCGTGTCAATGCACCGAAGTTGACATCCGTTCCAGAGTCGATTTTGGTTGCGGCTATCGGTTCACCCTCTGTACGACCTTCCATCATAAGCGGCATCCATTCCCTCAGTTTCTTCAGATCATCGGAAAATTCCATCCCGTGAAACAGAGGATTATTTGATAGCGCTTGCATGCGTTTTTTCAAAAACGTTACATTTTCTCCCCCTTCTACAAAACTGATATGAGGAATCGGCATGATGAAGTCCTTAGGATCACGAATCACTTTATTTTTCACAAGATAGGACCAGTACTGCCTGGAAAGCTGAAACTGTTCATTCACCTTGACAGCTTTACTGATATCAATAGAGCCATCCGCTTTTACTGAAGTATAGTTAAGCTCACACAATGCAGCATGTCCCGTGCCCGCATTATTCCATTCGTTTGAGCTTTCTTCCCCTGCACTCGCAAGCTTCTCGAACACTTTTATTTTCCAATCAGGTGCCAGTTCTTTAAGTAGTGCACCCAAAGTTGCGCTCATCACTCCGGCGCCGATCAAGATAACGTCTGTTTTATTCTGTACGTTGCTCATTATTACATCCACATCCCCTATATTTATAAAAAGAGCATGCACGCCCGCCATTATTTCACAAAAAGCAAGGCGCCATCTAGAAACAAAACTATTCCATCCAAATACTATTATATCGTATCTATTACATTTATTTATAGATTAGAAATATCTACTATTATCTGACTATTATAAACTATAATCCGCTGAGAAAAAAGAGAAGTCCTGTTCTCCTCGCAATTATTGCTTCTATTTCTATCTTTTTAGTGGGGATGTAAAGGGCTTAGCGTTTTGAGATACTGTTAAACGCACCTGCTAAAGTGGCTAAAAATTATAATAATCATTACAAAGTTTACTTCGACAAAGTGAAACTTTTTCTATCCGTGAGGTAGCATTTGCACTGATTGAATCGAATGGCTCAATCAGTGTATTGAAAAAAGCACAATATCAAAAAACAACCTTACAAGATTTTGATATGCCACCCCAGCCTGTTAATCTTTCCATAGCACTAATTAGAGATGGGGTCTTAATTAAGGAGCATTTAAAAGAAATAAACAAAGACCACCAATGGTTAAAGAACCAGTTATTAACCCACAGCATAAATAAAATTGATGATGTACTTTTTGCTGAATGCCTAGAAGATGATGGTTTATTTGTTATCCCACATAAATCACAAAGTATAAAACATAAATAAACTCCATTAAACTACTGTGTGCTATTTATGGTACGGTTCACCGTAGTGATTTAAGAGGCAAAAAAGAATAATGAATGGCATAGCGTAGAGAGTGTTGCAAAATGCTATTCATTATTCTCTTAATTAACTTACGCAATTTCAACTTTAAAGATCTCTACAAATCCCTCAAAACTATTAATTGCCTCTTTAACTTCTTTACTATTAATAAATACTTCCTCTTGCCCATGAACAATATCATTACGTTTGTTCCTTATTTTAGAAATAATTGAATTTACTTTATTCCTTCCTATTCCTAATGGTGCTATCTCGTAGCATTTTTTGATTATAGCAAATGTTGTTGGGGGCATACTCTTTACAACCCCGCTCTTGACTGCCCTTTCAAAATCCTCTTCACTGAGATACTCTCTTAAAAAAAACTGCTCATAATTTGGTTTTCCTTCAAAAAAACTGTCTATTTCATCAGAATTCCTATATTTCAGAAGATAGTTTCTTACTTCACATGCAATAAAATTCTCTAATGCACCATTAATGGAAACAATTGCTTCTCTATATTTTCCTATCAGAAAATAATTCTTTGAATCTAAGTAAAGACTTTCCCATAAATTTAACACTGGATTTTTAAGGTTAGTTGTCAATAAATCTAGTTTCTCTTGATTTAACCATGGTATTGAACCATGAATTTGATAAATTGAACTTGAATCAGCATGAATAATATCCCTTATTGTTTGAGTTCCTGCAGTAATTTTACAGCTATAATCAGCTATTATTTTATATGGTATTGTTTCAATCCAATATTCATCTGTTGTAACTCTGTACCGTTCAATAAAAAAGTTCATTATCTCTGTAGTTCGATAGATAATGTATGAAAAACTTTCATTATCAGTTATGGAATGTACCTTTTGAGGCTTATCCGGAGAAATATATTCATTAACTGACAAATAAACTTTACATTTATTAGCTCTCCCATATTTGTCCTCTAAGACTTGTACAAAACCGTCTGTTTTTACCAATTGCGAGTTATGTATTAAATCTACTTTGAGTATAACTTTGATGTCATTATATTCAAATTGAATCGAACTTTCGTCCAATATTATAGGAAAAGGCAAATCAAAAACTATATTTGTCCAAATCTCACCTATACCTATACCTTTATCAATTTCATTACTAACATAAAAGTCATTTTGCAATGAAGTGTTCGAAACAATTTTAATTTTTTCTCTGTTTTGGTCTAAGTAAGTCCTTCCTGTTTGCAAATATTCCTCATTAGAATCCTCTAAACCTAAAATTAAATAGCTTCTGTATAGGAAATTGTTTATATTAACAACGTTATCTAGTAACTCATTTTGAAATCTAGGAAGTTTCATAGCTTTTTCAAGATATTCAATGGTTAACATATAATCATGTGATTCAAAAAAATATCTAGCCATGTTTCTATACGGCAAATAAAGATCATTAAATAAATGGCCTTTTTCTTTGTAACTCAGTGCTTCATATTTCTTTATTGCTTCTGTGTAACATTCCATAGCTATGCTTTTATCTGAGTTATTAGCAATTCTAATTTTACTTCTAATATCCTCTATTTTTTTCATAAAAACCGCTCCAATCCATAACACTCTTACTACTTTACGAAAACAAAAAGGTAAAAATCAAGACAAGAGATTGAATTCTCTTGTCTTAATTACTGCTGCTTTTCTGCCCAATTATCTTCTATTTCTCAAAAAGGTATCATTATATTAATTATTTGTAAGACAATCAGTTCCCATCAATTAGTTCCCTTACAATATCAAGTATCTTTTCATTGTTTGTTTGCCTAGTATAGGTAACGCTTATTCCTTTTCTTCTCAACTTATCGCTTATTTCATCCAAATCTGTTTGTCTTTCATATCCATTCTTGATTCCTACTTCTTTCACCATGTCAAAGAGTTTATTAGCCGCTTCTATTTTATGCTCCTCTATACCTCTTAGTTCTTGCTTTTTCTTTACCCCTTTACTCTCAACAACTAAGTTTATTGTAGGTTTTCCTTCTTTATCCTTTACTACATACATGAAATCCGGGCTATACGTGCTTCCATCAATGAAAGGAATTTGCATAGTGCGGTTTGGTATTTTTCCATATACCTCAACACTACTGATGTTCTCAATCATGTTATTTTCTTCAATCTCAGAATCAAATAAAATCGTGTCATACAAGTAATTTTCCAATGGTGTTCCTTTTCTTTCATTCACACCTAAATAAGCGGAGGTTTTTACAAAATCCCTTGGACTACCATTTTCCTCAGTTAATTCCGTAGGATGGACTGTTGTATTTGGTAATTTCTTATATGAATAAATCTTTATCAACTCATCATAAATTCGTTGTTTAAAGTAAATGGTGAAACTTCTTACTGTATCCTTTGTAAAGAATGCCTTTTCTAGCTTTTTAAATTTAGATGCTCTTACAATCCCTGCATGTATTAAAGGAATAGAAATATTTGTTTTCTCAGCAACAAATTTTAAAAATGGTCCATAATCTAAATTATCATCATTTGAACTATCAATTGAATCTAGGATTACATTAAAAATCAGCTCACCTTGCACCATTTCTGATGCTTCTCTTCTGGTTCTTCTAACCGTTTTGTTTATCAAGTCCTCCGTGATTACATCGGAGACAATACCAACGAGTACATCATCATCAATTGTGTCAAAATGTAAATAGTATTTTTCATTTAACTGTTCCCACAGATCCTTTAATTTACAGTAGTTTTCCTTACGAATGGCAACCTTTTTATGTTTATCAACATTTCTATCTCTGACTCTATTTTTATCAAGTTTATTAAAAATTTCAGGGTATTCATTGATAAATTCTTGTAGCTTGTCCGCTTTTATCTCTCTATCATATGAGATAAAACCTTTACCCATAAGGTCTATTAGAACTTCTTCTTTACTTATTCCTTTATTTGTTGCAATTTTTTCAATTTGCTCAGATGTAAGTGCCTTTTGCTCAAAGGATGTTTCACCATAAATTTCTTCTTCTAGCTTTTTCACAAAATCCTTTTCAGTGAAGTCTACGATATAATTAAGCGTAAAGGATTCATTTTCGATTCTATTACCAGTTTCATCTACTGGCAAACGTAACCCACGTCCTATTTCTTGTAATTTACTGTTATCACTTCCGCTAGAACGTAACTTTGCAATCGTAAAGATATTCGGGTTGTCCCACCCTTCTTTTAAAGTCCATTTCGAGAAGATAAAACGGGTTGTATTTGCTTCACCGTTCTTATCCACTAAGCTAAGAAGCCTTTCCTTATCGAAGAGAATTGTATTCACTTCTTTTTCGATTTCTTCTTCAGTCGATACGTTGTCTTGTGAGAAATATCCCGCATGTGTTTCTTTAATATTCGCAAGGGAATCTTCAAGATACTTTCGATATTCAAGCTCAAAGATATTACATTTATCAATTTCTTCCCCTAGTTTTTTTCTTAATTCTTCTTCAAAGATATTCTTTAAATAAGGCTCTTTCAGGTCATTTTCTCGATATGAATAAATATCATCAATAAAGAATAGAGCTAAAGTCTTAATTTTGAACTTCCGTTTGAAATTGTCCCGCTCTGTTTCAAAATGTCTCTTCAAAGCTAAACGTATGGACTCCCTGACATAAGAAGTTGCAAACACATCCGCAAAAAATACATCTCCTGTGAATTTTTCTTCGCCATTACTCAAATTAACCTTAGTAGCCAAAATACCATCAATCGTAATACCTGAAAGTTTTGGGGAGAGTAAACTCAACGAATCATGTGTCTTCAACTCTTTTGTTGTTTTAACCGTTTGATTTTGCTCATTTAAAGTTGTTTTTTGGAAACGAACAAACTCGCCCTTTTTCATTGCTAAGATTTTAAATACCTCTTCTTCATTATAGGGGCTCTCTACATGCTCTTTCGCCACACCTTTAATAAGGTTTTGCTCAAATGCCTTATGAATATTTAAGTCGTAAATTAAGTTGTGGTAATCCTTAACTTCAACTTTATTTCTACCTCTACCAATGAATTTACTAGGGAAAGTAGCACCAAAACGTATAATCAGTTGTGGTTTTACTTGTTCCTCAATAAATTTGAATGTGGCATTCTCACGACTAAAACGGTGTGGTTCATCAATAATCATAATAGGTCTAGTGGCAGAAATTGCATCAATCGGTCTATAGTATCCTTCTATATTGGAATCGTAATCATCACGTACCAAAACTCCATTTTTACTTTCTTTCAAATGCTGCATATTAACTAACAACACCTCTATCGTATTCCTTTGGAGATTTGATGATGTTACAAAGTCTCTAATGCTGCTTGGCATATATTTCTTTGAACCTTTTTTTGTTTTTATACTCTCTACTGTTCTTAACTTTATTTCTGTCTTGTAATCACACAAATTTTTAAAGTGATTGATATTACTTTGGATTTTCATAAAGTTTGCAGTTCCAGCCTTGATAGCCAGTGAAGGAACAGCAACAATAAACTTCTTGAAACCATACAATTTATTTAGTTCGTAAATAGCCTTTGTATAGACATATGTTTTACCTGTACCTGTTTCCATTTTTATATCAATACTCAAGTAATCCGTTTCATTTTGACTTACTCCTTGCATATTAGAAGGAAGATCTTCCTGCATTCGCTTTATATTTTGATATAAATAAGGATTTTTTACATCAATAATAGGATTTTCAATACTCTTCATTGGTTTTTGTATACCGACATTTGAGAAAATTGAACAAAGTTTCTCAATCGGAATCGTTTGATGTGCTAAATTTCTTTTTAAGATTAAATCCAACTTTGTTCACCTCAAAATCGCTTAATTAATGATACTTCGATACTCTTATCTTCATTTCTTAACTGTTTTAGATTCGTTTCAAGTTGTGTCAATATGTTAAAGCCTGTAAAGTTATAACCATAAATGACAATACTTGTGGGATTAAAATTTTTATCTTCGACGATCTTGGATAAAAGGGTATCAATATGATGTTGTGACAATCCTTTGTCCAATAAATAGAGATAAGCATCCACACAATAACCAATATATCCTCTTAGATCAACTTCTACTACTGAAGGGGTTAGACCATGACCATCTTGATTCATCCAGGTCGTCAGGATAGTTTCTTTATCGAATTCAACTTCTAATTCAGATGCTAATAGGTTAGGATTGAATTCCTTAATTTGATCAATAATACTTTCTTTCAACGCTTTTGCAGAGTAGTGTTTGAAGCCATAATCAATATCCGCATTTGTGCTTTCTTTTATCACTTTTGCAGCACGAGTTATCCTGTCTCTTCCTATCTCATCTATTGTTTTAAAACCATGTTTTTCAGCTTCGGAACCATTTTTTACAGGTTCATCAATTTGCACCAAAATATATTTGAAGTTACCTTCATTCTTAGCATTTAATTGCATCACTGAATGGGCTGTTGTTCCAGATCCAGAGAAGAAATCCAAGACAATATTTTCCTCATTAATCTGTGTTGCAGCTTTTATTAACAACGCTGTTAAATCAGCATCCTTAGGGTTAGTAAAAATATCCTTCCCCCCTAACAATGATGTTAACTGTTTAGATGCAACTCTCCCATCTTTATATTTAACACTTGAAAGACTTTGGAGAGTAGTATTGTTTAGATATGTTTTATTGTTCGGGACAGTTGTTTCATCCTTTCCAAAGTGAACAAGACCATCCTTTATCCTTTGTTTCATAGTAGATTCTGGATAACGCCAACCGCTAGATGGTTCTTTACAAACTTTACCTGTTACAGGGTGAATTACATCGTATCTATACTGTCCATAGTTTGGACCTGAGATATTATCCGGAAAGTAAACCCCTCTTTGGTCCATCCAAGAATAATGTTTACTTGAATAAATAGGGTTAGATTCTGAGAATTGCTTATACCATTCTAAAGCCTCTTGATGAATTGCTTCCCAATTATCACCATGTTTTTCTCTAAACTTCTCAAATGCCTTGTTTATCTCCTCTATGCCCTCTTTTTCTTCCTTCCAATTACCTAAGTTCTTTTTCTTATCCTTTACGTAGAATAAGATATATTCGTGTTGCATTGAAATATAGTCTTGATCATTTTTGCTACTGTTCTTCCAAATTATTTCACCTGCAAAATTCTCTTCTCCAAATATATCATCACATAGTAATTTTAATTGGGAATGTTCGTTTTCATCAATTGAAATGAAGATTACACCATTTTCTCTTAGCAAATCCCTTGCTAAATATAGGCGTGGATACATAAAAGTAAGCCATGCACTATGAGATGATGAATTTGTAGAAGTCATATTTAAAATACGCTCAGCTTCTTGTTCTTCAATCCCTAAAACGTCTTGAAGTTCTTTCTTTGTAAACTTGAAATTATCATTATAGGAAAAATCACCACCACCCGTATTATAGGGAGGATCTATGTAACAACATGCCACTTGATTTGTATAAGACTTTCTTAAATGCTTTAACACCTCTAGGTTATCACCCGTAATATAGATGTTTTCCGATTTGTTATTTTCAGGCTGAGAATTATGCTCTATATTTGGTACTAAAACTGTTTCTGTATCAATAGAATCAGCAATGTATTTAGCATAATTCTTCCCTAGAAAGTTCATCTCATATCCTTCAGAAGAAAAGTCAATATCTTGGTTAATCTCCTTTTTAAACCTCTCAATATCAAAAATATCTCCTTTGAAACAATTGGGAAAGTTCTGTTTTAAAATCGCTATTTTCTTGTCATTTAGTTTTCCTTGTTCATTATTATCAAGCGTCTCTTTAATCATTATTATTCCTCCGCTTTATGTTTTGTTTAGGTAGTTTCAGTAATTTCGTTTTCACGTTTGATAGAGTAAATAGTATTTCTTGATAAACCCGTTTTACGATGAATGTCCATCACACTTACATTTTCTTTTAAACATCTAACCACTTCATCATAAATAACCCTATTCTTACCTTTAGCGTCCTTATAATACCTCTTTTTACCACCTTTAAATTTCCCTAATTTCTTGGCAATTTCGATACCCTCTCTTTGAGCGGTTCTGATACGTTCTCTTTCTTCATCAACCATCCATGATAATAACGTGAGGACAATATCTGAAACTAATTGTCCCACACCTTCAAGTTCTTTATATTTACGTGTATCTAAAATGGGCATGTTTAAAACAACTATGTCTATTTCTTCTTCGGCTAAATTCTTCCATTCTTCAAGTATTTGCTTTTTATTTCGTCCAAAACGGCTTAAATCATGTACAACCAAAACATCACCAAAACGCATTTTAGAACGCATCTCTTGGTATATTGGTCTGTCAAAATCTTTTCCAGATTGTTTTTCATGAAAAATACGATCACAACCATATTCCTCTAACTCTTTAATCTGGCGTGATAAATTCTGACTTTTCGAACTTATCCTTGCGTACCCAAATATCATTTTTAAATCGCACCCTCATTGAACAAGTCTGTTTGAACACTTCTATATACTTATTTTACTACATTTCAGTTTGTTTTAACAGAGTGTACTTAGAATGAACAAAAAAATAATAAAATAACCCCACAATCCAATCTTGTAGGGTAGCCATTATTATGCACCTTTTAATAGTTTCAAATCATGATTACTCTTTTTTTTTACGTAAAAGAAATTCGATTGTAACAAATGGGAAAACTCTTGGTTCATACCTAAAGACATGGACATCTAATAACTCTTCTCCCATTTCCTCAAATTGTTCCTTACTCACATTAATCATTTCCTCTATAAGATTTTCGCTGCAATTAAGAGCCGACTTCCTTGTTCCAGCCCATTGCCAAATGTCCTTATGTTCCTTTTTTAACACTTCTACCTTTTTGCTCATTTGCAAACCTCCACATTTACTTCAATGTATTTATTAATATACTTTTCTTTCAACATCATCATGTTCTGTTCCATCTTTTTCATTAACTATTTAATGGTTTTTATTTGTTTGGAAACAAATACATTTGATTTCCCCCTGTTTTTTATTTGAACACCTTGTTCTATTCCTTTATGTACAGAAATACAACACCAGAAATCGTGAAATAAATTATAAAAGAAAGAGCTCCCCTCTAAAATGTGGGGAACCCCTTCTTATAGGCTGTATATAGTTGGGATAACAACATCAACTAACTTCTTAAACATTTTAGTCGTCATATCAACTTTTTCCTTAAAATCCTCTAACTCCGGTATTGGGAAAACTATCCTCTTGTCTTCGAAAACGATTGTTTCAAAATTCCCCTCGTTGCACTTAAATTGCCACACTATCTTTTGAAACAAAGGAGATTGCCAATCATTTTCTAATCTAATAGTAGTTTCACTTGCAGCTAGATTGATAACAATGCTAAGATCTGAAACCCCTAAACCAAAAACGATAGGATTTACCGTTAATTTCTTTGAGCGATGCACATTAAGTAAGTACGGAACTTCTTTTCTTAATGTAGATAGAAGGTAGGAGTTAATTTCTATTGTTGAAGGAGACTCTACTGGGCAATTTAAAACTGTTTCTGTAGAATTTTTAAATTCGTGTGATAACTCACCACATTGTTGTTCTAAACTCAATTCGGGAAGGACAAAATCCTTTTGATTAATTTGCTTCCAGATGTCTAAATCTCTTAGTTGATTTAGGTTATCCAGCATTTCCAAGTAACCTTTTTGTATTGAGAAGGCTAGAATTGTAATAGACTTCTCTATCGAATGTGATTCAAATAGGTTCCTAATCTCACCTAAATGCTCATCTTTAAACCGAGAAGCAATCCAGATAAAAATTCCTCTCTCATTCTGATTGGTTTCTATTAGTTTCCTTATCTTCTCAAAATGAACTTCATCTGAACATCCTAATTGACTTTCAACGTAAATTGGAGAATTATGGTTTAAATCTCTACCAAAAATATCAATCCTTTTATTAGGATCGTATTCTAACTCAATTAATTCAATCTCTCCAACAATGGGACTCAATAACTGTGGGTTTCTTTGCAGGATAAGGTTAAAGATATATTCCTTTTTACTTCCATTTTTACTCATCTAACATTCCTCCTATAGGGGGAGTCTAGCTCCCCCTTGCTTTTTTGATTCGACTCATTGAACTTTCTATCAACTTATTCTTTTGAAAATGCAACTTCCAATAGGTATCTCAGATCTATTTCTAATACTTCTGCAATACCATGAACGATGCAGATACTAGGATTATTCCTTTTATGACCCTCAATTCTGGAAATATAGCTTTCGCTTGAATGAATTTCAGAGGCAACTTGTTTGATTGTGTATCCTAGCTCTTCTCGTCGATGTTTGATAAGATTTCCGAATTCTAGTGAAACTGCTTTACTTTGTTTACGTTGTTTCATATTGAATCACCTCGTTAAGCTGTTATTTTGCCAAATTGGAGGTTGTCCTTCTCAATTTGACCTTGTATGCTATTAAACTAGGCATTCTTTTATAACAGCAAAATGAAGGTTTTTGTCGTATGCTGTCTTACCATTTGAATCATTCGTGTAAATATGAGAGAGGATTTTTCATAAATGAAGGAAATTCTTTTTTGTTTTTGGGGATCAAAACAGGATTGATTTGGAGGGTTTCCAATTGTTTGCAAAACTTCTGAAAGTAGTATTTTGTGAATTTCTTCTTTGCAGAGTCTATACCATAAGTTGATACATAAGACAAAAATTGTATCAACTTCTCTTTTTCAGCTGGTTTTAAGCAACTACCATTGATAATAGTCTTTGCTTTTGTGATTTTGTAATAGCCTCCTTTATAAAGGATTGCTTCAAAGTATTCTGTCATGTACTGCTTAAACAGATTGTCTTGAAAATACTCCTTTAGACATTTTTCCTTACCTATGCGATATTTCTTATATTTTAAGTGCTGGTTCATTAAACGCACTTCTAATCGAAAAACACCAGCTTCGTGGCTCTCAATGAAACCTCTTTTTGCTTTAGCTTCTTCCTCCTTGTCATAACAACAGCATTGAACACTCTTAGAATTAAAATATACAGTTGTTTTGTATTGATCATATTTTTGCTGATGTCGATATTTTGAAGTAGTCTTTCTATAAAGGAAGAAAAGCAATTTTCTTTCCTCATCTTGCAACTTAACATCTAGCCTAAAATCAATTCTCGTGAGATTTAGCCTTTGAAAAAATAATTTATCCCGAAAAAGACACTGAATCAACTCCTCAATCTGAATTTCAACTTGAGTATAATCACTCTCTCGAATAAGGGTCTTATCCAATAATTTGATGAAGTCTATTACAATGAATAGTCTTACTCCATACTGTTTTACAACCCATGCTGTAATTCCATTAAACTTCTTGTCTACCTTTGATTGCAGATGATCCAACGTGGTTCCTAAATTTCTTTCCATTAAATATGCTTCATCTGGTGTTAAATCCATGTAAAAACGTGCAGTGTGTATCACTTTCGTTTCCTCCTTCAATATCGGTTTCGGGAAATAGTTGAATCTCCTATTTCAGCTAAAAAGCGACTATTTCCTTTGAATCCATCTCTTTTTCCTGCATTTAGGGATTATTCTTTTTCCCAAACTACCCATATTTAATGTATTTTTCAATCGCCTAATAGGCAATCGACCTTGAATGCTATACAAGAAAGAAAGAAATTATTCAATGATTAACAGTATAAAATGTTCTACCAAAATAGGAATTAAGTTCCATATTGGTAGAACCTAATTTTTTAGACATTGATTTGACAGTCTTGTAAAGTTATATACACAGGGTATTACTCATTCCCTATCCCTCAGAACATCCTCGAAAGAACACCTCACCATGAAAGGAAACATCTACTATGAAGAAAACCCCATCTTTTGATTACAATGAAGAATTTGAAGAACAATTGTTGACGGAAGAGGAACTTGATAAAGTAAAGGCAAAATCATTCATTAACCTTATGTCAGAAATGTTCCTTAAATATGAATCTGAAATTAAAAAATCAATTATTGCCGATTAGGAGGAGATTTTATGCCGAGAGCTATAGGATACGTACGTGTAAGCACAGATAAACAATTAGATAACACATCCATTGAAAAGCAAAAGGAGGAAATAGAGAAATACTGTAAAAACAATCAACTTACTCTCGTTCACATTTATGATGAAGGAGCTTTCTCTGCAGAAAATATTAAGGATAGAAAGCAATTTAAGCATATGTATCAACATGCCTTCGACAAAGATGAAGATATTGATTATGTTGTGGTACTCAAGTCTGATCGTATTTCCAGAGATAACCTAGATGCTTTGTATATCTACAAACGACTTACTGGTGCAAACAAACACTTAATCTGTATCGCAGACAATATTGATACCCGAGACACCAATGCAAAACTACTCTATCAAGTTATGTCATTAGTCGCAGAGCTTGAGCGAGATATGATAAGGTTTCGTACTTCCACAGGAATGGAGAAAAATGCAGAACTAGGGAATTTCAATGGGGGGAAGGTTTATGGCTACTATACTGAAAATAAAGAGCTCAAATTGGACCCTAATGAAGCCAAAGTAGTAAGATACATCTTTGAAAAATATGCCATTGACCAATGGGGATACCGAAAAATTGCATCAAATCTCAACGAACAAGGTATAAAAACAAAAAATGAGAAACATTGGTCTATCACATCAGTAAAAACTATTTTGAACAACAGAATTTATATTGGAGATGTTAAATGGAAAGGCAGCTTTACAAAAGGAAAACATACCAGAATCATTGATGACACTCTTTGGAAACAAACTCAGAAAATACTTCAAATTAAAAGTTATCTTCCAGAAAAACTTCATCCTGGGACTTATTCTTTGTCTGGTTTAATAAAGTGTCCTGAATGTAACTCTCCAATGGTTCAAGGAAACAGTAGCAAAAAGTACAAATACTATCAATGCAGTAGAAACAAAAATAGTGGTAAATTTGCCTGTTCATCCAATCTCATCAATAAGGAATACGCAGAACAATTTGTATTCAACTGCTTTGTCCAAACAATAAAATCATTAGACCTCACAATCCCCATTATAAACTCTACTCTATCCACCATATCCAGTGAAGTAGAACCCATTGAAGACAAAATCAAGGAAATGAAAAAGGAGCTTCACCGTTTATCAAAGAAGAAAAACGATGTTATATCATGGAGAAGTGATGATGTTCTTGACGAACCAACTTTTAGACAACAAATTAAGGATATTCAAAGGGAGGAATGCGAACTTGCTCAATTTCTTTGTACGCTAGAAAAACAAATAGAACAACGACAAAAAAACAATTTAAGTGAAACCATTTCAGTTGCTATCGAAAAATTAGACGTTTTCTTTGAAGTTATGTCCAATGAAGATAAGAAGAAGGTTCTTCACTCCTTTATTGATAGTATCTACATGAATCAAGGAAATTCAACGAAAGAAAGAACCATTAAAGAGATTAAATTCAAATTTGAATTAAAACACATTCCTCAATTGAGTCAGTCTGCATAAAAGGAAAGGAGGTTCTCCTTTCCTTTTTGGTGTTGGGCTTTTAGAATAATTTAAAAAGGAGTTGATTATTTGGTAGAAATTAAAAATATAGCAATATATTGTCGAGTTAGTACAGAAGAACAATCAAATGAAGGGTATAGTATACCCGCTCAATTACAAACTTTACGTGACTATGCCAAACTCTATCATTGGGGAGTCTCAAAAGAGTATGTAGATGAAGGAATTAGTGGTAAGAATATTGAAGGACGGCCTGCTATGCAACGCCTTATAAGTGACATTGAAAAACATGAATTCCAAGCTGTAATAGTTTGGAAAATATCTCGACTTTCCCGTAACTTATTAGACACAATGGTATTGCTAAACAAATTTGAAGCAAATGATATTAAATTCATTTCTTACTCCGAGAATTTTGATACCAGCACCCCAATTGGTCGACTCGTCGTGCAGTTGATGGCTAGTATAGCAGAAATGGAACGAAATACTCTTGCTGAAAACGTAAAACTTGGAATGAAACAACGTGCTTTAGAGGGCTCTTGGAATGGCGGTATAGTATTTGGTTATGATTCTATAAAAAAAGAACTTATTATCAATGAGGAAGAAGCGAAGGTAGTACGACTTATTTACGATCAATACTTATTTGGAAAAGGTTTAAAGGCAATTGCAAATTTACTAAATAAGTCTGGTTATCGAACAAAAAGAAATCGCTTATTTTCTATTAATGGAATTGCTCAAATATTAGATAACCCAATCTATAATGGAAAGATAAGTTGGCTAAAGGTGGAAAATTGGGATACTAAACGACGAAAAGGAAAGAATCCTAATCCTCTACTTGTGGATGGAAAACATGAATTAATTATATCTGATGACCTTTGGAATTTGGTACAGGCTAGGAGAAAGTCCAAATCTTTTAAACAGCGTCAATCAAATGAACCTTTTCTATTAAGTTCACTTTTACGTTGTCCTGATTGCGGTCAAGGAATGGTACCTTCAATTACTACTTATACACGAAAAGACGGTTCAAAAATAAAACATCGTTACTATGTCTGTTCTAATTTCCATAATAAAGGGGCTACTGCTTGTAAATCTAATGGAATCAGATCATATGACGCAGAAAGTCAAGTTTTGAATAGGATTGAAGACTTTCTTCAAAAGAAGGATTATTTCAATTCTGTGATTCAATCATTAAATCAACAATCACAAGAAAATCAATTTCAGTTAAAAGAGAAATTAAAAAATGTGGAAAATAAACAGGTTGATTTATATCATATACAGAAAAAGTATCTGGAAGCATTTGAACAAAATCTGTTCCCTATTGCAATTTTACAAGAACGTTTGCAACAAATTGACAAAGATAAGACTCTATTCGAACATGAGAGAAGAGAGATATTGAGACAATTAGAGTCATTTGAAACAAAGAGTATTCAACCTGAGCCGGTTCGAATTCTATTGAAAAAATTTGTTGAACAATATAATAAATCTTCAAGGCAACATAAAAAGCAGTTACTTCAATTATTAATTGGAAATATCTCAATTAAACAACTGGAGAACCGCTCACGTACTGTTGATAAGATTCAATTAAATTTTAATTTTACAGAGATTAATGTCTCTAAGACCTTTACACTCATCCACATGTTGTACCGAGAAACGGATAAAGAAGATGAATTTTCACAACCAATACCCGCTTTCGACAACAAAATACCACCTTATTTACAACTTTTTTTGCCTCTATTTGTGGTACGGTTCACCCCGATTAATCCGAAAAGCCCGATACACCTGCTCAAGCAGTATCAACCTCATAAGCTGATGAGGAAAAGTCATCTTGGAAAACGACAGCGTATCGTTCGCCCTCTTCATCACTTCATCGCTCAGACCGAGTGAGCCGCCAATAACAAAAGCTATCTTACTCTTCCCATAGGTAGCGAGCTTATCGATTTCACTGGCGAGCTGTTCTGAAGAACGCTGCTTTCCTTCGATAGCGAGGGCGATGACATGGGTATCATCCGATATCTTCGCAAGGATCCGTTCTCCTTCTTTCCGCTTGACCTGGATCATTTCCGCATCGCTTAGTTGCTCAGGCGCTTTTTCATCGGGCAGTTCCACTACCTCCACCTTCGCATATGCACCGAGTCGCTTCAGGTACTCCTCAATTCCCTGCTTTAAATATTTTTCTTTTAGCTTTCCTATTGTGATTATTGAGATATTCACAGTCATCCCCGCCTTGCAAACAGTTTATCCACAGAAGTTATCCACATATCAACAATTTCTATCCACATTTAGTATGCGAATATTAGTTCCCCACCATATATACTGCATGTTCTGAGCAGAATTCACAGGTTGTTGATAACTTTTCCTCTTCTGGCACCATCTCCAATATTGGTGCTTCTTCGTGTTCATCTATGTACATTTCCATTGCCAGCTCGATATGATCCAAACAGCATTTCATTGTGTCCAATCCTTTCTCCACCTTGTTTTCCTTACAAGGATACCACTTATCCACATGTTTATAAATGAAAGCACAGAAAAAGGGGGAAATCTCCCCCCTTTTTTTATGATGATTCTTCAGATAGCTCCACAGAAACGTTCTTTATATCCTTGCCTCTGTAGAATGTCACTTCCATGGTGTCTCCGATTTCTTTTTCGTTATACAAGTGTTTCCGAAGCTCTATGACGTCTCTTACAGGCTCGCCATCAAGTTCGACGATTACGTCATATTCCTGGAGTCCTGCTTCCGCTGCTGGTGAACCAGGGGAAACCCCCGTAACGTAGACGCCTGCTTTTACCTCTTCCGGAAGCTTTAATGTTTCCTGCCAATGGTAGCTGGATACATCCGATAAGGAACCGATGCTGACCCCAAAGTATGGCCTTCTTACCTCTCCATACTGCTCCAGATCATTGATGACTGGAATCACCGAGTTGATTGGGATAGCCAGTCCGATACCCTCTACCTCCTGCTGGGCGATTTTCATGGAATTGATACCAATAAGCTTGCCTTGGATATTGATCAATGCCCCTCCACTGTTACCAGGATTAATGGCGGCATCAGTCTGCATAACATCCGCATGCCAGTCGAATGTGCCATCGCGGTTAATGTCCACCGGAATACTTCTGTCCGTGCCGGAAATGATTCCTTGTGTCACAGAACCGGAGAATTGAAGTCCGAGTGGATTCCCGATTGCAATGACAGGCTCGCCTGTACGCACACTATCAGAGTTTCCGAAATCAGCGACCTTAGTCACCAATTCATCCTTCATTTCAAGTACAGCCAAATCCATCCATGGATCCTCTCCAAGCACTTCTGCCGGTACCCTCGTTCCATCAATCAGGCTCAATTCGACTTCTCCTGCTCCTTCAATGACATGAAAATTTGTGACAACATAGGCTTTGCCATTTTCCTTTTTATAAATGACACCAGACCCAGTACCCGCTTCCCCTTCTTGGTCCGATTCGACCTCGTCATTTTCCCAGAATGAGGACTGCTGCAGATTAATGACACCAACTACCGCTTCAGCTACTGCATCCACCGCTTGTGTAACCGCGGATTCGACATTGACGGAAACATTCCGTATTTCAGCGGACCCCGCCTCTCCTGGTTCTGGTAATCGGCCTACTTCTCCCTCATTTCTTGGCTCACTCAATTCTGGTGTTGCATTTTTTGATAATGACGGAATGGCAACCATGAAAAGGAATGCACCGAGTAATAGCCCAATTAGGCCCGGTATCAAGTATCCTCTCCCTGTTTTTTTCTTTCTTGAATGCTCATGCTGGTCGTAGTATCCCACTTCATATCCTTCCTTCCTGGAAAATGCATCTCTCCAAACGGCAACTTTTCGTGTGAAAGCCTTAAGCCTGGAGCTGTTCCTTTGCATTTTCATTTCGGAAAAGACAAAAAGAAAGGCGCTAAAAGCCTAAGATTTCACACGAAAGCAAGCGCAGTTGGAGATTTTGGATCTGTATCATATAGCTCGACTTGCTCACCGGTGATGATACCCCGTGTCGCAAGTGTTTGCTCTACAGACATTCTGGCTAGATCTTTCATGTTATTATCTTGACTTAAATGCGCCAAATAAATACGCTTAGTTTGATCGCCCATCACATCTGCCATGGCAAGCGCTGCATCCTCGTTGGATACATGCCCGACATCACTGAGGATACGGCGTTTGATGCTCCAAGGGTAATGCCCCATCTGCAGCATCTGTACATCGTGATTGCTTTCAAAAACATACGCGTTTGCGTTCGAGATGATCCCTTTCATCCGGTCGCTCACATAGCCTGTATCGGTAATGACGACCACCTTTTTGTCTCCCTGATGAAAAGCGTAGAACATCGGCTCCGCAGCATCGTGGGAAACACCGAATGACTCTACATCCAAATCACCAAAGGTTTTGACCCGCTCCGTCTCAAAATTGAATTTCAAATCGGTCGGAATGGCGCCGACCAGACCATCCATCGCTTTCCAAGTCTTTTCATTCGCATAGATAGGGAGCTTGTACTTTCTCGCAAGCACCCCAATCCCCTTAATGTGGTCGCTATGTTCATGTGTAACCAGGATGCCTGAGAGGTCCTCGATTTTTTTATCTATTTTGGTAAATAGCTCTTGCATCTTTTTGCCGCTCAAACCAGCATCAATTAATAAAGAATGCTCCTCTGTTGCGACATAAATTGCATTTCCAGTGCTACCACTGGCAAGCACGCTAAAATGCAGGCTCATGTCACTTCACTCCAATGTTCTATTTTCTTTTCGGATGATCTGACCTTCCAATGCATTGACGAAGAAATCCTGTTCCCCATTGACGACTATATGCCAAGTAGGTGTCAGTACATGGGATGAGGTAATCTGTACTAACGTATAATAGCCAAGCTTTACATCCGTAACATGGCTTCCAGGCTTCAGTTCATTCATATTATACAGGTTTTCCAGTGCATTGAAGGCCGTTATTAGCTCCTGTGCTTCATCCATCTCTTCCAAATCGGAAATCAGGGTCTGTTTGTAGGAGACGATATTGTTTTCATCATCCAGATATAAACTAAGCATGCCGCTCTCATTGTTGCTATAGATCAGTCCTTTTTTGAAGGATTGAAAGAAGATAAGCTCTTTTTCCCCTTTACGATAGGTCTTATAATCATATTTTTCGTTGAATAACAACTGATCTTTCAGAAGCTGAGGAAGCCTGGTTTCCAGATCGGTTTCGGGAGCAGGTATAGGTTCATTGAAAGCACCTACAAGAACTGTTTCGTTAACTATCTCGACAGTTTGACCTTTTTTCTCCAATGCTTCCTTGTCCTCAACAGAAAATTTATAGCTCTTTCCACTGATATAGCTTTCGGTTATGGGTTCCTTTGGAAGAGTCTCATAGGTAATTTCATCCGCTTCGAATTGCTCTTCAATCGTAGCCTCTGTAATGATAGACCACTGATTTTCATCTCTCTTTTCAAATATTTGCGAAGCTAAAAAGATATTCAGAATGAGAAATGTAATAATGAAGATGGTCTTTGTTTTCCGCCAATCCATCTTACATTCCCCCTCCCAGTTCATCTTTTTCCGTGAAAATGACCTTTGACCAGCTGTTGTTATCAAGGTACATCCAAACAGGTTCCAATATGAATACCCCTTGATAATCCATTTCCCGTTTTAGTTCATAGCCGACCCTGATATCCTGGACCGTTGACATATCCAAATTCTTCAGGCCATTCAACTCCCGTGCCACTTGTTCTGCAGGTGGAAGAATAGTAATCTGAGGATCGTTTATCGGTGGCCCCAGTTGATAGATAGGGCGGGAATAGCTTGACACTTCATTGTTTCTCCACACCTGATTTATCTCCGTTAGGCCATCACGGTTCATCACAGGATAGTTTCCAACATGTAATTGAAAAACAACCCTTTCATAATCTGCGTCTGATACATTCCAGCGTGAGAATTGGAATCTATCCGTCCAGCCGCTATGATCGTTCACAAAGTCTATTCCGCGTTCAATCACATTAAAATCAGGGGAATTGGCTTCACTAGGCAATACCGTATTGACATATTGCAGTTGCGTATAAGTACGGTCCACGCTCATGAATCTTTCACTGTCCGTATATACTTCCCCTACATTCATCTGATCCTTTGTCACGACACTTGGATCATTGAATAATGCATCCCTGAACTCATCCGGATTAATCGAGTCTGTGAGAAAGTTCATTCTGGGCAATTCTATTGGACCCTTAGGTACGAAAATATACCTGTCCTCCTCAGCAGCAATACTGACATACTCGTTATATATGACGGATGGTGTATAGAATTTCTCCTTAAGAGTCGAAAGGGAGATATTGTTCACCTTGGCCTTATACATTCTGCGATCTTCATAGTTGACCAGGTGCAGGATCGGTGCACTTTTTTCCACTTGATTATCAATGTCTATCAAGATTCGGTCCACCGTTCCATTCGGCACTTCTTCGTCAGTAAAGCCAATAAGGAATCTTAAGGTTTCCAAAGGTATTTCATCAGGGAATATCACTTCCATTTTCCCATTGTCATGCATAAATGGAATGAACTCCTCTTCGTCCATTAAGGTGGAAGTGGGGTCTATGTCAAATAAACTCCACTTTTTCATTTCTTTAGCAAAACGGTTGATCTCCTGGTTCTCGATCGTTCCATAATGCACCCCATCAAAGTGATAAAGGATTTTGGAAGGGCGAATAATATTTTCGGGTTCTTCCGTTTTACTGATTTCCACATTTCGAAGCAGCTTTTCATTGCTCGTATAATCCAATGACGGCTGAAAAGTCCACAAGTTCCAGGAAAGAACCAAGCTAGTCAAGACAAGGATGGTTAATATAAGTGATTTCAGATTTTCGTATTTCATGACCAATCATCCTTTTGTTCTTCTTGCGTGATAGGAAGTGTAAAGAAAATCTTTGTTCCCTTCCCTTCCTGACTTGACGCCCAAATGTCCCCATTATGTGCATTAATCATTTCTTTTGCAATGGCAAGCCCTAAGCCAGTCCCCCCAAGCATACGTGTGCGTGCTTTATCCACACGATAAAAACGATCAAATACCTTGGAAAGATCAGCTTTAGGTATACCTACACCCTGATCGCTAATACTTACCAAGATCTGTTTGGCTGTTTCCTCTATATGGACAGCAAAAGTGATAATACCACCCTCGGGGGAGTATTTCATGGCATTCGAGATGATATTGTCCAATACCTGGGTGATTTTATCCTCATCCAGACTCACCCACACTGCTTCTGCAGGCAAGTCACGGACAAACGTCACCTCTTGGGATTTTGATAGCTCGAAACGATCGATGATCCGATTGAAGAATTCCACAAAATCGACGGATACTTTATTAAAACGATAATCCCTGGTATCCATTTTGGAGAGCTGAAGCAGGTCATTTACCAGGCGGATCATACGCTCGGTTTCCGTCTGTGTCACATCCAGAAACTTCGGCGCAATCTCGTCATCCTTCCAGGCACCTTCCGCCAACGCCTCCAAATAACTGCGCATCGTGGTCAAAGGTGTTCGAAGTTCATGGGATACATTTGCAACGAATTCCCGTCTCTCTTGATCTATCTTCTCTTGTTCTGTAATATCATGTAAAACTGTAATCAAACCGTTAATGAACCCTGTTTCCTTTTGAATGATGGAGTTGCTGGCTCGAAGGATCAAAGGTTTCTTATCTGTACTGAAGTCCAGGATAAGCGTTTCCTGTTCTGATACTAAACTATCAAAGGTATGTGTTTCTACAATATCAAGGACTTCCACAATCGGTTTTTGAAGGACTGTTTCACGTGAAACGTTCAACATCCCGAGTGCCGGCTCATTGATCAGGATAACCCTGCCTTTCCGGTCTGTCGCAATAACCCCATCTGTCATATGGGAAAGGACCGAACTGAGCTTACGTCTTTCTCCCTCAGTTGTAGCCTGCGCTTCCTGGAGTTTTCGTGTCAGGTTATTAAATGAAAGCGCCAGTTGCCCTATTTCATCGTTTCCATATATATTTACCTTTCGAGAAAAGTTCCCTCTCGCCATCTCCAACGCCTGTTTTCTCATATCCGACATCGGCCTCGTAATGGTCTGCGCTAACAGCACTCCCAATACAGCCGTTACAGCCAGAGCAAGCGTTGTCCCAGCAGTAAATATACTATTAATCTGCCGCATTTGATCATAAACATTTTCCATGGATGCCTTCATATAGATAGCGCCAATGATTTCCTGACTGTTCGTTTTTATGGGAGCTGCAATAATTCGCACACGGTCTCCTGTATTACGATCGATGGCATCATCCTCGGAATATTGTCCCACCGCAAGAGCACGTTTAATAAGCAGGTCTGTTGTCCTTTTCCCTACCATTCTAGTTTGATTGTAAGGATCAGAGGTTCCCAAAACCCTGCTTTTGTTATTAATGACCCGGACTTCCAAAATGTCCTCCATGGTAACATCCTGCAGAACATTCCGGATATCCTCTTCAATGGTTAACGTCGTATCGTCCCGTTGCTTCTTGATTTCCTGCTCAATACTGTAGGTCAATAACGATATCCGTTCGTCTAGGGAGTCTGAAAAATTACTAATTAATTGCTTTTCAAGCTTGCTTACAAAATATACCCCGATAATCTGCATGGCAATCAGAATCAACAGGACATATATCAACACAAATTTTAAGTGAATGGAACGAAAGAAACCAACTTTTTTCATGAGTATTATTCCTGCTCGGATTGTCGCAGGTAATAGCCAACTCCTCTTCTAGTTACAATCCATGTAGGATGGCTTGGATTGTCCTCTATCTTTTCGCGGAGGCGTCGCACAGTTACGTCCACTGTGCGGACATCTCCATAATAGTCATATCCCCAGACCGTTTGTAGCAGATGCTCACGGGTCATGACCTGTCCTATATGCTTAGCCAGATAATGAAGCAATTCGAACTCACGATGCGTCAGCTCAATCATATCGCCTCGTTTTGTCACCATATAGGCGTCTGGGTGAATCACAAGCGAGCCGATGGCGATCTCGGTCGGTTCATCCACTTCATTGCCTTTCTGTTGATGCCTACGCAAATTAGCCTTTACACGTGCGATTAATTCGCGTGTGCTGAAAGGCTTCGTGACATAATCATCGGCACCCAATTCAAGGCCCAACACTTTATCTATTTCCGAATCCTTGGCAGTCAGCATGATAATCGGCATTTCATATTTCTTCCTGACTTCACGGCAAACTTCCATTCCATCTCTTTGAGGCAGCATGATATCTAATAGAATCAGATCGGGGCGAACTTCTTCCACTTTGTTGACTGCTTCTTCTCCATCATAGGCGCAATATACATCATAACCCTCTTTTTGAAGATTGAATTTCAATATATCTGCAATTGGTTTCTCGTCGTCTACAACTAATATTTTCTTTTCCATCTCGTTTTCGCTCCTTATCACGTCTATCTACTAGTATCATTTAAATTTTCAACGTGCATTATACTAAATACTTTACCATGTAAAGCTCGGTAAAGCATCTAATAACCGAAAAGCAGGAATCTCATTGAACACCGCTGTTGATTTCCGCACTAGACTTCGCTTTCCGCGGGACGATGCTGGAGCCTCCTCAGGCTTCGCCTTGCGGGGTCTCCAGCCTACCGCTTCCTCCCGCAGGAGTCTTCGTCTATTGCTCCAATCAACAGCTAGATTCAAATATAATTAGAATAGTCATAAACACACAGTCAAAAAGAAAGAAAAACCTCTA
Source organism: Sutcliffiella sp. NPDC057660 (assembly GCF_042800035.1). NCBI lineage: Bacteria > Bacillati > Bacillota > Bacilli > Caryophanales > Bacillaceae > Sutcliffiella > Sutcliffiella sp. NPDC057660. The sequence continues at coordinate 45,754 of NZ_JBHVHV010000021.1, forward strand.
GCTTTTGTGGTTTGCTAGAGGTTTAAAAGATTATTTTAGTTTAAATATTGCATTGGGTCTTTTAGTTGACCGTTTTGGTACACTTCAAAGTGCAGGTGAATTCCAGTAGACTGACCAGTTGTTCCCATTACCCCGATTTTTGCTCCTCGAGCGACTGTTTGTCCAACTGATACATCAATGGATGCCAAATGGGCGTACGTAGTCTTCATTCCATTTTGGTGATTGATCACGATCTTATTGCCATAACCGCCATCCCAGCCAGCTGACTCTACAACACCATTATCAGCCGCTTTGATTGTACGGTCGCTTGGACGAGCGATATCAATACCTTTGTGCATTTTACCCCAGCGATGTCCCATTTTACTTGAAACATAACCGCCTACTGCCGGCCATGCAAGCGATCCACTGCCGCGGGAAGGGATGACCTTCGTACCTTTTAGTACAATATGCTTTACCGGTTCCTTCAGCACTTCTTCATGTGTGATCTCTTTATTGACTTCAAAACCATTTTCTTTTGTTATGATGGTTTGAATGTTTTTCTCTCCATTTACACCTTGCTGCTTAACTTTGGTTTCCCCTTTAGGAAGATCCGCATCTTCCACTACTTCTTGCTCGTAAGGGATTTCTTCATTACGGGAGGATTCCTCTTTTACTACCACATGTACAAATGGCTTTAACGCTGTAACATTTAATGTGGATCCGATTTTCAGTAAAGAGTCTTCCTTGATGTCAGGGTTTAATGCCAACAGCTCTTCGGAAGTAAGGTCGTGCTTTTCAGCGATATCCCCTAGGACATCTCCTTCCGCTACTTCGTACTTTTCCTCTTCCTTGACACCCTTCTTCAGAAGGTTGACCGCTTCTTCAACCGTTAGTACTTCAGAAGGTTTAACATTTTTCTCGGAAAATGAAACTTTTTCTTTCATTTGAACGTCTAATATACGAGACTCATCCACTTTGATAGCAGGAAGCTCCACATCGACTTTCTTTCTTTGATCTAGCTCTTTCAATTTCTCCTCAGAGACAAAACCTAAAGTCAGTTGCTTGATTACTGCTTCTGCATCTTCCTTGCTTCCAAGCAGTACGATTTCTTTTCCATCGACAGTTATGGCAGAGGCATTTGCCTGTACTTCCAACTCAGCCGTAACTTTATCTAAAGTTTCCTTGTTCTGAGTGGAAGGCCTGAATACCTTTTCAGGTAAAACGGAAAGCTGGTTTCCTACAGTAAGGTCAAGACCTTTGAAATCCTTCTGCATCTCTTGAATCTTTGCATCAACTGTTTTATCCAGCAGGCCTTTATCATCTACTGCTCCAACACGTTCTCCATTTACATAGACATGGTAGATTGTCCCTAAAAGGGAATTTTCACTTGCTTGAGCAGCTACAGCGCCAATTGATAAAGTCCCTACGGCAACAGTAGTAAGCAATGCCTTCTTTGTCAACACGGAAAAACGATTGTTTTGTATTTTATGTTTCATATTTAGTTTTTTTGTGTATGTACTATATATAGACTTTATTTGGCTGATCATGGTTAAATCCCCCTGATTCCATTCCTCTACAAAAAGAACATGTTTATTTGTTGAAAGGTTACTAGGTATTTCGATACCCACGCAAATTTTTCGACTTCTTTACCATACCATATAACTATAAAAGAATAGAATAGTAGAACAAAAGATGTAACATAATTGTATTATTGTTGTCATATTTAGGCGATTTTTAGTGGTTTTTCCTTATATAGTTAGCTGAATGGGTAATTTTTCTTACATAATTTTGATAAATGATGGGGATATTTTGGTAGTTTTGTAAAATGAAGGGTTTATTGGCAGGATTTGTGGAATATAAAAAGCACGCCGCTTTTCGAGTGTGAAAAGCGGCGTGCTTTTTGGGATGGCTCGGGACGGAATCGAACCGCCGACACATGGATTTTCAGTCCATTGCTCTACCGACTGAGCTACCGAGCCTAATTTAGATATGTAAATAAAAATGGCGGTCCCGACCGGGATCGAACCGGCGATCTCCTGCGTGACAGGCAGGCATGTTAACCGCTACACCACGGGACCTTGGAAGCTTATAAATAAAATGGTGACCCATACGGGATTCGAACCCGTGTTACCGCCGTGAAAGGGCGGTGTCTTAACCGCTTGACCAATGGGCCTTGCAATGGTGTGCCATGAAGGACTCGAACCTTCGACCCTCTGATTAAAAGTCAGATGCTCTACCGACTGAGCTAATGGCACTTGAGTTGTCTAACAATCTACTGTTTTGACGACGTTTTTAATAATAGCATAATAGCATTACATTAAGCAATAGTCTTTTTTAAAAAAAGATTTAAACATAGTGTACCTGCTCAACTCCGCTGTTGATTTCCGCACTAGGCTGCGCTTTCCGCGGGGCGGTGCTGGAGCCTCCTCGGCTTCGCCTGTGGGGTCTCCAGCCTACCGCTGTCTCCCGCAGGAGTCTTCGCCTATTGCTCCAATCAACAGCTATAGTCATATAGCCAATACTATTCTCTGATAGAACCAATAATAAAAGATGGCTGCTTATTAAGAAAGCAACCATCCCTATTTTATATTTATTATTTATTCGCGTACACGCTTCTTACAACATTCGTCTGAGAGCGATCTGGTCCTACAGAGAATATGGATAGAGGGATGCCTGTAAGCTGGGAAACACGCTCGATGTAGTGACGCGCATTTTCTGGAAGCTCATCAAGGCTTCTTACGCCTGTAATGTCCTCTGTCCAACCTGGCATTTCTTCGTATACCGGTTCACATTCAGCAAGAACTTTCAAGCTGGCAGGGAAAGCTTCCATCACTTCGCCTTTGTACTTGTATGCAACACAGATTTTCAAGGACTCAATACCTGTTAATACGTCAATAGAGTTAAGAGATAGATCTGTCAGCCCACTAACACGGCGAGCATGGCGTACCACTACGCTGTCAAACCAACCGACACGACGGGGTCTTCCGGTAGTTGTACCATACTCTCTTCCAACCTCACGGATTTGATGACCAATTTCATTATCTAGTTCTGTCGGGAAAGGACCATCACCAACACGAGTCGTATAAGCTTTCGCTACACCTACTACGTGATTGATTTTTGATGGGCCGACACCGGAACCGATTGTCACTCCACCAGCTACAGGGTTAGAGGATGTAACAAAAGGATACGTACCTTGGTCAATATCCAACATCACACCTTGTGCACCTTCGAATAGCACTCTGCGGCCATCGTCTAATGCGTCATTCAATACAACAGAAGTATCTGTTACATATTTCGCGAATTGCTGGCCATATTCGTAATACTCGTCCAGGATGTCCTCAAGCTTAAAGCCTTCCGCTTCGTACATCTTTTCTAGTAAACGGTTTTTCTCTGCAAGATTGTGTGCCAATTTTGCTTCGAAAAGCTCACGGTCAAGAAGATCTGCGATACGGATTCCAACTCGTGCTGCCTTGTCCATATATGCCGGTCCGATACCTTTTTTCGTTGTACCGATTTTATTTGCACCTTTGCGCTCTTCTTCCACTTCATCCAGTTTAAGATGATAAGGCAAGATGACATGCGCACGGTTACTGATGCGAAGGTTATCTGTGCTTACTCCGCGATCATGAAGATATTTCAGTTCTGTGATTAAAGCTTTAGGATCGACAACCATCCCGTTACCGATAACACAAATCTTATCGCTATAGAAAATTCCAGAAGGGATTAGATGTAATTTATACGTTTCACCATTGAATTTAATTGTATGTCCTGCGTTGTTTCCACCTTGGTAACGCGCGATCATTTCTGCGTTTTCTGAAAGGAAATCCGTGATTTTGCCTTTTCCTTCATCGCCCCATTGTGTTCCTACTACGACTACTGATGCCATAGTTCGTACACCTCCACTAAATATGTAGACTTTTATTTTTTTACTATTTCAACCAAAGTAAGTTTATCAGCTGAACTTGAGAAAGTCAACCAAAACACGAACGATTTTTAAAATATCCATGTTATTTGTTCGTAAATATTACAGTTTTTTTGCAATATTAATTGTTCTATAACATTTTTGATGTATCTTGATATTTCCCATATATCGACAACTCCAGCCCGTTTTTCATAAAAAAAGGCATCTACCAGTGTAGATGCCTTTTATTATGCCCCTGAAGGTACAGATTCATCATCAAATCTGCGCTCCAGGTTAACGAATTTGTTATATTCTTTTACGAACGCCAGCGAGACTGTTCCAACCGGACCGTTACGTTGCTTGGCCAAAATGATCTCAATGATGTTCTTGTTTTCACTCTCTTTGTCATAGTAATCGTCACGGTATAGGAAACCAACGATGTCGGCATCCTGCTCGATACTCCCGGATTCACGGATATCGGACATCATCGGGCGCTTATCTTGACGCTGCTCAACACCACGGGAGAGCTGGGACAGGGCGATTACTGGAACCTGTAATTCCCTCGCTAATGCTTTTAAGGAACGGGATATTTCGGAAACTTCCTGCTGACGGTTCTCTCCGCCGTTTCTACCGCTTCCCTGGATCAATTGCAGGTAATCGATCAGAATCATGCCAAGGCCGCTCTCTTGCTTCAGACGGCGGCATTTGGAGCGTATTTCGCTCACTCGGATACCTGGTGTATCATCAATGTAGATTCCGGCATTCGAGAGGCTTCCCATCGCCATGGTCAGCTTGCTCCAGTCCTCAGCGGTCAATTGTCCTGTCCTTAAGTTCTGTGCATTGATGTTCCCCTCCGCACAGAGCATCCTCATGACAAGCTGCTCTGCACCCATCTCCAGACTGAAGATGGCCACATTTTCTCGAGCTTTTACAGCAACATTCTGAGCGATGTTCAGAGCGAATGCTGTTTTACCAACAGAAGGACGTGCAGCGATAATGATCAGGTCATTTCGCTGGAAACCCGCTGTCATACGGTCAAGCTCGGTGAAGCCTGTTTCAATACCGGTAATTTCCCCTTTGCGATTGTGGAGTGTTTCGATATTATCATAGGTTTTCACAAGTACGTCTTTTATGTTCTGGAAAACTCCGGAATTTTTACGCTGGGATACTTCAAGTATCTGCTTTTCCGCTTCGTTCAGCAGGCCTGCAACTTCGTCCTCTCTGGAGTAGCCTTCCTGTGCGATGCTTGTAGCCGTACGAATCAGTCTTCGCAGAATGGACTTTTCCTCTACAATTTTTGCATAGTACTCAATATTGGCAGCGGTTGGAACCGAGTTTGCCAAGTCACTCAAGTAGGAAACTCCCCCTACTTCTTCGAGCAGCTTCAGGTTGGCAAGCTCCGCAGTGACTGTTACAAGATCTATCGGTTCACCACGGTCCGATAGATTCAGGATGCAATTGAATATTTTCTGGTGGGCAGCCCGGTAGAAATCATCTGGTAAAACCAGCTCTGCCGCCATGGTAAGGGCCGATGGTTCCAGGAAAATGGCACCTAGGACGGCCTGTTCCGCTTCTATGTTTTGTGGTGGTATGCGGTCAGCAAAAAGATCGCTCATCCTTGTTCCTCCTCCCTCGTAAGCATGGATGCTTGTCTATATATAATCCGTTGCATAAAGAAAACTCGGCTGCTGCCGAGCATCTTCTGTTTTATTGGCTTTATCTATAATCTATTATTTTTGTTCCGTTACATGCACTTTAAGCGTTGCAGTCACATCGGAATGCAGCTTCACCGGTACATTCGTATAGCCTAACGTACGAATCGCATCGTTCAGCTCCATTTTGCGTTTGTCGATTTTGATTTTGTGCTTTTTCTGCAGTTCTTCGGAAATTTGCTTGGTGGTGATGGAACCGAATAGGCGTCCGCCCTCACCAGCCTTCGTTTGGAACTCCAAAGTCAGCTTTTCAAGTGTTCCCTTGAGTTCTTTTGCATTCTCAAGCTCTTGCTCCGCTTCTTTTACTTCTTTATTTTTTTGTGCCTCTAATGATTTAAGGTTACCATGTGATGCTTCCATCGCCAACCCTTGTTTTAGTAGAAAATTATGGGCATAGCCATCTGCCACATTTTTTACTTCGCCTTTTTTCCCTTTTCCTTTTACATCTTTCAAGAATATAACTCTCATTCTTTGGTACCTCCTTCTAGGTATTCGCGAATTGCCTCTTTCAATTTCTCTTCCGCTTCATCTATTGTCATGGTCAGTTGCGTCGCTGCGTTCGTCAAGTGGCCACCGCCTTCTAGCATCTCCATGACGACCTGCACATTGATGTCGCCAAGGGAACGGGCGCTGATACTCACCACATCGCCAGTCCTATGGGCAATCACAAATGAGGTATTGATATCACTCATTGCTAGCAAGGTGTCAGCCGCTTGCGCGATCATGACCTGGTCGAAGGAATCTTCCGGATTGCCTTTTGCAATGACGATTCCGTCTTGATAGAGATAGGCGCTTTCGATTAGCTTTGCACGCTTAACGAAGCGTTCCAAATTCTCTTTCAGCAGCTTTTGCACCAATATCGTATCTGCACCCTGGGAACGCAGATAGGAAGCGGCATCAAATGTGCGTGAACCAGTACGGACTGTGAAGCTTTTTGTATCTACTATTATACCAGCAAGTAGGGCAGTCGCTTCAAGCATGGTGATTTTGATGCGTTTTGGCTGGTATTGTAAAAGTTCCGTTACAAGTTCTGCTGTCGAGGACGCATATGGCTCCATGTAAACGAGCAACGGATCTTCGATAAAGTCCTCCCCACGTCGGTGGTGGTCGATGACGACGACATCCTCGATCTTATTCAGAAGTCTTTCCTCAATCACAAGCGACGGTTTATGGGTATCTACGACCACAAGCAAGGTATCATTGGTTGCCATATCATAGGCTTCCTCAGGTGAGACAATTTTCTCCCATAGCTCGTCATGACTTTTCAATTCGCTAAGCAGACGCTGGATGCCAGCATCAATCTCATTTTGATTTAACACGATGAATGAATCCTTTTGATTCAACTCTGCCACTTTGGCAATTCCGATAGCCGCCCCAATTGCATCCATATCCGGATAGCGATGACCCATGATAATGACCTTGTCACTTTCATGTATCAGCTCTTTAAGGGCATGGGAAATAACTCGGGCTCTTACTCTTGTACGCTTTTCCATTGGATTGGTTTTTCCGCCGTAGAAACGCACTTTTCCATTTGTCTGCTTGATGGCTACCTGATCACCGCCACGGCCAAGCGCGAGGTCGAGACTCGATTGTGCCAGATGGCCGAGCTCCGGAAGGGAAGGGACACCTGTTCCGATTCCGACACTGAGCGTTAACGGCATGCTTTGTTTAGCTGTTTGTTCCCGGACTTCATCCAATATCGTGAATTTGTTCTTTTCGAGTTGTACTAATATGTGTTCATTCAATACTACGATAAAGCGCTCCATCGATGTTCTCTTGAGGAATACGCCATTTTCGGTGGCCCATTTATTGATGATGGAGGTGACCTGGCTGTTGATGGCACTCTTCGTCTGATCGTCCATGCCTTGGGTCACTTCATCATAATTATCAAGGAAGATAATACCGAGTACTGTGCGCTCTTCTTCATATTGCTTTTCAATTTGTGTCTGTTCGGTAACATCAAAGAAGTAAATCAGGCGCTCGGCCTTTTTGATTACCACTTTATATTTTCTATCATAAAGAGGGATCACTTCGGTCTCGACGTCCTGCTTCAAAAGAGGGATCAAATTCTCCCCCACATCATAAAGCGATCTGCCGACTAATGTTTCCTCATGAAAACAAGAGGCCAGAAAGGGATTGGTCCACTCGATCTGATAGTCATCATTGTAGAGCATAATCCCGATCGGCATTTCCATCAATGCCTCTTCGCCCACCTTTTTTAACCGGTAGGATAAGGTCGAGATGTAAGTTTCCATTTCCTTTTTGGCTGTTTGTTCTACTTTCATATAGAAGTAAATGACGATACCAAGGAGCAGAAAACTACCTAGCCCTATTTGCCATTGGAAAAACATAATTACCCCGAACTGGATCACGGAAATGAGCAGCAGTGTATAAAAGGGGTAACGGAAATTCAGTTTTTCAAAATAATTAGGCATTTATTTTTCAGCTCCTAATTAACAATTTACTGTTTATTTTATGATTCTGTTAAACACCGCTGTTGATTTCCGCACTAGGCTGCGCTTTCCGCGGGGCGATGCTTGAGCCTCCTCGGGCTTTGCCCTGTGGGGTCTCAAGCCTACCGCTGCCTCCCGCAGGAGTCTTCGCCTATTGCTCCAATCAACAGCTAGCATTCATTAAAAAACCAACAATTTCGTTTAACAGAGATTCATGTAAAAATACCCATGAAAAATAAAAATATAGTGCGGACGTTATGGATATTCTGCCGCCCCTGTTGATTGGAGTGCATGGTGTGAGACTCCTGCGGGAGCAGCGTGTCAAGGGAGACCCCGCAGGCGCAAAAGCGCCGAGGAGGCTCCCGAGGCCGCCCGCGGAAAGCGAACTCCTGGAACGGAAATCAACAGGGTGTTTAAAGTAAAGACATTATTTATATTTATGTCTTTGAGTAAAGTCTTACTTTTTTATTCGCTTTCGTAAATCAAACCCTAAATCTATGATGCCTACCATTCTTATTATATAGAGCAACGGAGGGATTAGAAAGGATAAAATTAGCATTATGATGGGTACAGCCTTAGCAATTCTTTTTTCATGGCAGAAGTGAAAGACAAAGGACATTCCCTGCACCGTCATGAGCAGCATAAGGATATAAGATAAATTAATGGTTGCCAGAAAAAGCGTGGAGCCCTTCTCCATTTCCATCAGGGAAAGCAGTATCACAATCAAGTAATACCACAGCAGGCTTTTTGGTAGCATGAAATCTCGGAATGGAGGAAATGGCTGGACCGATTCCTTCAGACGCTTTAGGACAAACCCGGCAATCCATTGTGAAATAAGGGCAAATACAAAAGCGAAGGTCACCATACCGGATGGCAAAAGGTAGTTGAATTGTTCCATCATCTGCTGCATGAGCGCCATGGTTTCCTCTGAATTCTGACCGAGTGCTGACGCCATTGCTTCTGCATTTTTCAAAGAGTCATTCAGCATTTCATCTATCAGTTCGGCAATATTTATTTCAAATAGGACAATGGCAAGCACATACCCAAGCACTAAATTCAATAGGTACATCCCTGTGGCCGCCCCTAAATTTGCATAGCGGTTGCTATTTTTCGCGAAAAGATAGCCCATCACCACACCGACCGAGCTCATGGGAATGCTTAGAATCAGAGCCGCAGGAGAACCCATCAGGAGGCTCAGTATATTGGCAAGCACCGCAAACCATATTCCCGATTTCCAATCGTTCCGGACCGTATAGATGACAAAAGGGACAACCAGTGCAAACAGGGTAATGACTCCGATTCCAGGTATGAATAATGTCATCAGGAGGAGCAGTACAAAGATTCCGAGCAGTACGGCTCCCTCTGTAATATTTTTGGTTTTCAAAGCTTACAAACCTCCATAAAATCTTTAGTTAAACTTATGTATAGTTTATCCTTTAGATACTATTACAATCAATTTCAAGGACTTTTATTCATACCCAAACTAGCAAAAAGGAAGGCAGCAAGATATTCTCTCACTGCCTTCCTCTTTTATTGTATATGTGCGTGATTACTCACCAGATACGTATGGTAGTAATGCCATTTGACGAGCGCGTTTGATCGCGATCGTTAATTTACGTTGGTATTTTGCACTAGTTCCAGTTACACGACGTGGTAAAATTTTACCGCGCTCGGAAACGAACTTTTTCAGTACATCGATATCTTTGTAATCGATATGAGTGATACCGTTTGCTGTGAAGAAACAAACCTTACGACGTTTGTTGCGTCCACCTCTGCGTCCTCCTGCCATGTTATTCACTCCTTTGCTTTTGGATTTTTGGCTTTATGCCGGAATTTTTTTATCAAAACGATTCCTTCTAGAATTAGAACGGAAGATCGTCGTCAGAAATATCGATAGGTTGACCATCATTCTTGAATGGGTCGTCATCAACACGAGTATAACCTTGGTTGTTGTTATTGCTACGTTGTTGTTGGTTCTGATCGTACCCAAACGGAGATGAACCATAGCCTTGATCTTGATTTGGATTAGGACGATTGTTGTTATATCCTCCAGAACCGCCAGAACCACCAGATCCTTTAGGCTCCAAGAATTGAACACCTTCTGCCACTACTTCCGTTACGTATACACGTTTTCCATCTTGGCCTTCATAATTGCGCGTCTGGATTCTGCCGTCAACACCTGCCAAGCTTCCTTTTTTCAGGAAGTTCGCCGCGTTTTCCGCTTGTTTTCTCCAAACTACACAGTTTATAAAATCAGCTTCGCGTTCGCCCTGCTGATTCTGGAACGTACGATTTACTGCCAGAGTAAAAGTAGCAACCGCCACTCCACTTGGGGTATAGCGCAATTCAGGGTCTTTCGTTAAGCGACCTACCAATACTACGCGATTTAACATCAGAACCACTCCTCCTTGAGACGACGTCCATAAAGAGGACAACTATTATTTAACTTCTTTTTTAACAACAATATGACGGATGATATCTTCGCTGATTTTAGCTAGACGATCAAACTCTTGAACTGCAGCTGGCTCAGTAGCCACGTTTACTAACATATAGTAACCGTCACGGAAATCATTGATTTCGTAAGCTAAACGGCGTTTGCCCCACTCTTTTGCTTCAGTAAGTTCTGCACCGTTGTCAGTCAAGATCGTATTGAAACGTTCTACAAGCGCTTTTTTAGCGTCTTCCTCAATGTTTGGACGGATGATATACATGATTTCGTACTTGTTCATCACAGTCACCTCCTTTTGGTCTAAACGGCCCTTAGATGGGCAAGGAGCAATCAATTATAAATAATCATTACTCACAAATTTAGATTATAGCAGAACGCATGTCTTTTTGCAAACTTTCCTTAGACGTTGAAACGGAAATGAATGACATCCCCATCTTTCACGAGATACTCTTTACCTTCCAGGCGTACCTTCCCGGCTTCCTTCGCCGCAGTCATCGTACCTGCTGCCAATAGGTCTTCATAGGATACCGTTTCGGCACGGATAAATCCGCGTTCAAAGTCTGTATGGATGACACCCGCACATTGAGGGGCTTTCATTCCAGTACGGAATGTCCAGGCACGTACTTCCTGAACCCCAGCTGTAAAGTAGGTAGCCAGTCCAAGAAGGTTGTAAGCCGCACGGATCAGTTGATCCAAACCGGACTCTTGAATTCCCAGCTCTTCCAGGAACATTGCTTTTTCGTCTGCATCAAGCTCCACGATTTCAGACTCGATTTTTGCACAGACTGTGATCACTACTGCGTTGTCTTTCTCCGCAAATTCACGAACCTGTTTCACAAATTCATTGTCTGAGGTGTCGGCAATATCATCTTCCCCGACATTCGCAACATAAAGAACAGGCTTGCTTGTCAATAGATGCATGCCTTTCAGGTACTTCACTTGCTCATCTGTCACTTCAACAGTACGTGCAGGAAGCTCATTCTCCAGTGCTTCTTTCACTTTTACAAGCACTTCATGCTCATAAACCGCTTCTTTATCTTTTTGCTTTGCAAGCTTCCCGACACGCTCTAGACGCTTATCCACTGACTCCAGATCAGCCAAAATAAGCTCCAGGTTGATTGTTTCGATATCTGCAATCGGATCGACTCCACCAGCTACGTGTGTAATATTGTCGTCAGCAAAACAGCGCACTACGTGGCAAATTGCATCCACTTGACGAATATGGGATAGGAACTTGTTTCCAAGACCTTCCCCTTTGCTTGCACCTTTCACAATCCCTGCAATATCCGTAAACTCAAAATGTGTAGGAACCGTTTTCTTCGGGTTCACAAGCTCCGTCAGTTTCTGAAGACGCTCATCAGGAACATCTACAATCCCAACGTTTGGATCTATCGTACAGAACGGGTAGTTGGCAGATTCTGCCCCCGCTTGAGTAATTGCATTAAAAAGCGTTGATTTCCCTACATTTGGAAGACCAACGATACCTGCTGTTAAAGCCATTTTATCCACTCCTAACTTTCCGTTAACACATATTTCAATCTCCCACAATTATAGATACAACCACCAAAAAAGACAAGGCAAACCAACATTACCCAACTATAAAATAAAAAACAGCTGCCAATGCACAGCTGTTCACCTGCTGATTATTCTTCCTCACTCCGCACCAGGATCTTCTTGATTTTCCGTGTGAATTCCTTCCTTGGCATCATGACAGTGTGCTGGCATCCTTCGCACTTGATGCGGATGTCCATTCCCATCCGGACCACCTTCCAGCGATTCATTCCACAAGGGTGAGCTTTTTTCATTTCCACTACATCGTTCATTCCGAATACCTTATCGCTCAATTTCTACACTCCCAATCTATTCATATCTCTATATAAATCACTGCTTTCCTTTTTCCATCTGTGGCTCCCTATTGTAAAGGACCAGCCTTGGAAACGGAATTTCAATACCTTGTTCATCCAGACGCAGTTTTACTTCTTTTCTGATTTTACGAGAAATGTACCAATGCTTCATGGGTAGCGTCTCACACGTTATTCGCAGGACGACCTCCGAGTTTCCGAAAGTTTGTATTCCCAAGAGCTGAGGTGGTTGTACAATTTCTTCATATTTTAACGGCAATTCTCCAAGCAATTCTTCAATGACTTGCTCCGCTTTTTCTATTTCTCCTTCATACGCAATGCTGACGTCCACAATGGCGATACTATTGTGGATGGAGAAATTCGTCACTTCAATGATACTTCCGTTTGGCAGAATATTCAATTCGCCGGTCCAGCTTTTAATTTTCGTGGTGCGCAGCCCGATTTCCTCTACATGTCCCTCGAAAGTTCCAACCCGAACATAATCACCGACTGAAAATTGGTCTTCAAAAATGATAAAGAAACCGGTAATGATATCACGGACCAGATTCTGTGCACCAAACCCGACAGCAAGGCCTACTATTCCTGCCCCAGCCAGAAGTGCCCGCACATCGATATGCACCACTTCGAGGATCATGATGAAGGCTACAAAATAGGTGACATAGGAAATGACATTCTCCAATAATTTCACCAGTGTATTTTCCCGTCTCACTGATACTTGCAAAGGTCCCTTGGCTCTTATTCTCACAAAGTTCTTTATGATGGCTTTTCCTATTCGGATAATCAAGCCCGCTACAATAATGATGGCAATGATTTTTAAAAATCCTGCGCCCATGCTAATCCAAAGATCTTCATTAGTCAATGCTTCTTCCAGCTTTTTATTTAATCGAATGATCCATTCCATTTACACTTCAACCTCTACCTTGAAATTTGCTTGCTATTCCTTCATTTTACTTAAGCTTATCATAGCCAGCAATCCCCTGTTTCACTAAACTATTTCATTTCCTCAAGCCAGTTTTTCCGGTTGGTGATGGGATACAGCAAAATACAGACAAGAAGATAAAGATTGACAAGGCCAAATAGCGGGTAAAGTATTGCTACGAGAACAGAGAATCCAAAAGCTGTAAAAGGCAGCATGCAAAGGAGCAATAGCAAACAGATAACCCATAGCGGGATAGAAAGGCTTCCTCTGAACCTTGTGACCAGCCCCAAGAGCCCAGAAGCGGCAGTCGTATAGATGGCAACCCAGAGAAGAAGCGTCATGACGAAAATCATATAATAAGGATAGCTTTGAATAATCGCAAAAAGAGGAATTTCGAAAAACTCTATTTTACTTTGAACAATCAGAAGCGTCTGGTTATAGAAAAGCGAAATGACTCCTAATATTACTCCGCTTCCGATACTTGCTATCAGAATCTCTCCCTTGGTTTTCACTTCTTTTCCTATTGCAGACAGAACCGCAACAAGAGGCAAAATATTCAGTGCGGTAAATGTAAAAGCAGCGGGCCAGTTTGAATGGTGTTGGCCAGCCATAGAACGAAGGGTATCCGGACTGATCTCCGCTGTACGAAACAGCACAAAGGCAAGGATTAGAATGATGGCGGGAATGATGATGCTGTTGACAGTAATCATCCCATTGACTCCAAAGACAAAGAGGATGACTAATAGAAAGCATATAATTAAAATACCCGCCCAGTAAGGAATGGAGAATACCTGCAAGGCTGCCCCACCGCCAGCCAGCATGACTGCGGTTGTCGCAAATAGATAGATCACCATCACCACGTTATAGATTTTAGAGATTTTGCTACCTACCAGCTTCTCCAATACGGGGGAGAAATGGGACGATTGCAGCTTTCGGCTAAGGCTGAGCACCACATGACAGGCAATTACGAAGAAAATGGTGAATAAGAGGATGGCCAGTCCGCTTTCAGCCCCGAAAAATTGCCATATTTCTCGCCCGGAGGCATAACCGGCACCGATAACCGTGCCTAAAATTAAAAACATCCAACGAAATCCGCTACTCCACATACATTTTACCTCCTGCCACCAATTAACCGTAAAGTGGACGTATAGTTTCCAATAAATAGTCGTATACTGTTACTACTATTAAGAAGGAGTGGAACCTATGAATCTTAAATCTAACTTTTTTGAGAAGAAAGGAGGCAATATTCGTATTGCTCATGATGAAGTAAATGCATCCAAGGAAATTGCACTTACTTTACAGTCCAACCTACCTTCTAGTTCTATTTTTCGCCCCATCGTATTTGTCTGCATCGGCACTGACCGTTCTACAGGAGATTCTCTCGGTCCGCTGATCGGCTCCAAACTGCAAGACCAAACCCTCCATCATGTACATGTATATGGCACATTGGATGAACCTATTCATGCGGTTAATCTTGTCGAAAAGCTTGCAATGATACAATCCACCCACTTCAATCCCTTCATCATTGCCATTGATGCATGTTTGGGTAGGTTGAAAAGTGTTGGCCAACTAACAGTAGGAGATGGTCCGGTAATGCCTGGTGCCGGGGTCAAAAAAGATCTTCCGCCTGTAGGGGATATCCATATAACAGGAATTGTGAATGTCAGTGGATTCATGGAGTTCTTCGTTCTGCAGAATACAAGGCTTAGTCTTGTAATGAGAATGGCCAATGTGGTTGCCTCTGCCATTAAGGATCTGGACATGGCGTTGGAGCGAAAAGACTTTTTGGCTGCGGCTTCCAAGGATAATGACATCCCACCCATGCTTCATACACAAGATTAATTACCATTTAATGTAAATAAAAAAGACTGAAAGAAATCATCAGCCTTTTTATGTTCTATAGATATAAATATTGTAATAATACTAACCCAGCAGCCACGAGTAGGCCTGGTAAGAGATTTGCAACGCGTATGGAGGTTACACCAATGATGTTCATTCCAATCGCCATGATCATGACGCCTCCTGTTGCCGTTATTTCAAAAATAAGAAGTTCCAGTAGGTCCACTGGTACAAATTGATCAATCTGAGTTGCAAATAAGGCGATCGTTCCCTGGTACAGCATGACAGGTATTGCGGAAAACAAAACACCTATCCCAAGTGTCGTGGTCAAGACAATACTTGTAAATCCATCAATGATCGATTTTGTATAAAGTACCTGATGGTCACCTCTTAGACCACTGTCAAGTGAGCCTACAACAGCCATAGCACCAATGACGAATATTAAAGTGGCAGTAACAAACCCTCTTGAAACCGAACCGTGCTGTCCCGTACCTACTTTTTTTTCAATCCAGATCCCTATGTTATTCAAGATTCGGTCCAGGTCTATCCACTCACCAATCACTGCCCCTAGAACCAAGCTGATGATTACAATCAGAAACTCATTGCTCTTGAATCCCATTTGAGCTCCAAGTAAAAACACAGCAAGCCCGATCACCTTCATGACGGTTTCTTTTGTTTTATCCGGTATTCGTGTAAAAAGCTTTCCTAATAAAGTACCAAGGATGATACATATACCATTGACTATGGTCCCTAATAAAACCAATTTAAATCCCCATTCCTATTTATCTTTTTACCTATTGGCTCTGTTTAACACCGCTGTTGATTTCCGCACTAGGCTGCGCTTTCCGCGGGGCGGTGCTGGAGCCTCCTCAGGCTTCGCCCTGCGGGGTCTCCAGCCTACCGCTTCCTCCCGCAGGAGTCTTCGCCTATTGCTCCAATCAACAGCTAGTGACCTTTAAAATTAACTCTATGCTTTAACATAGATTACCTATTTAATAACTTTACGAAAAGAACCTATCTAAAAAAGCAAACCATCTATCATACTGGATGGTTTGCCTTTCTTTATTCAGATTGAGCTAACAGTTCCAACAATCTGTTTAAGTCATCATCGGAAAAGAATTCTATTTCAATCTTTCCTTTGTTCTTTGACTTCTTAATGAACACCGACGTGCCAAATCTTTCTCGAAGGAAGGATTCCTGATCCTTTAAGAAAATATCCTTTTTCTCCGGATCCTTTTTTGTTTCACGTGAAACATTTTCGTTCACCTGGTGGATAAGCTGTTCAAGCTGGCGCACATTCAAATGATCTTTGACCACTTTTTCAATGACAGCTTTCAACATTTCTTTTCTCTTTAATCCAAGAAGTGCCCTGCCGTGTCCCATAGAAAGTTTGCCTTCGTTCATGAGCTCTTGCACGTAGCCCGGCAAAGAAAGCAAGCGTACATGATTGGCAATATGCGGTCTACTTTTCCCAAGACGGCTAGCCAATTGCTCCTGGGTCAAATCCAGCTTTGACATAAGAGATTGATAGGCAGCAGCTTCTTCAATAGGAGTAAGGTCCTCCCGTTGTAGATTCTCCAATAATGCCAGTTCCATCATTTGCTGCTCCGTCAATTCACGAACAACCACTGGAACCTTTGTTAATTTTGCTTCTTTAGCTGCACGGTAACGGCGTTCACCGACAACGATTTCATAGCCCTTGATGCTCTTGCGAACAATAATCGGCTGTAGAATTCCATGCTGAAGAATAGATTCCTTCAGCTCCTGTATCGCGTCTTTTTCAAAAACCTTTCGAGGTTGATACGGGTTTGGACGAACATCCTTGATATTAATCTCTTGTACCGCTTCTTCCTTGGAAGCTTCAATGGAAGGAAATAAAGCGTTAATGCCTTTACCTAATCCTTTACCCATGAGTCACCACTTCCTTTGCTAATTCTAAGTAAACTTCCGCTCCACGAGATTTAGGATCATAAATGATGATAGGTTCTCCATGACTTGGCGCTTCACTTAAACGGACATTACGCGGAATGATGGTGCGATACACCTTATCTTGAAAATATTTCTTCACTTCTTCTATCACTTGGATTCCCAAATTAGTCCTTGCATCGAGCATGGTTAATAGGACTCCATCTATCATTAATTCTGTATTCAAATGCTTTTGTACGAGTCGTACCGTATTTAATAACTGACTTAAGCCTTCCAATGCATAATATTCGCATTGAACCGGTATGACAACAGCGTCGGAAGCCGTTAAGGCATTAATCGTCAACAGTCCAAGAGATGGGGGACAATCTATGATTATGTAATCATATAAGTGTTTGACATCATCTAAGGCTCTTTTTAATCTAACTTCCCTTGAAATAGTCGGTACCAGCTCTATTTCCGCACCTGCCAATTGAATGGTAGCAGGAATGATGGAAAGATTTTCTACTTTAGTAGAGAGAATAGCTCGTCTTGCTTCCACATCTTCTACTAAAATATCATATATGCATTGATCAACTTCTGCTTTAGCAACGCCTACTCCACTGGTTGCGTTCCCTTGTGGATCCACGTCTACAAGCAGCACTTTTTTCCCAATATAGGCCAAACACGCACCTAAATTAACCGAGGTAGTCGTCTTGCCAACTCCACCTTTTTGGTTAGCAATAGCAATAATTCTGCCCATGCTGTCACCTGCCTTCAGAAAAGAACATACTTTTTATTCGTTTCTCACTTATTTTATCATGAATTTACAGAAAGTTAACTTGTTTTTGATAATAAATAGAAAGAGTTGTTGGTTGATTGGTTTTTGGGGGATGGTGTGGTGAAAGGTAGTCATTTGAGTTTTTGTGCGAAGTATTAAATTGGCCGCCCTTTTAAACACCGCTGTTGATTAACAGAGCAAAAAAATAAGGACATGGCGTCTCTTGATATCTATTAATCTTGTAGGTACAGGAATTAATAGATACTTATTAATGGTGTTTAGAGAAGCCAAGCCCTTTTTATTCTATTATTTCTTTTTAGGTATACGGATGGTGAATTGGTAGTATTCTTCTGTTTCTTCTTCTTGGGAGTCGAGTTTGATTCCGCTGTCGTTGACCATTGTCAGGGATTGACGGATGGTGTTCATGGCAATCCGCATGTCTTTTGAGAATGCTTTGCGCTTTGGCTTTGGCCTGGAAACGGATTGTTCGAGCATTCGGACGACGCGTTCCTCTGTCTGTTTCACGTTCAGCTGTTTTTCCAGAATCTCTTCCAGAAGCGCAACTTGCTTTTCTTGGAGCTTCAGTGGAATGAGCGCACGAGCATGACGCTCCGTGATTTTCTTCTGAAGGAGGGCATCTTGGATCTCGGCAGGCAACTTTAATAAACGGAGCTTGTTTGCTACCGTGGATTGCCCTTTTCCAAGCCTTTGTGCCAAGGCTTCCTGCGTCAGATTATGCAGTTCCAAGAGCTTCGAGTAGGCGATAGCTTCCTCGATAGCGGATAGTTCCTCACGTTGCAGGTTTTCAATTAGAGCTACTGAAGCAGTTTCTGCGTCATTGAAATCCTTTACGATGGCTGGAATTGTATCCCATCCAAGCTTTTGAACAGCACGCCAGCGACGTTCACCTGCAATGATTTCATATTTGTTTTCTTCAAACTGACGAACCACGATCGGCTGAATAATACCATGAGTGCGGATTGTCAGGGATAATTCTTCTATTCTTTCATCGACAAAAACCGTACGGGGCTGATATCGGTTTGGAACAATATCTAGTACCGGTAATTGTTTAATTTCTTCATGATTCGTCTTTTCTACTATTTCCTGTTCTTCTTTTTCGCCAATACCAAAAAATCGAGAGAACGGAGATTTCATAGTTCCACCACCTTATGGATAGAATCCCTTACAATAAATTCGCTGTTCAGAACAGTAATTCCTTCTCGGAACGTTAAAATGTTTCACATGAAACATTCAACCAGGGCCATCATCTACATTATTATTCAAGCGGTAATTTATTAGGTGTACCTGGCTTACGCGGGTACTTCTTCGGTGTAGGTTTTACTTTGTTGATGATGAGAATATTTCTTTCGCTTTCTTCTAAAGGAAGGTGAAAAGAGTAGATTTCCTCTAATTTCCCGCCTAGAATTTGCATGGCCTTTTTCCCTTTTTCCACTTCTTCTTTAGCTGCAGCGGCTTTCATTGGTATAAACCGGCCACCCTCTTTGACAAGAGGAAGACATAGCTCACTTAGGACAGACAGTCTTGCCACCGCTCTAGCTGTCACAAGATCAAATTTTTCCCTGTAATCTGCGTTTTGACCAAAAGTCTCAGCACGATCATGCACAAAATTCACTTCTTTCAGTTCCAAAGATTTTGCCAGTTGCTGAAGAAAAGTGATTCTTTTGTTCAAGGAATCGACAATCGTAACCTTGAGATCTGGAAAGCATATTTTCAGTGGAATACTTGGGAAACCCGCTCCTGCCCCAACATCGCAAAGATTTTGACCTTTTGAAAGGTCTACATAGAAGGATGCGGTAATCGAATCGTAAAAATGCTTAAGGTATACCTCTTCCTCTTCTGTAATGGCAGTGAGGTTCATTTTCTCGTTCCACTCTACCAGCATTCTGTAATATGTATCAAATTGAGAAAGCTGGAAAGGAGTAAGGGAGATCCCTTTCTCCTCCAACATACTAATAAATTGCTCTTTGTTCATTTGCTTGTATCCTTTCTTGAACCTTTTCATAGGCTGTTTTTCTATTGAATGGTGCTTTCATTACAGTTACGAAAAAGCCTACTCGTTAGATACTTTAGCTATACGTCCTTGTTCGAGATATACGAGTAAAATGGAAACATCGGCTGGGTTGACACCTGAAATTCGAGAAGCTTGAGCAACGGAAAGAGGGCGAACTTCCTTCAGTTTTTGACGTGCTTCATTTGCCAGGCCATGAATGGCGTCATAATCGATGTTTTCAGGGATCTTCTTGTTTTCCATTTTTTTCAAACGATCTACTTGCTGTAAGGACTTTTGGATATATCCTTCGTACTTCACTTGTATTTCAACCTGTTCTGCTACATCAGGTCCCAATTCCGTTTCAGGAGGAACCAAAAGGTGAACATGTTCATAGGTCATTTCCGGACGTTTCAGCAAATCCGACGCCCGGATTCCATCTTTCAGCTCAGTGCCACCAGCATTTTTTATCGTTTCCTGTACCAAGGCAGTCGGCTTGATGAAGATTGACTGTAATCGTTCTTTTTCCGCTTCGATCTGCTGTTTCTTCAACTGGAATTTCTCATAGCGATCTGGCGAAATCAAGCCAATCTCATGACCTATCTCCGTTAATCGAAGATCTGCATTATCATGGCGCAGGAGTAATCGATATTCTGCACGGGAAGTCAACAGACGATAAGGTTCATTTGTCCCCTTCGTTACAAGATCGTCAATAAGGACACCGATATAGGCATCTGAACGTCCTAGGATGAGATTTTCTCTTCCAAGGGCACGCAGACCTGCATTGATACCAGCCATAATTCCTTGACCTGCCGCTTCTTCATACCCTGAAGTACCATTGATCTGGCCAGCGGTATATAGGTTCTGCACCTTTTTGGTTTCAAGTGTCGGCCATAGTTGAGTCGGTACAATCGCATCATATTCGATGGCATATCCCGCTCTCATCATCTGTACATTCTCAAGACCAGGGATGGTGGAAAGGATTCTTCGCTGCACTTCCTCCGGCAAGCTTGTGGAAAGACCTTGCACATAAACTTCCTGAGTATTTCTGCCTTCCGGCTCCAAGAAGATTTGATGTCGGGGCTTGTCGTTAAAGCGGACAATTTTATCTTCAATGGATGGGCAATACCTTGGCCCCGTTCCTTTGATCATGCCTGAGTACATCGGGGAACGGTGCAGATTTTCATCAATCAATGCATGCGTTTCAGGACTTGTATAAGTCAACCAGCAAGGAAGCTGATCGGTGATATATTCGGTCGTTTCATAAGAAAACGCTCTTGGAACATCATCCCCCGGCTGAATCTCTGTTTTACTGTAGTCAATGGTGGAACTGTTAACACGAGGTGGCGTACCTGTTTTGAATCGCGCCAATTCAAACCCAAGTTCCTCCAGGTGTTCGGAAAGCTTAATGGAAGGCTGCTGGTTGTTCGGTCCGCTCTGATATTGCAGGTCACCCATTATTATTTTTCCCCGCAGATAAGTTCCCGTCGTGATAACAACTGTTTTGGATTCATATATGGCACCGGTTTGGGTGAGAACACCTTTACAGACGCCATCTTCCACGATCAATTTCTCGACCATTCCTTGCAACAGGGTAATGTTCGGTTCATTTTCAATCGTTTTCTTCATCTCATGCTGATACAGGAATTTGTCAGCCTGGGCACGCAAAGCACGTACCGCAGGGCCCTTCCCTGTATTCAACATTCGCATCTGAATATGGGTTTTATCGATATTCTTACCCATCTCTCCGCCTAGCGCATCGATTTCGCGCACAACAATTCCTTTTGCTGGTCCCCCAACAGAAGGATTACATGGCATAAATGCCACCATATCAAGATTGATGGTGATCATGAGCGTTTTCGCTCCCAATCTTGCCGAGGCGAGGCCCGCTTCGACTCCGGCGTGCCCCGCTCCAATTACTATGACATCATAGGAACCTGCATGATATTCCATGTTTGTTCCCTCCTCTTCTATTTACCTAAACAAAATTGTGAAAATAACTGATCAATCAAGCTCTCATGGACTGCATCGCCGATAATTTCACCGAGCAGCTCCCATGTTCGCGTCAAATCTATTTGAACGATATCAATGGGTACCCCGCTCTGTACCCCAGAGATCGCGTCCTCCAATGCCTGCTGTGCCTGTGAGAGTAATCCAATATGTCTGGAATTGGATACGTAAGTCATATCCCCAGCTTCAAGATTTCCCTGGAAAAACATCGAGGAAATCGCTTCCTCCAGCTCATCCACCCCTTCATCCTCTTTTAAAGAGGTCGTGATGACAGGATGATTCTCTGCCAAAGCTTGTACTTTTTCTAAATCTATCTTTTCATCAAGATCCGTTTTATTCACGATGACAATCACGTCCATCCCCTTCACAGCTTCAAACAGCTGCTCATCCTCGTGTGACAGAAGTTCGTTGTAGTTCAGCACAAGAAGGATCAAATCGGCCTTTTTCAATACTTCACGTGATCGCTCTACACCAATCCGCTCGACAATGTCCTCAGTCTCCCTGATTCCTGCCGTATCAACCAGGCGCAATGGGACCCCGCGCACATTCACGTACTCTTCGATAACATCTCTCGTGGTACCCGGTATATCGGTCACGATCGCCTTGTTTTCATGAACAAGGCTATTCAATAAGGAAGATTTCCCTACATTCGGTCTTCCTACAATAACCGTCGATAGGCCTTCTCTTAATATTTTACCCTGCTGGGAAGTTTGTAACAGTTTTTCCAATTCAGCTTTCACATAATTGGATTTCTCAAGTAATAACTGATGCGTCATTTCTTCCACGTCGTCATATTCCGGATAATCGATGTTCACTTCCACATGAGCCAATGTTTCCAAAATTTCCTGGCGCAGCTTCTGAATCAGCTTGGATAATCGACCTTCCATTTGTCCCAATGCCACATTCATCGCACGGTCAGTCTTTGCCCGGATCAGGTCCATGACCGCTTCTGCTTGTGAAAGATCGATTCTCCCATTTAAAAATGCCCGTTTCGTAAATTCACCCGGCTCCGCCAATCTTGCGCCTCTGCCCATTACAAGCTGAAGGAGCTTGTTTACTGAAACCAAGCCGCCATGACAGTTTATTTCGATTACATCTTCTCTTGTAAAAGTTTTCGGCCCTCTCATTACAGAGACCATCACTTCTTCTATCGTCTGTTCTGTTTTTGGATCCACGATATGTCCGTAGTGAATGGTATGAGACGGTACGTCCTGCATCTTCTTCCCGGAGGGGCTGACAAAGATTTCATCGATGATTCGGAATGCTTCCTCACCACTCAAACGGACGATCGCAATAGCACCCTCCCCCATTGGAGTGGATATTGCTGCAATTGTATCTAGCTCATACATATCATTCACCTCATTTCTTTTATACTAGTTTCTATAATTAACTTGTTCGATCACACCACTGGTCGACCGATCCAAATTCAATCTTCTTGAATAACTAATTAAGGTTAGCATAATTCATGTCACTTTTAAAGTATTCCTCTTCGACAGTTATCCACAAAAATTTCCCGAGCGCTCATTATTCTATCATCAATTCTAACTTATCCACATGTGAATAACAACAAACAAAACTCGACGTTCGTTCTTTCCTTTCTATCATCATTTCCTAACAACAGAAATTGAAACAATTGACGCTTCATTATTTCTGCTAGCCATATTCTCTCCATTTGTTACAAACAATCCTGTTAAACACCGCTGTTGATTTCCGCACTAGGCTGCGCTTTCCGCGGGACTAGCGTGAGCCTCTTCGGCTTTGCCTGCGGGGGTCTCCACTGAACGTTGCCTTCCCGCAGGAGTCTTCGCCTATTGCTCCAATCAACAGCTAGTATTCTTAAGACAACATTTTTTTTAACAAAGCCCCACTGAAAAAAAATAGCCGTCCTCCATATTGGAAGACGGCTAGATATTATCTTGTTACTTTTTTCTTATTTGGTGTGATGACAAGCGATCTGTTCGGTTCTTTTCCTACAGAGTAGGTTTCCACTTCCGGATAACGCGAAATAATCGAGTGCATCACTTTACGTTCAAAGGACGGCATTGGTTCGAGATGAACTTCCTGTTTCGTCTTCATCGCTTTTTGCGCCAATCTCTCTGCCAGCTGTTCAAGCGTTTCACGGCGCTTTTCACGATATCCTTCTGCGTCTATCTCAACAGATAGATACTGGTTCGAGTAGCGATTTGCAACAATTTGTGTCAAATATTGAAGAGAATTGAGGGTTTGTCCCCTTTTCCCAATGATCAGAGCAGTCTTTTCCCCACTGATGGAGATAAAGATGTTCCTGCCTTCGACCTTGGTCTCCAATTCTGCGACAATGTTCATTTCTGTCAGAACTTTTTTCAAGAAATTCGTTGATTCTTCAATTGGATCATGTTTCAACTTAACGGTTACAATACTTGGTTTGGTACCAAACAGTCCGAATAATCCTTTTTTGCCTTCTTCAACGATTGTTATGTCTGCACGGTCTCTAGTTGTGTTTAGTTGAGTTAAAGCAGATAGGACAGCTTCCTCGACAGATGGACCAGTTGCAGTTATTTCTCTCACTTTTTCGTTCCTCCTGCAGTTCCAGTAGCCGCTGCTTTTCTCAGCTCTGGTCCCTTAATAAAGTAAGTTTGTGCAATCATAAATAAGTTACCGACTACCCAGTATAAGGATAGTGCAGATGGGAAGTTAAATGCGAACACCACGATCATCACCGGCATGATATATAGCATCATCGTCATCTGCGGGTTGTTCTCCATCCCTGCCATCATGATTTTTTGCTGAATGAAAGTTGTGATCCCAGCAACAACCGGCAGAATAAAGTAAGGATCCTTGTCACCAAGGTCAAACCATAGGAAGTTGTGTTCCGCAATTTCACGGGTACGAGTAATTGCATGGAAGAAACCAATCAGAATCGGCATTTGCACCAATAACGGGAAACATCCAGCAAGCGGATTTACTCCATGCTTTTGGAAAAGTCCCATCGTTTCCTGCTGCAGCTTCTGCTGAGTCTTTTGATCTTTGGAGCTATATTTTTCACGAAGTGCCTTCATTTCAGGCTGCAGTGCTTGCATCGCCTTCGTGTTTTTCGTTTGTTTGATCATTAATGGTAGAATCGCAAATCGAATTAACAATGTTACAATAATAATGGATAGTCCATAATCATTTCCAAGTAATGTTGCAAAGTACGTGATTAACCAAGATAGCGGGTACACTATGTACTCATTCCAAAAGCCTTCACTTTCTTTTGTGATCGGCTGGTTGATTTCCGTACAGCCTGTTAGTAAGACTACAAGTCCAACAAGGCCCATTAGTAGCCATATTCGTTTTTTCAACCTCTTTTTCCTCCTTTTTGCGCAAAAAAAATAATTCCTATTACATCCTACCACTTTTATTCGAATAATTGAATAAAGGACCGGACCCTGACAAAATTTTTACATGTTTCCTGACAAATTGCTGTACTACCGTTTCTTTTTGGAAAGCATCGGGAGCTTTCTGATGATATGCTGCAGACTCTTCTGCACTTCCTCATAGCTCATATCCGCCGAAGGCTTTCGGGCAATTACAACAATGTCTACATATCCAGGGAGCTGCTCTTTCATTTCCAGAAAAGCCTGGCGAACCAATCGCTTAATTCGATTTCTCGTAACCGCGTTTCCAATCTTCTTACTCACTGACAGGCCGATCCGAAATTCGGGCTGCTCTTTTTTTTCAAGTGTGTAAATTACAAATTGTCGATTTGCCATGGACTTTCCACCCTGGAACACATGTTGAAATTCTTTGTTCTTTTTGATTCTTTGTTCCTTCTTCACATGTGGTCCCCCTGTCGCAGCAATTTCTAATTTGAATATTTTACGTCGTTCTTCCACATTCTTTCTAAATAAATGCGAAATCATAACAATTTTCTTCTTAAAATAGTAAAAAAGACCACTGACAGTCAGTGGCCTTATGCGGATAATACTTTTCTTCCCTTACGACGACGGCGCGCAAGCACTTTACGTCCGTTAGCAGAACTCATACGCTCACGGAAACCGTGTACCTTACTACGTTTACGCTTATTTGGTTGAAACGTTCTTTTCATTACTATGACACCTCCCTGAGGATTACCTTTTAGATTATCGAAAAACATGCTTCACATGTATGATCATCATACCACAATAGCCGTTTTTCACTCTCTCGTGGAAAGTCTTGCTTTCCTATAATATAAATTTTAACAGACAGTCTTATCAATTATAGAGAAAATACCATCGGAATGTCAACTTCCCAATAGTTAGTATAAATTCCTTCGCGATTTAAAGCAACCTTTTCTTTTAAATAGTAAAAAGTAACCAAAAAATATCCTAGGACTTCATTTCATTTTACAAGAGTCTACCATGATAATTTAATATCCTCATTAAACACCCCTGGTGATTTCCGTTTCAGGCGTTCGCTTTCCGCGGGCGGCCTCGGGAGCCTCCTCGGCGCTTTGCGCCTGTGGGGTCTCCCTTGACACGCTCCTCCCGCAGGAGTCTCACGCCTTCCTCTCCAATCACCAGGGGGCGAACATAAATAATCTTATGCTTTTCTAGTTCCTCTCCGATATTGCTGAATAATTTCTAGAAATATTTCGAAACAACTTTTTTCTATATAAGGAAAAAAGCAAAATCAGTGACTTCAACTTTAACAAAACTAGCTCCTAAATTCGTAAGATCGTAGGTTAATATGGTTAGAATTTAATAAATCAACCAAATCAGAGCTACACGAAAGGAACTAGTCATTAAGAAGGATGTCACAAAAAGTGTAGGCTTAGACACTTTAAAAGAAAATATTGCGATTACTGTTGGTGTCGAGTAAAAAAGAGGGCTCTTAATAGCTACAAAGATTTCATACAAGAAAGGAAACTTTGTTAAAGAATAGCGTATTTTATGTCTCTAGCTGGTGATTGGAGCAATAGGCGAAGACTCCTGCGGGAGGCAGCGGTAGGCTTGAGACCCCACAGGGCGAAGCCCGAGGAGGCTCAAGCACCGCCCCGCGGAAAGCGTAGCCTAGTGCGGAAATCACCAGCGGTGTTTAACGCAACAAAATAAATCCCCAAAAAAACAGATCCCAGCAAAATTCTCCCTCTGCATACAACATTTTTCCAACCTGTGAATAACTTTTTTCGAGTTTTTTCGTCATCCACAACAGTTATCGACAAGGTTTACACAGTATCTTGTGTTGTGGAAAACTTTTCTCCACAAGATGTGTCGATTGTGGATAATCAGAAAAAGACGTTGCAACAAAAGGTTTTATTTGATATTATTATTGTGTTTTCACTCTTAATAATTATTAACATAAAAATAGTTATCAACAGATTGTGGATAAGATGTGGACAGTTATTCAAGGTTGTGTGTAAACATTTGTCCACAGAACGGTTTTTTTGTCGAAAACTACTTTTCTACTATATTATATGTTATGCACAGTATACGAATGAATAAACATACAACAGGTGTTTTTCTCAAGAAGGTTTGTTAAACAAAACTTGTACAGATAAGCACCTTATTTATTTTGGATGAAATCTGGCAAGTAGGTTGCAGAACTGCAGCCTGGCTTACTCAACCTTGAATGAGCGCTGAAATGATGGCTTCATCCAGCGGAATACAGGAACATCTATGGTGAAAATTATATAGAGATAAAGAGAAAGGGGGATACACGTTGAAAAATATATCGGATTTGTGGGAGAAGGCCCTCAAGGAAATTGAGAAGAAAATCAGCAAGCCGAGCTTCGAAACATGGCTGAAGTCTACGAAGGCTCATTCTCTCAAAGGGGACAACCTCGTCATTACAGCACCAAACGAGTTTGCCCGTGACTGGCTGGAGTCCAGATATTCCAACCTGATCGGAGAAACCATCACAGATATAACCGGGGAAGAACTGACAATCAAATTTATCATTCCTCAAAATCAATCGGACGAGGATCTTGAAATCAAAACTCCTCCGGCCAAGATGAAAAAGGACGAGGATCCGATTGAAATTCCACAGAATATGCTTAACCCGAAATATACGTTTGACACTTTTGTAATCGGTTCGGGGAACAGATTTGCCCATGCCGCTTCATTAGCAGTGGCGGAAGCGCCTGCCAAAGCCTATAATCCCTTGTTTATCTATGGGGGAGTTGGACTTGGTAAAACCCACTTAATGCACGCCATCGGTCATTATGTAATCGAGCATAACCCTGGTGCGAAAGTGGTATACTTGTCCTCCGAAAAATTCACAAACGAGTTCATCAATTCAATCCGGGACAATAAAGCCGTTGATTTCCGCAATAAATATCGCAGTGTCGATGTGCTATTAATCGATGATATTCAGTTCCTTGCCGGAAAAGAACAGACACAAGAGGAGTTCTTCCATACTTTTAATACGCTTCATGAGGAAAGCAAACAGATTGTCATCTCGAGTGACCGGCCTCCAAAAGAGATCCCGACACTGGAGGACAGGCTGCGTTCCCGTTTTGAATGGGGATTGATCACTGATATTACTCCGCCAGACCTGGAAACGCGTATTGCCATTCTGCGCAAAAAAGCGAAAGCGGAAGGATTGGACATTCCGAATGAAGTTATGCTTTATATTGCAAATCAAATTGATTCCAATATCCGTGAACTTGAGGGAGCACTTATTCGCGTTGTCGCATATTCTTCTTTGATCAATAAGGATATTAATGCCGATCTTGCTGCGGAAGCTTTGAAGGATATCATTCCTAGCTCCAAACCAAGGGTGGTAACCATTCATGATATTCAGCGGACAGTCGGAGAGGAATATAATGTGAAGCTTGAGGATTTCAAAGCTAAGAAGCGTACGAAATCTGTTGCTTTTCCAAGGCAGATTGCCATGTATCTCTCGCGCGAACTTACTGATTTCTCCCTTCCTAAGATAGGGGAGGAGTTTGGCGGCCGTGATCATACGACCGTTATTCATGCTCATGAAAAGATCTCGAATCTTGTTCAAACAGATACATTACTGCAAAAACAGATTCAATCGATTGCAGAGCAATTAAAGAACTAAAAGAATGGAACGTGGATTGTGTGTATAACTCAGACATAGTTAACAACAGTTTGTCCACATGTGAATAACTGCCGTTTCATCAAGAAATGCCACTTATCCACAAATTCACAGGCCCTACTATTACTTCTACTATTTTTTATTAATAAATATATATAAAAAGACCTGCAATTAGAGGAGGATAACGATGAAATTTATTATCCAACGAGACAAGTTGGTTCAAAGTGTACAAGACGTGCTAAAAGCTGTTTCATCACGTACTACGATTCCCATTCTTACTGGTATTAAGATTGTCGCAACAGAAGAGGGAGTAACCCTGACAGGGAGCGATTCCGATATCTCCATCGAGTCATTCATCCCGAATGAAGAGGATGGAACGGAAAATGTAGAAGTGAAAGCTTCTGGAAGCGTGGTCCTGCAAGCTCGTTTCTTTAGTGAAATCATCAAGAAATTACCGATGGATACTGTGGAGCTTGAAGTTCAAAACCAATTTGTTACAACCATTAGATCTGGTAAATCCGAATTCAATCTAAACGGTCAAGATGCTGCGGAATACCCTCATCTTCCTCAAATTGAAGAAGACAGTGTGTTCAAGCTCCCTACTGATCTGTTGAAAAATATTATTCGACAAACGGTTTTTGCAGTGTCCACCTCAGAAACACGCCCTATCTTGACAGGTGTAAACTGGAAGCTTGAAAACCATGAGTTGACCTGTATTGCAACAGATAGTCATCGATTGGCATTGCGTAAGGCAAAAATCGATGCAGAAAACAATCTTGCTTGTAATGTAGTGATCCCGGGTAAAAGCTTAAATGAATTAAATAAGATCCTTGATGACACAAATGAACTGCTCGATATCGTTATTACAGATAACCAAGTCCTGTTCAAAGCTAAAAACATTCTATTTTTCTCTCGTTTGCTTGATGGGAACTATCCGGATACATCCCGTTTGATACCGGCAGAAAGCAAAACGGATATCACAGTTTCTACAAAAGAGTTCCTTCAAGCCATCGATCGTGCATCCTTGCTTGCAAGAGAGGGAAGAAACAATGTCGTAAAACTCGCCACCTTGGAACAGAGCGCTTTGGAGATCTCCTCCAATTCCCCTGAAGTAGGGAAGGTAGTGGAGCAGGTACAAGGCAACTCAGTGGAGGGAGAAGAATTAAAAATCTCCTTTAGTGCAAAATATATGATGGATGCGTTAAAAGCCCTCGAAGGAAATGAAATACAAATCAATTTCACAGGTGCTATGCGACCATTCCTGATCAGAACGATGCATGATGATTCCATGCTTCAATTAATCTTGCCAGTCAGAACTTATTAATCCATTGATTTTAGAAAGCTACTTGCGTCAAAGCGCGGTAGCTTTCTTTTCTATAGTCACAAGTTTTAGTACAATAAGAGAAAGACTAAACGAAAGTGAGCGCGAAAAGATGAAGGAAATAGAAATTTCTACAGAGATAATTACGCTCGGTCAGTTCTTGAAGCTAGCCGATGTCATTCAGTCAGGTGGAATGGCCAAATGGTTCCTCCAGGAATATGAAGTAAAAGTGAACGGCGAACCTGACGATAGAAGAGGAAGAAAATTAAGAGATCAGGATATAGTGGAAATCGACGGCTTCGGAAGCTTTGTCATTATTTCGTCCTAAGATGGTGAAAAATATTGTATATTGAAGAGTTGTCCTTAAGACACTATCGCAATTATCAAAGCTTGGAAGCTGTGTTCGAGAATGGTGTGAATGTAATTCTGGGAGAGAATGCCCAAGGAAAGACAAACGTAATGGAATCCATCTATGTCCTGGCAATGGCAAAGTCGCATCGTACCTCAAGCGACAAAGATCTTATCAGTTGGGACGAAGAGTATGCTAAAATAGAAGGCAGGATACATAAAAGAAATGGACCGTTACCATTACAGCTTGTCATTTCAAAAAAAGGGAAAAAGGCAAAGAGCAACCATCTGGAACAATCGAAACTGAGTCAATATATCGGGAATATGAATATTGTTATGTTTGCGCCTGAGGATCTGACCCTTGTAAAAGGGAGTCCACAGGTGAGACGCCGGTTCATCGATATGGAGCTCGGTCAGGTTTCCCCGATCTATATGCATGATCTGGCACGCTATCAAAAGGTTTTGCAGCAGAGGAACCACTATCTGAAGCAGCTGCAGACCAGGAAGCAAAAAGACGAGACCATGCTTTTTGTTTTGACGGAACAGATGGTGGAACTTGCAGCGAAAGTGACGATCAAGCGTCTGGAGTTTATTCAGTTACTGCAAAAATGGGCACAACCAATACATAGCAGCATCAGCAGGGGGTTGGAGGAATTGACTATTATTTACAAACCCTCTATTGATCATGTATCAGAAAGCTTAAATTTGTCGAAAATGATAGAAGCATTTAACGAAAAATTTGATAAAATAAAAGATAGAGAAATTGAAAGAGGCGTCACGCTGTTTGGACCACATCGGGATGACCTGATCTTTCACGTGAACGGAAAAGAAGTGCAGACTTTCGGGTCGCAAGGACAACAACGTACTACAGCCCTTTCTTTAAAGTTGGCAGAGATTGACCTCATCTATTCCGTAGTGGGGGAATATCCTATTCTACTGTTGGATGATGTGTTATCAGAATTAGATGATTATAGACAATCCCACTTGTTGAACACGATCCAGGGAAAAGTGCAGACGTTCGTCACGACGACAAGTGTGGATGGAATAGACCATAAAACGCTGAAACAAGCAGCAACCTATGAGGTAGTCTCTGGTTCTTTAAAGAAATTGAACTGAGGTGAAGGAAGTGTACTTGCATATCGGGGAAGAGGTTATGGTACGCGCATCCAAAATTATTGCAATCTTGGACAGGCGTCTGTTGAAAACGGATTGGCAAAGCTCACTACCGACAGGGGCGGCCCAATCCATCAGGAATATCAGCAAGCATGATGTAAAATCAGTAGTTATCACAGAAGAGATAATTTATCTATCTCCTCTAGCCTCTACAACCTTAAAGAAAAGAATGGACACTTCCTTGGAAGAGTTATTTCTTAAAATATAGCTTGCTAGCCTAAGGAGTCATACTCTTTGATGCGCGATGCTCGGATTGAAATAAAAAGTGAAGGTGATAGATATGGCGATGGACCAAAAAGAAATGCAAGAAAATACGTATGATGAGAGTCAGATACAGGTACTTGAAGGATTGGAAGCTGTTCGGAAAAGACCTGGTATGTATATCGGTTCTACAAGCGCAAAAGGATTACACCACCTCGTATGGGAAATTGTCGACAACAGTATTGATGAAGCCCTGGCTGGATACTGTTCCGAAATCAATGTCATTGTGGAAAAGGACAACAGCATTACTGTAAAGGATAACGGGCGAGGAATCCCTGTTGGAATCCATGAAAAGATGGGACGACCTGCAGTTGAGGTAATTATGACCGTTCTTCATGCCGGCGGAAAATTCGGCGGCGGAGGCTACAAGGTTTCCGGAGGCCTGCATGGTGTAGGTGCTTCTGTTGTAAACGCACTTTCTTCTGATCTGGAAATCTACGTTCACCGTGATGGCAGCATCCATTATCAACAGTTTAAAAAAGGTGTTCCACAGGAAGATCTGAAAATCATTGGGGAAACCGAGGTTACCGGTACGATTATCCATTTTATCCCAGATTCGGAAATTTTCACAGAAACGCTTGAATATGACTACGATACACTTGCACACCGTCTTCGTGAGCTTGCATTCCTTAATAGAGGAATCCGTATCACGATTGATGATAAGAGAGTCGAGGAAGGCAAAAAGAATGAATACTACTATGAGGGCGGAATCGCATCATATGTAGAGCATTTAAACCGTACAAAAGAAGTCATCCATGAAGAAGTGGTGTTTGTGGAAGGGGAAAAGGACGGAATCTCCATCGAGGTTGCCCTTCAGTACAATGAAAGCTACACAAGCAACCTTTACTCATTTGCCAATAACATTAATACCTATGAGGGCGGAACGCATGAATCAGGGTTTAAAACCGCTCTTACACGAGTAATCAACGACTATGCGCGTAAACATAATATCTTTAAAGATGCAGACAGCAACCTCACCGGTGAGGATGTTCGTGAAGGCTTGACTGCCATCGTATCCATCAAACATCCAGATCCACAATTTGAAGGTCAAACGAAAACAAAGCTCGGTAACAGTGAAGCACGTACCGTTACGGACTCGGTCTTCACCGAGAAATTCGAAGGCTTCTTATTGGAAAACCCATCTGCTGCGAGAAAGATCGTTGATAAAGGGTTGATGGCTTCCCGTGCTAGAATGGCTGCGAAAAAAGCCAGAGAACTTACAAGAAGAAAAAGCGCCCTGGAAATCTCCAGCTTACCTGGTAAATTGGCGGACTGCTCATCCAAAGATCCGGCTATCAGCGAATTGTATGTGGTAGAGGGTGACTCTGCAGGTGGCTCTGCTAAACAGGGACGCGACCGTCATTTCCAGGCCATCCTTCCTTTACGTGGAAAAATAATAAACGTAGAAAAAGCGAGACTGGACAAAATTCTATCCAACAATGAGATTCGTGCGATTATCACTGCACTTGGAACCGGAATAGGCGAGGATTTTGATATTTCAAAAGCAAGATACCATAAGATTGTCATTATGACAGATGCGGATGTCGATGGTGCGCATATCCGTACCCTTTTATTGACATTCTTCTACCGTTACATGCGCCAAATCATTGAGCATGGATATATCTATATCGCCCAGCCGCCACTATATAAAGTGCAACAGGGCAAAAAGATTGAATATGCCTATAATGACAGACAGCTTGAAGAGGTTCTGGCTACCATGTCGGAAAACCCGAAGCCAGGAATCCAGCGCTATAAGGGTCTTGGAGAGATGAATCCTGGCCAGTTATGGGAAACCACAATGGATCCGGTAACAAGAACATTGCTTCAGGTCAGTCTGCAGGATGCCATTGAAGCGGATGAAACATTCGAAATCCTGATGGGTGATAAAGTGGAACCAAGAAGAAACTTTATCCAGGATAATGCCCGTTACGTGAAAAACCTGGATATTTAAGGACCGCCCTGATTTATCCATTTGTGAATAAAAGATTTTTGCAGGATAGGGTGCCTATCCTGCTGGTTACATAGGGCGAATTCGGTGTGAAACTGAATTTCGCAAGGAGGTTCATATTATATGTCTCAAGTTAAAGAAATTAATATCAGTCAGGAAATGAAAACGTCCTTTCTGGATTACGCGATGAGCGTTATCGTTTCCCGTGCCCTTCCTGATGTTCGTGACGGCTTGAAGCCTGTTCATCGACGCATTCTTTATGCAATGAACGATTTGGGAATGACTGCGGATAAAGCCTATAAAAAATCTGCCCGTATCGTAGGGGAAGTTATCGGGAAGTACCACCCTCATGGTGACTCTGCTGTGTATGACACCATGGTACGTATGGCGCAGGACTTCAACTTCCGTTACATGCTGATAGATGGCCATGGAAACTTCGGTTCGGTCGATGGCGACGCTGCAGCGGCCATGCGTTATACCGAGGCGAGGATGTCCAAAATCGCCATGGAAATTCTGCGTGACATCAATAAGGATACGATTGACTATCAAGATAACTATGATGGATCGGAAAGAGAGCCAGTTGTACTTCCTGCAAGATTCCCAAACCTTTTGGTGAACGGTGCATCGGGTATCGCAGTTGGGATGGCAACCAATATTCCGCCACATCAACTTGGAGAAATCATTGACGGAGTTCTGGCTGTAAGTAGAGATCCTGAAATTACAATTCCGGAGTTGATGGAAATCATCCCTGGTCCGGACTTCCCTACCGCTGGACAAATACTTGGCAGAAGCGGCATCCGACGTGCTTACGAAACAGGACGAGGCTCCATTACGATTCGTGCAAAAGTTGAAATCGAAACAAAGCCGAATGGAAGAGAAGTAATCCTTGTTCATGAATTGCCATATCAAGTAAACAAAGCCAGGCTGATTGAAAAAATTGCGGATCTGGTTCGTGACAAAAAGATTGAAGGTATTTCCGATCTTCGTGATGAATCAGACCGTAATGGTATGCGTATCGTCATGGAAGTGAAGAAGGATGCCAATGCGAACGTCCTTTTAAATAACCTGTACAAACAGACGTCCCTGCAAACCAGCTTCGGTATAAACATGCTGGCTCTTGTTAATGGAGAACCGAAAGTATTAAACCTGAAGCAGTGCTTGTACCACTATCTGGAGCATCAAAAAGTAGTCATCAAACGTAGAACAGCGTTCGAACTTCGTAAAGCCGAAGCGCGTGCCCATATCCTAGAAGGGTTGCGTATTGCACTCGACCACCTGGATGCGGTCATTACATTGATCAGAAGCTCCCAGACAGCTGATATTGCACGTGAAGGCTTAATGACGGAATTCTCCTTATCGGAAAAACAGGCTCAGGCTATTTTGGACATGCGTCTACAGCGTCTAACAGGCTTAGAGCGTGAAAAAATCGAAGAAGAATATCAAGGCCTTATGCAGCTTATTGCGGAACTGAAGGCAATCCTTGCAGATGAAGAGAAAGTACTTGAAATTATCCGCGAAGAGTTGACAGAGGTAAAAGAACGCTTCAATGATAATCGTCGTACGGAAATCATGGTCGGCGGTCTTGAAGCAATCGAGGATGAGGATCTGATCCCACGCCAGAATGTTGTAATAACCTTGACTCATAATGGCTATATCAAGCGACTCCCACTTTCCACTTACCGCAGTCAGCGAAGAGGTGGCCGTGGAGTGCAGGGGATGGGAACAAACGAAAACGACTTTGTGGAACATCTGTTAACGACGTCCACGCATGATACGCTTTTATTCTTTACCAATAAAGGGAAAGTATACCGTGCAAAAGGTTATGAAATACCGGAATACAGCCGTACAGCAAAAGGCATCCCGATCATTAACCTCCTTGAAGTCGAAAAAGGGGAATGGATCAATGCCATTATTCCTGTAGAAGAGTTTGTCGATGATTGGTATCTCTTCTTTACTACGAAGCACGGGATTTCCAAGCGTTCCCCGTTATCTCAGTTCGCAAATATCCGTAAAGGCGGTCTGATTGCACTTGGCCTGCGTGATAACGATGAATTGATTAGTGTAAAAATGACGGACGGTACGAAGGAAATGATCATTGGAACGAAAAAAGGAATGCTCATTCGCTTCCATGAAACAGATGTTCGTTCCATGGGTAGAACGGCAACCGGTGTTAAAGGAATCACCATTTCCGATGACGATGAAGTGGTCGGCATGGAACTGCTTGAGGAGAACCTCGATGTATTGGTGGTTACGAAAAATGGTTATGGAAAACGGACTCCTGCTGAAGAGTACCGTATCCAAAGCCGTGGCGGTAAAGGTATTAAAACGTGCAACATAACAGATCGCAATGGCGAACTGGTAGCAGTAAAAACAGTGACAACCGATGAGGACCTCATGCTTATCACTGCAAGCGGCGTACTCATACGCATGTCTGTAGATGGAATTTCTCAGATGGGCCGTAATACGCAAGGGGTAAAATTGATCCGTTTAGCAGAGAACGAATTTGTTACCACTGTAGCAAGAGTTGATAAAGAAGAAGAAGGTCCCGACGATCTGGAATTGGAAGATTCCAATCTCGAAGAAGGAATTTCTGATGAAGAGGTCGAAGAATAAGAAGTGCAAATAGACTAATCCAAAGAGGAACACGCCATGTGTTCCTCTTTGTGTATAAAGAGTTAAGGAGAGGAAAGCGTGTATGTTAGTGAAAACTGAACAATTGGTGGAAGGTTGTATATTAGCTAAGGAAGTAAAATCCCTGACAACAAAACCAATCATGGCAAAACGAACAGTTCTTTCAAGTCAACATATCGAAATCTTGGAGCTTTTTTTAATAGATGAAGTCGAGATCGAAGCATTCCTTTCAAATGGACAGCCATTCAATCCGCAGCTTTTACCTGTTCGCGAGGAAAAGCCGAAAGAGGATTCCTTCCTGCAGATGTACTTCAAGGCAACGCAAAGCTATAAACGTCTGTATCAAACCTGGCAATCAGGTGCTCCTATCGATTACGCAGAGGTTCGAAAGGCGATCATCCCGATGATTGAAAAATCCTTGGTCTTTCCACAAGAGGTGTTTTCTGTCCACCATTACACCAATGAGGAAGAATACGTCTTTCACCACTCGGTTGCGGTGGCCATCATCGCAGCTTCCATTGCAAAATCCATGGGCTTCAAAAAGAAGGATATCATTCAGGTAGGCATTGCGGGATTCCTGATGGATTGCGGAATGTCCAGAATCGACCAGAAAATCTTGAAAAATGTAGCCGTATTAAAGAAAGAAGAGTTTGACCAGATAAAAGAACACCCGATTTTCAGTTATCAGATGGTGAGCAAGCAGCCTGTCATACAAGATGAGATCAAGCTCGCAGTACTGCAGCATCATGAACGGTATGACAAAAGCGGCTATCCTTTTGGGCTATCGGAGGATAAAATACACGATTATACAAAAATACTGGCTGTTGCCGATGTTTTTCACGCAATGACCTCTCCAAGAAAGTATCGAAGCAAGCAGTCACCTTTCAAAGTAATCGAGCAACTAAAGCACGAAACTTTCGGAAAGTATGATCTGGCTGTCGTTCAAGCACTGACAAACAGTGTATGCAAAATAAGCGTAGGCGCAAAATTGAGACTATCAAACCGAAAAATTGTGGATGTGGTATTCATTGATCCAGCGACCCCAACAAGGCCGATGGTAAGAATAGAAGGCAGTGAACAATTTATCTCCTTGAATCAGGAGTTGGATCTTTTTGTAGAAGAGATTATCAAATAGGGAATCAACTTATTATCATACGTTGTTGAAAATTATAAGGGTCCCGCTGCCGTCTAGCAGCGGGACCCTCTTTTTTCATCTTTGAAAATAATTTAATCATATATTAAAAAAGTAATTGCATCAGGACAAACACCGTGCTATAATCAATCAAGTCAGCAACACAAGCAATTGTGAATAACATTCTTCGAAAAAAGAATTTCAAAAAAACGTTGACTTAAAATAATGATTTGTGTTATATTAAAGGGGTCGCTTTTAACAAAGCTTCTACCGAAAGAGCTCTTTGAAAACTAAACAAAACAACAGCGTCCACGTTAATCTTATAGGGATTAACAAAGAACGAAAATGTAACATAAGCTAGTCAACATTTGAGCATAAGCTCAAACTCTTTATTGGAGAGTTTGATCCTGGCTCAGGATGAACGCTGGCGGCGTGCC